>NZ_JBHUZJ010000105.1:0-26448 GCF_042667685.1 Streptomyces sp. NPDC057302 | reverse complement strand
CCCCCAGCAGGGGGCGCCCCGGCACCGCCGCGCAAGGCCCAGGGGCCCGGTTAAAGCCCTTGCCAGGCGGGCTTGGCCGCGAACGTCGCCCGGAAGTACTCCCCGAGCTTCAGCTTGGACGCGGCGGCCTCATCCACGACGACCGTCGCATGCCGGTGCAACTGCAGGGCCGAGGCCGGAACCACCGCGGCGACGGGCCCCTCCACCGTCGCGGCCACCGCATCCGCCTTGCCCTCACCCGTGGCGAGCAGCACCAGATGCCGGGCCTCGAGGATCGTCCCGATGCCCTGCGTGATCACGTGGTGCGGCACCTGCTCGATGTCCCCGTCGAAGAACCGCGCGTTGTCCACCCGCGTCTGCTCCGTCAGCGTCTTGATCCGCGTGCGCGAGGCGAGCGAGGAGCAGGGTTCGTTGAACCCGATGTGCCCGTCCGTGCCGATCCCGAGCAGCTGGAGGTCCACGCCCCCGGCCGCCGCGAGCTCCTGGTCGTACGCCTCGCAGGCCGCCTGCACGTCCTTCGCGCTGCCGTCGGGCCCCATGAAGGACTTCTCGCTGAGCCCCAGCGGCTCGACGACCTCACGCAGCACCACGGAGCGGTAGGACTCGGGGTGCCCGGGGGGCAGCCCCACGTACTCGTCGAGCTGGCAGATCCGCGCCCGCGAGGCATCCACGGCGCCGGAGCCGACCTTGGCGGCGAGGGCTTCGTAGATGGGCAGCGGGGTGGATCCGGTGGCGACACCGAGCAGGGCGTCAGGCTTACGGCGCACCAAGGCGGCCATGGCCTCCGCGATGAGCTCGCCGCCTGCCTTGGCGTCCGGGACGATGACAACTTCCACGCTGGGCCTGCCGATCTGGAGAGGGGACTCACGGGTCTGGAGAGGACCCACGGGGGACAATGTGGTATAGACCAATCTAGCAGAGCTGGCCCGCCTGAGCCCCTGGTTCCCGGGCTTCAGTTCCCGCTTCCGCTCCCTGTCGTTGTCTGCCGCTCCCTGCCGTCGCCTTCCGTTCCCTCTCTCCATGCTCGGCTCTCCGCCCCGCCCCCGCCCGTCGAGCAAGCCACGCCCCCGCGCCTAGGCCAGCGAGCCTCCCGTCGCGTCTATCCACTGGCCGGTGACCCAGCGCCCGTCGTCCGACGCGAGGAACGCCACGGCCGCTGCGATGTCGTCCGTGGTGCCGACGCGGCCGAGCGCCGACATCGCCGCCGCGCCCGCCCAGGCCTCCTTGTTCTCGTCGCCGCGCAGCCACGCGGCGTTGACGTCCGTGTCCACGATGCCCGGCGCCACCGCGTTGACCGTGATGCCCCGAGGGCCAAGGACCTTGGAGAGGTTCCGCGTGAACACGTCCAGGGCGCCCTTGGTCATGGCGTACGTCACGAGCTCCGGCATGACCGCCGCGTGCGAGAGGCCCGTCGATATGTTGATGACCCGACCGCCGTCCCGCAGCCGCCGCTCGCCGAGCTGGGTGATGAAGTACGGAGCCTTCGCGTTGACCGCGAACAGGCGGTCGTACTCCGCCTCGTCCGTATCGGCGAACGGGCGTGACGTGCCGATCCCCGCGTTGTTCACCAGGATGTCCAGGCCCTCGGCATGCCGGTCGAACGCGGCCCAGAGCGCCTCGGCGTCGCCGGGAACCCCCAACTCCGTGCCGAACGCGAAGGCGGATCCCCCCGCGGCCTCGATCGCCGCGACCGTCTCCTTCGCCGCGGTCTCATTGCTGCCGAAGTGCACGGCGACCCGCGCCCCGTCCCGCCCGAGCCGCTCGGCGATGCCCCGCCCGATGCCCCGGCTGCCACCCGTGACCAGTGCCGTCTTGCCTGCAAGCGTGCCCATGGGAACCGCCCCCTATTTCTCTAGTGGTCGTTACAGAAAGAACCGTAGCGCAGGCCGAGCCGTTTTTCTAGCGGCCGCTATACAATTCACTCCATGGCGACGAAACAGCGCGGGCGTCCCCGCTCCTTCGACCGGGAGACCGCACTGGAGCAGGCCCTGAGCACCTTCTGGGAGCAGGGGTACGAGGCGACGTCGGTCACGGACCTCACCCGGGCCATGGGCATCGGCGCCCCCAGCATGTACGCGGCCTTCGGTGACAAGCAGTCACTGTTCGAGGAAGTCGTCGTGTTGTACGGACAGACGCACGGCTCCTTCGGCGAGCGCGCCTTCGCGGAGGAGGCGACCGTCCGTGACGGAGTCGCGCGCATGCTGTACGAGGCCGCGGACAAGTACACGGAAGCCGGACACCCGCACGGCTGCCTCGTCATCTGCGCCGCGGCGAACTGCGCGACGCCGGAGGTCGAAGCCGGCCTGCGCGAGCGGCGCAACGCCAACATCAGCTCCATCGAGAGCCGCATCAGGGCCGCCGCCGCCACGGGCGAGCTCCCGGCGGAGGTGGACGCCCCCGCCCTGGCCCGCTATACCGGAGCCGTGCTGCAAGGCATGTCCCAGCAGTCCCGCGACGGAGCGAGCCGGCAGGAGCTGGAAGCGGTCGCCGAGATGGCCATGCGGGTCTGGCCGGACGCATGAGTCCGCAGGGTGACGGAAGCGCGCCCGGCGGGCGTCAAGCAAGAGAAAGAGACAACAACAAACATCTGCAGACGCGTAGACACAGACGAATGGTCTAGTCCACAATGCGTTGGTAAAGCATCCGCTCTTCCCGCACAGGAGAGCGGACCGAGGAACCGGCACTCTCTGCCCTGACCGTGTCGGATCCTCCGATCGGCCCCGGTACCGCACATTCCGGTGGTCGGTGTTCCTGAAGGGCTGCGGTGCCGTGGGTGGGTTGAGGGTCCCGCCCTGGCGCCGCGGCTCGTCGGGAATCACCCGGAGCGGACCCGCCGGACCTGCCAGGTACGCTCGCACACGTGCCCTCCATGAACGATCTCGTACGCCAGCACACCGCTCTCGATGACTCCGATCTCGAGTGGCTGCACCTGCTGGTCTCGGAGTGGCAACTGCTCTCCGACCTCTCCTTCGCCGACCTCGTGCTGTGGGTCCCCACCCGCGACGGCACCCGCTATGTCTCCGTGGCGCAGATGCGGCCCAACACCGGCCCCACCTCCTACCAGGACGACATGGTCGGCCACCTCGTCCCGCGCGGCCGCCGCCCGCTGCTCGACGCCGCCCTGGACGAGGGCCGCATCGTGCGCGAGGGCGACCCCGAGTGGCGCGAAGAGGTGCCGGTGCGGGTCGAGTCCATCCCCGTACGCAGGGAAGGGCGCGTCCTTGGCGTCATCGCCCGCAACACGAACCTGCTCACTGTGCGTACTCCCTCGCGCCTGGAGCTGACCTACCTCCAGTCGGCGTCCGACCTGGCCCAGATGATCGCCGCCGGGTCCTTCCCCTTCCCCGGCCAGCAGGTCGACATGGACGCCTCCCCGCGCGTGGGCGACGGGCTGCTCCGACTCGACGCCGACGGCATCGTCCAGTACGCCTCGCCGAACGCGCTCTCCGCGTACCACCGCCTGGGCCTCGCCGCCGACCTGGTCGGTCACCACCTCGGCACGGCGACCGCCGAACTCGCCCCGTCCCGCGGCCCGGTGGACGAGGCGCTCGCCAAGGTCGCCAGCGGCTGGGCGCCCCGCGAGTTCGAGATCGAGGGCGGCGACGGCGTGATCCAGCTCCGCGCGATCCCGCTCAAGCCCAAGGGTCCGCGCATCGGCTCACTCGTACTGCTGCGCGACGTCACCGAACTGCGCCGTCGCGAGCGGGAGTTGATCACCAAGGACGCGACCATCCGGGAGATCCACCACCGGGTGAAGAACAACCTCCAGACGGTCGCCGCACTTCTGCGCCTCCAGGCCCGCCGCATCGACTCCGCCACCGGCCGCGAAGCACTCGAAGAGGCCGTACGCCGCGTCGGCTCCATCGCCATCGTGCACGAGACGCTGTCCCAGAACCTGGACGAGCGCGTGGAGTTCGACGAGATCGCCGACCGCGTCCTCGCGATGGTGGCGGAGATCTCGCCCGGCAAGGTCACGGGCCGGCGCACCGGACGCTTCGGCATCCTGGACGCCGAGGTCGCGACCCCGCTGTCGATGGTCCTCACGGAAGTTCTGCAGAACGCCCTGGAGCACGGCTTCCAGGAAGGCGACACCGGAACGGTCGAGGTTTCCGCCGTCCGCGGCGGCACCACCAAGGACTCCCGTCTCCTGATCACCGTCCAGGACGACGGCGTCGGCCTGCCCGACGGCTTCGACCCGCACCGCTCCGGCAACCTCGGCCTGCAGATCGTCCGCACCTTGGTCGAGGGCGAGATGGGCGGCACCTTCGACATGGTGCGGGCCCCGGAGCGCGGCACGCAGGTCGTCCTCGACATCCCGGTACGTGGCGACAAGTAGCGCCGCGCCCTCTACGGCACACGACAAAGCAGTAAGCCCCGGACCAAAGTGGTCCGGGGCTCATTACTCACGTTGCGTTGCGCATCGGGGGTACTGCGCGGCTGCGGCTCGGGGGCGGGAGATGCGTACTCGCTGTACGCGCCGCCGGGCTAAGGCTCGTAGGGGGCGTGAGCGTCAGGCGCTTGCCTGGCGTGCACGGTTGCGAGCGGCGCGGCGCTTCATTGCGCGGCGCTCGTCCTCGCTGAGGCCACCCCAGACGCCGGAGTCCTGGCCGGACTCGAGCGCCCACTGCAGGCACTGCTCCATGACGGGGCAGCGACGGCAGACGGCCTTGGCTTCCTCGATCTGCAGCAGCGCAGGACCGGTGTTGCCGATGGGGAAGAAGAGCTCGGGGTCTTCCTCGCGGCAAACGGCGTTGTGACGCCAGTCCATGGCTGCTACCTCTCCTTGGTATTACATGCAAGTTGCTTGTGAATGTGAACGCTTTCACGAATCCCTCGACGACGGAAGGGACGTTCGTCACATACGCGACGATGTCCTATGCGTTGAGGAGGGGGTTCTGGCTTTCTGTGGGGCCGATGTTGCGGGCCGTCCCGATCGCCATGTAGAGATTCGCAAACCTCGGCGGCGGATACAACCCCTTCCGGAAAGTTTTTTTTGATTCCTCAGTGTCGACTGGGTCACAGCCGTACTTCTATGGGGTGGACCCTGGCCTAAACGTTCGAGTGAAAGGACTTTCGGCCCTTCTACTCACACAATCACACGCAGTGCACGGCGTACGCCTGTGAACGTCACGCTCGTGCGCAGCCCCAGGTGGTCACCGTCCATCTGAAGGGGGAGCGGCACCTTCGAATGCAAGGTGAAGTCGGTGAGGTCATGGAGCGTAACCGCGTGCTTGCCGTGGGGTCCGCGATCCGGTGTCGACGTAAGAAGCTGCGTCCCGTACCGGGCCACCGCGGTGGTGGAGAGCTTGCTCAGACCGAGCACGTCGAGGCCCGTGTCGAAGGAGGCCTGCGGGGACGCGTACATCGGGCGATTGCCCAGGTAGGTGTAGGGAGAGGTGTTGCAGACTATGGAGAGCACGAGGTCGGTCACCGGGTCCTCGCCGGCCCGTTCCAGCGTGATCATTCCGTGCCTGCGGTGCGGCTCGTCGAGGAACTGACGGAACACCTGGCGCAAATACAGCGCATGGGTGGACCGCTTCCCGCGCTCCCTCTGTTGTTCGACCCGGCCCACCACTCCGGCGTCGAATCCGAATCCGGCGGCGAACGTGAACCAGTGCGCGGGGACGGCTTCGTCCTCCGTGCCGGGGGTGCCCGAAAGCCGGCCCAGGCTCACTGTCCGTTCGCTTCCCTCACGCAACGCGTCGAGCAGGGCGCCGGTCGCCTCCACGGCGTCGTTGGGCAGACCAAGAGCGCGCGCGAAGACATTGGTGGAGCCACCGGGGACGACGGCGAGGCGGGGCAGACGGTCCGGGGCGGGGCCGTTGTGCAGCAGCCCGTTGACGACCTCGTTGACCGTGCCGTCCCCGCCGAGGGCGACGACCAGCTCGATGTCCTTGCTCTCCGCGGCCTGTCTGCCGAGGTCCCGGGCGTGACCGCGGTACTCCGTGGTGACCGCCTCGAGTTTCATCTCGCTCGCCAGCGCGTGGATCAGTACGTCACGCGTGCGCGCGCTGGTGGTGGTTGCCGCTGGGTTGACCACAAGGAGTGCACGCATGCGAAGCAGAGTACCTAGCGGTCTTTACCTGGCCTAGACCGAGGGTCCGGACCGGGGCCCGCACCGCGGACACGCACAGCTACCCTGCAAGGGTGAGCACTGAGCGGAAACCCACCCCCGAAGCCCCGGAATCAGGCCCGCGTCCCGGACGTCTGACGGCCGCGGCGGCCCTCGCCGCACTGGAGGGCGTCGCACTCATCGCCGGGGGTGTCTACATGCTCGTGATGGGCCTCGCGGGTGACCCCGACAACCCGGAACAGGCCACCACCGGCGGCATCACGCTGTTCGTCCTCGCGCTCCTGCCCCTGCTCGCCGCCCGCGGTCTCCTGCGCCGCCGCAGCTGGAGCCGGGGGCCCGCCATCATCACGCAGATCATGGCGCTTCCGGTGGCCTGGCAGCTGCTGCAGGCCGACAGCATGGCCATCCCGGCGGGCATCGCGCTCGCCGCCGTCGCGGTGGCCGCGCTCGTGCTGCTGGTCAACCCGGCCACGACCGAGGCCCTCGGGATCAAGGGCCCGGGGAACGTACAGGACGACGCCAAGTAGCCGTCCCGTACGAGACGTCCCGAAGGAGCAGACCAGGAGGGGCGGCCTGCTCCTTCGTCACTCCTCGACGAGGAGCTTCTCGCGCAGCTGCGCGAGTGTGCGGGCGAGGAGCCGGGAGACGTGCATCTGGGAGATGCCGACCTCCTGGGCGATCTGCGACTGCGTCATGTTGCCGAAGAACCGCAGCAGCAGGATGCGCTTCTCGCGTGGTGGAAGGTCTTCCAGGAGCGGTTTGAGGGACTCCCTGTACTCGACGCCCTCCAGGGCCTCGTCCTCCGAGCCCAGGGTGTCCGCGACCGCCGGGGACTCGTCGTCCGTGTCCGGGACGTCCAGGGACAGCGTGGAGTACGCGTTGGCCGACTCCAGGCCCTCGAGCACCTCCTCCTCGGAGATGCCCAGCTTCTCGGCCAGCTCGTGCACCGTGGGCGAGCGGCCGTGCAGCTGGGACAGCTCGGCGGTCGCCGTGGTCAGCGCGAGCCGCAGCTCCTGGAGGCGCCGCGGCACCCGGACCGCCCAGCCCTTGTCGCGGAAGTGCCGCTTGATCTCGCCGACGACCGTGGGTGTCGCGTACGTGGAGAACTCCACGCCGCGCTCCGGGTCGAAGCGGTCCACGGACTTGATCAGGCCGATGGTGGCGACCTGCGTCAGGTCGTCAAGGGGCTCGCCGCGGTTGCGGAAGCGGCGGGCCAAGTGCTCGACGAGCGGCAGGTGCATGCGGACCAGCTTGTTGCGCAGCTCCGCGTACTGGGGGCTGCCGCTCTCCAGCTCGCGCAGCTCGATGAACATCGCGCGTGCACCGCTGCGGTCCTGCGGATTATGCCGGGTGTGCTGCTGCTCACCGTGTTCGCTCATGTATCCCGCCCGTTGCGCGCCGCCCCGGGCGGAGGGCTTTGCGCGCTCCTCCTGGGCGGTCGGCTCTGCCTGCTCCGACGCGTCAGCCACAGTCGACGGACCCGGCTGCTCCGGGTCCTCCGGGTGTGGCCTGGCCTGCTGCTCGGGGATGCCCGTGAACGCCGGCTCCGACGGAGCCTCGCGCCCCTTCGTCGGTGTTCCTCCCCGGCCACCGGACAGTCCCCGTGTGCCGCGCTCTTCGTCCCGCACCGGCCCCTCCCCGTCCCTCACGCCGGCCCGGGTCCCGCGCCGCGCTTCTTGTAGAGGCTGATCGAGACGGTGTTGTCCTCGGCGACGGTGGAGTCGACCTGACCCGCGAGTGCGGACAGCACAGTCCAGGCGAAGGTGTCCCGCTCCGGGGCCCGGCCGTCGGTGGTCGGCGCCGAGACGGTCACCTCCAGGGAGTCGTCGACGAGGCGGAAGACGCAGCTGAGCACCGAACCGGGCACGGCCTGCTGAAGCAGGATCGCGCAGGCCTCGTCGACCGCGATGCGGAGGTCCTCGATCTCGTCGAGAGTGAAGTCCAAACGCGCTGCGAGACCGGCCGTGGCCGTACGCAGCACCGACAGGTAGGCACCCGCAGCCGGAAGGCGGACCTCGACGAAGTCCTGATTTCCGGGCTCGCCTGCGATCTGGGACACCCTCACCTCCAAGGTGGTACAAGCACTTTCGGGGCTCCAGGTCCGCCGTCCACCGGCGGTCCGGACTGCGTCACACGGGTAACGCACCACGTAGTTCTGCGGTGACGCTACCGCGCTCCCCAGTTCCGTGTCCCGGGGACCCCGCTCCGTTGCTGTCACTCATAGTAAGCCTAAGGGTACGGAGAGTGGCTAGGGGTCGCACGGTCCCAATTGGAGAGTACGGGCGTCGGGTTGACGTACCCAGGCCTCAGACGATCGAACCGTCCACGAAGCACCAACGCCAGCTCTCGCCCGGTTCGAAGGTCCTCATCACCGCGTGTCCGGTGTCCTTGAAGTGGGCCGTCGCGTGCCGGAAGGGCGAGGAGTCGCAGCAGCCCACATGCCCGCAGTCCAGACAGAGGCGCAGTTGCACCGGGTGACTGCCGACCGCGAGGCACTCGGGACAGGTCTCGCTCAGCGGTACGGGTTCGGGGTGCGGCAGCGCTGCGACATGCGGGCACTCGTTCATGATTGCCAGGTTACGACGGGAACGCGTGTCGCGGAGGTCCTGACCGATGGACGTATTGCCACTGGTGGCGTTGATCGCGGCGAGTGCCGCGGTGGCCGGAGCCGCGCGCTGGACGCCGGTGCCGGCGCCGCTGCTGCTCGTCGCGGTGGGGCTCGTCGCCGCCTACGTGCCCGGGGTCCCGGACTACCACCTGGACCCGCACATCGTGCTGCCGCTGATCCTGCCGCCGCTGCTGCACACGGCGGCCCTGGAGAGCTCCTACCTCGATCTGCGCGCCAACATCAGGCCCGTGGCGCTGCTCTCGGTGGGATACACGCTGTTCGCGACCCTCGCCGTCGGCTACCTCGCGTATCTGCTGATCCCCGATCTGCCGCTGACCGCCGCCCTTGTCCTCGGCGCGGTGATCGCGCCGCCGGACGCGGTGGCGGCCACGGCCATCGCGCGGAAGGTGGGGCTGCCCTCGCGCATCACCACCATCCTCCAGGGCGAGTCGCTGGTGAACGACGCGACCGCGATCACCGCCTACAAGGTCGCCCTGGCGGCGGCGGTGGGCGAGGGCGCCAGCTGGTCGGGCGGGATCAGGGAGTTCCTGATGGCCGCGGTCGGCGGGGTCGGCGTGGGGCTGGTCCTCATGGTGCCGATCCACTGGCTGCGCCGGCACATGAGGGAGGCGATGCTCCAGAACACCCTCTCCTTGCTGATCCCCTTCGTCGCGTACGCCGCCGCCGAGCAGGTGGGTGCCTCCGGAGTGCTCGCCGTGGTCGTCGTCGCCCTGTTCCTGGGACACCGCTCCTGGGAGGTCGATTTCGAGACGCGGCTCCAGGAGGCCGCCGTGTGGAAGGTCGTCGCGTTCATCCTGGAGTCGGCGGTCTTCGCGCTCATCGGCCTGCAACTGCCGCTGGTGATCGAGGGGCTCGGCGAGTACAGCGGCGTACAGGTGGCCTGGTACGCGCTGGGGGTCTTCTTCTTCGTCGTGCTCGCGCGCTTCGTGTGGTCGTATCCGGCGACCTATCTGCCGCGGATGCTGTCGACGCGCATCAAGGAGCGGGAGAGCGACATGGACTGGCGCCGGCCGCTGATCGTCAGCTGGGCCGGGATGCGCGGGGTGGTGTCGCTGGCGATCGCCTTCTCGATCCCGCTCGTCATGGACGACGGGGAGCCGTTCCCCGCGCGCAACCTCGTGCTGTTCCTGACGTTCACCACGGTGATCGGCACGCTGGTCGTGCAGGGGCTCTCGCTGCCGTGGCTGATCCGGGTCCTGAAGCTGCCGGGGCGGGACGCGCAGGCGGAGACGCTCGCGGAGGCGCAGGCGCAGAACGCCGCCTCGCAGGCCGCGGAGGAGCGGGTGGACGAACTCATGCGGGACGAGCGCAACTGCCTTCCACAGCCCCTCCAGGACCGTCTGCGGACCGTTCTGGAGCGGCGGCGCAACTCCGTGTGGGAACGGCTCGGTCAGCCCAACCCGGTGACGGGGGAGTCCGCGGACGACACCTACCGCAGGCTCGCCCGGGAGGCGATCGCCGCGGAGCGGGAGGTGTTCGTGAAGATGCGGGACGAGCGGCGCATCGACGACGAGATGATGCGGACGCTGCTGCGCAAGCTGGACCTGGAGGAGGCGGCGGCCTACCGGGAGGTCGAGGACTGAGTTCCGGGCGCCTCGGGTTCCGTGGCCGTGATCACGGCGGTGACCCTGGAGCCGGGGGGAAACGCGCCCTCTTCGCAGAGGGCCGTGAGCGCGTAGAGCAGCTTGGCCACGTAGACGCGCTCCACGGGGAGGCCGTGCCGGTCCTCGAAGTCGGCTGCGAACGCGGTGAGTTCGGGGGGCGTGCGGGCGTAGCCCCCGAAGTGGAAGCGTTCGTCCAGCCGCCAGTTGGCGGTGGGGGCGCCGAGGGCCCGCTGTTGCAGCGCCCGTATCTCGGGGCCCAGGAAGCCGCCCTTGAGCACGGGTATGCCCAGGGCGCGCTGGTCCGGGGCGAGGCCCGCGGCCATTCCGGCCAGGGTGCCGCCGGTGCCGCAGGCCACGGCCGCCGTGTGGGTGTGGCCGCGCAGTTCCTCGCCCAGGGCCGTGCAGCCCCGCACGGCAAGGGAGTTGCTGCCCCCTTCCGGGATGACGTAGGGGTTCTCGGCGCCCGTGGCGTGCAGGAGGGCGGCCAGGACCTCCGGTTCGGTCTTCCTGCGGTACGTCGACCGGGCGATGAAGTGCAGCCGCATTCCGTCGGCCGCGCATTGCGCCAGCGACGGGTTCAGGGGGCGCTCGGCGAGTTCGTCGCCGCGGACCACCCCGATGGTGGGCATGCCGAGGAGGCGGCCCGCCGCGGCGGTCGCCCTGAGGTGGTTGGAGTAGGCGCCGCCGAAGGTCAGCAGGGCTTCGTGACCCGCTGTGACGGCGGCGTCCAGGTTCAGGAAGAGCTTGCGGTACTTGTTGCCCGGAAGATCCGGGTGGATCAGATCGTCCCTCTTGAGTACGAGGGTGACGCCGTGCCGCGTGAACCGGTCGTCCTGGAGCTCTTGGAGCGGGGACGGGAGCCGGGGGTGCGGGCTGGTCGGCGGGGTGGTGCTCACCCCGCCATTCTGCCCGGCACCGTGCCCGCGGGCACGGTCGCGGTCGGCTTGCCCTGGGCCGTCGAAACCGCCAAGGGCGCCCCTCGGACTACTTGAGGCGTTCCTCGATGCGCTCCCGCATCGTCTTCATGGTGAAGCCCCGGGGGTCCACCTTGCCCGGCTGCCATTCGAGGTGGCCGATCACCGAGCGCTGGGTCCAGCCGTGGTGGCGGCAGATGGCTGCCGAGACCTTCTCGATCGCCTCCAGCTGCTCGTCGGTCCACGGATCCTCGCCGTCGCCGAGGTTCTCGCACTCGAAGCCGTAGAAGTGGCGGTTGCCGTCGGTGTTCGCCTCGTTGTCCGGCGGGAGCGCCTTCTCGGCGATGACCGCGCGCAGGACGTCGTCGTCGCCGAGGCCCGCGTGGTTGGCGCGGCCGTACCCGACGAGGTGGACACGGCCGTCCTTGGTGATGACGCCGTGGCAGAGCGGTCCGGGCAGTGAGGGGTGCCCGTCGCGGCAGATCTCCACCGTCCGCGCGCTGCCCGATGTGACCGTGTGGTGGATCATCACGCCGTGCACGGGGCCCCACGGCCCCTTGTGGTTGCGGTTGTGGTGACGCCAGTCGCCGACTTCGACGACTGTCACACCTTCGTCCTTGAGAGCGTCGAGGAAGCTGCTCGCGGACATGGGTGGGGCCATGGCCGACTCCTTTGCGGAGCACGACGGCCGCCGGTCGCGAGCCGTCTTGTATGCCCCGCTTCTACCCGAACCCACGGTGCCCGGACCAGCCGTTCGGAGGTATTCCAAGACTGTTCGGGCACCGTGCGAGCCGATTCGGTCAGCCGCGCTGGTCGCTGCCGTGCAGGAACGCGTCGCCGTTCGTCGCGATATGGGCCTCCAGCTCCTGGAGGGCCTGCTGGGTCGCCTGGGGGGTACCGGTGCCGTGCTGCTGCGCGTAGTAGGCCTTGCCCAGCTTCTTCAGGAGGTCGCCGCCCGTGCGCTGCGCCTGGACCTCGTCGATCTTCTGCTTGCCCTGATTGAGTCCGCGCTGCGCCTGTTCCTTGGCGCGATCCAGGAAGCCTGCCATTGCCGTCTCCTACGGATTGGTGCGGATTGGTGCATATCGGTACAGAGAGCGTACCGGCGTCGTGTCCTGTTCAACGGGTGCACGGATCTTGGAGTTCCCCACCGCAAGGGCTCTGGTTCCTGGTACGCGGGTGAGTTCCCCGTCTCGCCTGATCCATTCCCGCTCGTTTGTGTAATGGCGCCGACACTCACCGTGCTGGAAGTGTTGTCGGCGCAGATCAGCGCTTGATCGGGAGGGCATTGCCAATGTCGGTAGGCGAAGAGATCCGTGCGGAAGAGTCCAAACCGCAGCAGAGTTTGGGTACGTCGGCCGCACGGAATCTGGCCACCACCACCAAGTCCGCGCCGCAGATGCAGGAGATCAGCTCACGCTGGCTCCTGCGGACGCTGCCGTGGGTGCAGGTGCAGGGCGGCACGTATCGGGTGAACCGGAGGCTGAGCTATTCGGTCGGCGACGGCCGGGTGACGTTCGTGAAGACCGGGGACCGGGTGCAGGTCATCCCCGCGGAGCTCGGCGAGCTGCCGGTCCTGCGGGACTACGAGGACCTCGAGGTCCTGGGGGAGCTGGCCCAGCGCTGCCAGCAGCGGGAGTTCGCCGCGGGCGCGGTGATCACCTCCTTCGGCAGCCAGGCCGACGAGGTGTTCCTGCTCGCGCACGGCAGGGTCGAGAAGATCGGCACCGGTCCGTACGGCGACGACACGGTCCTCGGCGCGCTCGCCGACGGCGCCTACTTCGGCGAACAGGCCCTGCTCGACCCGGAGGCCATCTGGGAGTACACGACGCGCGCGGTCACCGCGTGCACCGTGCTCACGCTGCCACGCCAGGACCTGGAGCAGGTCGCGGAGCGCGCGGGCTCGCTGCGCGATCATCTCCAGAGGCTGCGGTCCATCCCGGCCCAGCGGACGAACAAGTTCGGCGAGGCGCCCATCGACCTCTCCTCGGGCCACATCGGCGAAGCCGTGCTGCCGGGCACGTTCGTCGACTACGAATCGGCGCCGCGCGAGTACGAACTGAGCGTCGCGCAGACCGTTCTGCGCATCCACACGCGCGTGGCCGATCTCTACAACCAGCCGATGAACCAGACCGAGCAGCAGCTGCGGCTGACGGTCGAGGCGCTCAAGGAGCGCCAGGAGCACGAGCTGATCAACAACCGCGAGTTCGGGCTGCTCAACAACTGCGAGTACGAACAGCGGCTCCAGCCGCACGACGGCGTGCCGAGCCCGGACGACATGGACGAACTGCTCAGCCGAAGGCGGGGTTCCAAGCTCTTCCTGGCCCACCCGCGCGCGATCGCCGCGTTCGGCCGCGAGCTCAACAAGCGCGGGCTCGTGCCGGAGACCATCGACATGGGAGGCAACCGCATCCCCACCTGGCGCGGGGTGCCGATCTTCCCGTGCAACAAGATCCCGGTCACCGAGGCCCGCACCACCTCGATCATCTGTATGCGTACGGGCGAGGAGGAGCAGGGCGTGGTGGGCCTGCACCAGACCGGCATCCCGGACGAGATCGAGCCGAGCCTGTCGGTGCGCTTCATGGGCATCAGCGAGCAGGCGATCATCTCGTACCTGGTGTCGACGTACTACTCGGCGGCGGTCCTCGTCCCGGACGCGCTGGGGGTCCTGGAGAACGTCGAGATCGGCCGCTGGCGGTGAGGCCGTGTCTGTGGACGCGCCGCCGGGTACACCCCTTCCGTACACGCCCACAGGCCCAGGAAACGCCACCGTCCGCATCCTCCCCGGGGTGAGTCCATGACGGACACGACGACGGACATGACGGAGATGGCACAGCGCCCCGGCGAACAGGGGCCGAGCGAAGAGTACGAGGGGCACGAGGCGTACGAGGCGTTCGAGGCGGCGGAGTTGCTGACGTCGGCGCGGCTGTGCGTCGACCCGGAGCTGCGCCGGGCGATCGACTCGCTGCCCGGAGCGATGCGCCGCGTCGCGCTCTACCACTTCGGCTGGCAGCACGCGGACGGCTCACCGGCGTCCGGGCACGCGGGCAAGGCGATCAGGCCCGCGCTCGTGCTCGCCGCGGTGCGGGCGCTCGGCGGGGACCAGGCCATGGCCGTCAGGGCCGCCGCGGCGGTGGAGCTGACCCACAACTTCACCCTCCTGCACGACGACGTCATCGACCGCGACACCACCCGCAGGCACCGGCCCACCGCATGGACCGTGTTCGGTGAACCCGACGCGGTCCTGGCCGGTGACGCGCTCCAGGCGCTGGCGCAGCGGCTGCTCGCCGAGGACCCGCACCCCGGGGCCCCGGCGGCGGCCGCCCGGCTCGCCTCCTGCGTGGTGGAGCTCTGCGCGGGCCAGCACGCGGACTGCGCGCTCGAACGGCGCGGCCCGGACGAGGTCACGCTCGACGAGTGCCTCGCCATGGCCGAGGCCAAGACGGGGGCGCTGCTCGGCTGCGCCTGTGCGCTGGGGGCGCTGTACGCGGGGGCGGGCCGGGGTGAGGTGGAGGCGCTCGACGGGTTCGGCCGTGAGGCGGGGCTCGCCTTCCAGCTCATCGACGACGTGATCGGCATCTGGGGCGATCCGGGGCGCACCGGCAAACCGGCCCGTGCCGACCTCGCGGCCCGCAAGAAGTCCCTGCCGGTGGTCGCGGCGCTGGCCTCCGGCACCCCGGCCGCCGCCGAGCTCGCCGAGTTGTACGGACGGCTGTCGGCCGGCCCCGAGCAGGACGCCGACCTGGCACGCATGGCGCACGCCGTCGAGGCGGCGGGCGGCAGGGACTGGGCGCTGCTGCACGCCGCCGACCGGATGTCCCGCGCGCTCAACCAGCTCTCCCGCGCGGTGCCGCTCCCGGAGGAGGCGGGCGGCCTGCTGGTGCTCGCGGAGTTCGTGACCCGGCGTACGCACTGAACGTACGCAGACGTGCGCAGACGTACGGGTCGGCCGTACGGGGAGATGCGTACGCGACGTACGGAGAGGCATGTACCGATCGGCGGACAAACGAACGTACGCAGAAGGAGCCGAACGACAGGACGGCCTGAACAGGACGGCTGAGCATGACCGACGAGCCCCGCACTCCGCCGAGATCCGGTCAGGGTGCGGGGCTCGTCCGTGCGCCGGGGCCAGATCACCTAGGCTGCGTACGAGGCAACCGGTGGAGCGGTACACGTAGTTGAGCGTGACCGAGGGGCAAAAGGGGCGGGGCTGTGGGCGTAGTGATCCGGAGGGCCGGGGAGAGCGACAGGGCGGACGTGGTCCGGTTGCTCGACGAGGCGTTCCGGGACGATCCGGTGAGCAGCTGGGTCTTCCCCGACGAGGAGCACCGCCGCCGCAGTCACGGCGGCCTGATGGAGGCCTTCCTCGACCTCTCGCTGAGCCAGGGCTTCGTCGACATCACGCAGGACGGCACGGCGGTCGCACTGTGGTGGTCCGTCCCCGCGGGCGAGCAGGAGGGCGAGGAGGAAGGGCCGGCGCAGCTCCAGGCCGCCGTCGACCCGGACAACGCGCGCATCGGGGAGATCGGCAGGCTGACCGGTGAGGCGCACCCCACCGACCGGCCCCACCAGTACCTCCACATGATCGGCGTGAGCCCCGAACGGCAGGGCGAGGGCCTGGGCTCCGCGCTCATCGGCGCCGTGCTCGACCGGTGCGACCAGGAGGGGCTGCACGCCTATCTGGAGGCGAGCAGCAGCCGCAGTCGGGCGCTGTACACCCGGCTCGGATTCCATTTCACCGGAAGCGCCATAGACCTGCCGGGCGGCCCGCAGCTGTGGCCGATGTGGCGGGATCCCCGTCCTTTCGCCGCGAATGGTCGCGACAGCGGCCGATTCGCCTAAAGTCGTTGCAGTACCGCTGTGTTGCCCCAGGACACAACGAAGGGGGGGCGAGCCACATGTCCCGCGAACTGGCCCGTGAAGTGTCCGGCGACACCTCCCGCGAACGACTTCTGGCGGAGGCATTCGTGGAGATGGCCGACTCCTTGACCGAAGACTTCGACGTCACCGAATTCCTGCAGAGCCTGGCCGTGCGCTGCGTGGAACTGCTCGGCGTATCGGCGGCGGGCATCCTGCTCGCCGACCCCCAGGACGAGCTGCGGCTCGTCGCCGCGTCCGGCGAGCACGCATGGGTGCTCGATCTGTTCTCCCTGCAGCAGGAACAGGGGCCGGGCCTGGACTGCTACCGCTCCGGCGCGGCGCATACGAACATCGCCCTCGGCGGCCTTGAAGCGACGCTCGCCTGGCCCCAGTTCGCGACGCGCGCCCTGGCGGCGGGCTACGAGATGACGCAGGTGCTGCCCCTGCACCGGGGCGACCAGACCCTCGGCACGCTCAACCTCTTCCAGGCGAAGCCGAAGGTGCTCGGCCCCGACGAGATCGCGCTCGCGCAGGCGTTCTCGGACGTCGCCACGATCGCGATACTGCAGCGGCGTTCCCTGGAGCAGAGCGAGACGGAGCGCGGCCAGCTGCAGGAGGCGCTCACCAGCCGGATCGCCATCGAGCAGGCGAAGGGTGTGCTCGCCGAGCGCTGGAAGTGCACGGTCGACGAGGCCTTCGAGGCGCTGCGGCGGCATGCGCGGGCGAACCGGCTGCGGCTGGCGGAGTGCGCGCGCCAGGTGGTGGCGGGGGAGCTCGACACGGAGGGAATCCGCCACGCGTGACGCGGGGGCCGGCTCCATCGGGGAGCCGGCGTGCGTACGTACGGCGGTGGGCGCCGACGGGGCTTTCCGGCTAGCGCCGACCGTCTTATTCTGGATGCATGGGCAGCGATGGGAGCCGGTCCGGCCCCCGCCCGCAGCGCGAGCCGATGTGCGCGAGCTGCGGACGGCCTGTCGGTACGGCCATCAAGCGGCGCAAGGTGCTCGGGGTGTTCGTCCCGGTGTGGGTCCCCGGCCCGTGCCACAACCCGCGGTGCGACGCGTGCGTGGACGGACGCGAGGGGCGCGAAGAGCACGGGGGGCCACCTGAGCGGGTCGACGACTGAGGCGCGAACGCCGACGGCGCGCGGTGCGGGGTGCGCGGTGTGCTGGTGGACACGGAACTGAGCGCATGACAGCGATGCGTACGCACACCCCGTGGGGCCCGTGGGAACCGGCACCGCTCGCCGAAGTCGCCGCTTGGTGCGGCCAGTTGCGCGTCCCGTGGTGGATCGCCGGCGGATACGCGGTGGAGCTGGCCGTCGGTCACGCGTTCCGGGAGCACGCGGACATCGACGTATCCCTGCTGCGCCGTGATCAGCTCGCCGTGCAGGAGGTGTTGCCGTCGTGGGAGTGGTGGGCCGCCGATCCGCCGGGGACGCTGCGGCGGTGGCTGCCGGGTGAGGTGCTCGCGTCCGGCGTGCACGACATCTGGTGCAGGCCCGGCGAGGGGGAGCCCTGGCGCGTGCAGTTCATGCTGGAGGAGTCCGAGGGCCCTGTCTGGGTGTCGTGCCGTGACCGGCGGGTGCGGCGGCCCGTCGAGGAGATCGGCCTGGCCGGGCAGGACGGCATCCCCCGCCTGGCGCCGGAGATCCAGCTCTTCTACAAGGCGAAGTCGCCCCGGCCGAAGGACGAGCTGGACTTCGACGCGCTCCTGCCTGTGCTCTCCGTGGCCCAACGGGCGTGGCTGATAAGGGCGGTTGAGACCGCGCACGGCCCGCACCCATGGCTCGCCCGGCTGCGGGACTGAGGGCGGGACCGACGGTGGGACCGACTGCGGGCGGGGAGGTATGGTCCGACGGTTCCGGTTCGTGAGTCGCCTGGGGAGGGGACGGACTGATGGGGCTGCGGGGAATGGTCCGATGTGCGGTTGTGGGTCTGGTGGCCGTGGGGCTCGCGGGATGCGGGGCCGATTCGCCCGCGGGCGGGGGAGGGGCGGGCTCGGGCGGTGATCGAGGGGTGCCGTCCGTGAAGGAAGCGAAGGACCTCCCTGAACTCCCGCTGGACCGCTATGAATTCACCGCGCGCGACAGCCGCCGTCACACGCAGGCGCAGGCGCGCATGACGCGGACCTGCATGCGGGGGCTCGGCTTCGAGGACTTTCCGCTCCACCCGAAGGCCCCGAAGAGCCTGGAGGCGACGCCCCTGATAGCGGTGGCGATCACCTCGGCTCCGTACGGGCCGCTCGACCTCGACAGCGCCCGCCGCTTCGGCTACGGCTGGGATCCGGACCGCTCCCCGGCCGACGCCGCGCGGCCCGAGGGCCGGGTCATGACGCGGGCCGAGTACGAGGCGCTGAACGGCTGGGACTCCGAGCCTGTTGAGCCCACCGAGCCCACCGCGCCCACCAAACCCACCAAGCCCACCGCACCCGCCAAGCCCACCGCACCCGCCAAGCCCGCCCGGCGCGGCGGCTGTGTGAGCAGCGGCAGCGAGCGCCTCACCGAAGGCGTACAGGACAAGACCCGCATGTCGACGTACGTGCCCCACCGCGGCCAGAGCCTGGACAAGGCGGTCGCCAAGGACAAGCGGGTGCGCGAGGCCGTCGACACCTGGGCCGCGTGCATGGTGGGCAAGGGGCTCAAGCGCTACAAGACCCCGAGCGACGCCTTCCAGGACAAGGCGTGGGGGCGCGGGAACGACCAGGGCGGCAACACCGACCGGACGAAGAAGGAGCTGGCCACGGCGACCGCCGACGTCGAGTGCAAGCGGGAGCACAACACGGCCGGTGTCTGGTGGGCGGTGCGCGCGGAGAAGCAGCGCGCCGATGTGGCCCGCCACAAGGACGCGTACGAGGCGGTGCGCGCCGACCAGGACCGGGTGCGGGCCAACGTGGATCGGGTGCTCGGCGAGCGGTAGAGCCTCTGCAGCACACCAGGAGAGCCCTTGCAGCACTCCAGCAGAGCCCCGCAGCACACCAGCAGAGCCCCCGCGCCCCACACGCCCCGCCGGACATCTGCATCATGGGCGCATGGACATGACCGAGCTCGACGCACTTCCGTCGGCCGTGGACGGGCGGCGACCGCTCGCGCTCGCCGACGGCCGTCACGCGCGCACCGCACGACCCCTGGGCGCCCGCGAGGGGGATCCGCGATGACGGACGAAGGATCGCCCCGCGTCCGGCACGCCCGCCGGGCCGACCTCCCCCGCGTCGTGGAACTGGTCGCCGAGCATGCCGCGTACGAGAAGGGCACACCGCCCGCCCCCGGCCTGGAGCAGCGCCTCGAAGCGCTCCTCTTCGAGGCGGCCGACCCGCGCCTGCGCTGCCTGGTGGCCGAGCTGCCCGGCGGCGAAGTGGTCGGCTACGCCACGTGCGCGCCGGAGATCTCCACCTGGGACGGCGCCGAGTACCTCCACATGGACTGCCTCTTCCTGCGCGACGGACACCGGGGCCTGGGCCTCGGCGAACTCCTGACCGACGCGGTGGCGGCCCAGGCCCGGTCCCTGGGCCTCGCCGAGGTCCAGTGGCAGACCCCTGCGTGGAACGAGGGCGCCATCCGCTTCTACGGCCGGATCGGCGCCGAGGCCAAGGAGAAGCTGCGGTTCACCTGGGAGGTGCCGCCGCTGCCCTTCGACGCCGTGCTCTGCGACCTCGACGGCGTGATCCGCTTCTACGACATGTCGGCGATGGAGGAGATGGAGCGCGCCGCCGGTCTCCCGCACGGCAGCACCGCCGAGATCGCCTTCGCGCCCGAGACCGATCAGCCGCTGATGCTCGGGCGCACCGGCAAGGCCGAGTGGGTGGCGGCGATCGCGCGCGGCCTCGCGGACCGGGTGCCGTACGAGCGCGGGCACGCCCTGGGGGCCGCGCTCGCCGAGGCCGGATTCTCCGCCGACACCACCGTGGTGGACCTGCTCAGGCGCGCCCGCGCGCACCTGCACGTGGCGCTCGTGACGAACGCGACGCCCTGGCTCGACGACGACCTGGCCGAGCTGGGCATCGCCGACCTCGCGCACACCGTGGTCAGCAGCGCGGGCGTCGGCATCGTCAAGCCCGACCGCCGGATCTACGAGATCGCCGTGGAGCGGGCGGGAGTCCCGGCCGAGCGCTGCCTGTTCGTGGACGACCGCAAGGAGAACGTGGACGCGGCGGTCGCGCTCGGCATGGTCGGGCTCCACTACACGGGCCCCGACGATCTGCGCGAGGCGCTGGCACCGGTCATCGGCCGGGACTGACCCCGGCTACCGCACCGTCCACCGACCGCCCAGCATCAGCTCCCGGCCCTCCAGTTCATCGGCCTCGCGCCAGGCCTGGAGGCGCTGCGGGGTGATGCGGAAGTAGGTGTAGGGGGTTTTGAGCCCGCTCGGGTCGAAGCCCGTCTTCGTGGCGAACTCCGCACGGAGTTCGTCGGTCAACTCGGCCCCGCCCACGGCGCGTACGGCCCCTTCGACGAGGATGACGTCGCGGGTCGGCCCGATGCCCACCCGCGCCCTGCCGGTCGCCCAAAGGTTGCGGCCGGTGACGCTGGCTTCCGGGGTGGCCACCAGCAGGCTCTCGCCGTCCCAGAGGAAGGACAGCGGGATCAGGTACGGGGTCCCGCTCTCGGCGTCGGCCGTGGCCACCCAGGCGTCGATGTCGTGGGTGAGGCGGTGCAGGGTGTCGTGCTTGCGCTGCTCCGGAGTCCGGGGTCGTGTGGTCTGCGTGTTCATTACTGTTCCTCCAAGTGGCCGGCACGGTGCGTCAGTTCCACGACGTACCGCGACGAGGGAATGTGACAGATGGATCAGAATGAAGCAGCGGTGGGCCGGAGTGAAGCGCTGGCGGCCCGCTTCGAGGAGCACCGGCCGCATCTGAAGGCGGTCGCGTATCGCATGCTCGGTTCGCTCAGCGAGTCCGAGGACGCGGTGCAGGAGTCCTGGATCCGGCTCAGCCGCGCCGACACCGGTGCGGTGGTGAACCTGGGCGGCTGGCTGACGACCGTCGTCGGCCGGATATGCCTCGACATGCTGCGTACGAGGCAGTCGCGGCGCGAGGACTCCCTGTCGCTCTCGCTGGACACGCATGTGCCCGACCCCGTGGTGAGCTGGGGGGACGTGGTCGATCCCGAGCAGGAGGTGCTGCTCGCCGACTCGGTCGGCCTCGCGCTTCTCGTCGTGCTGGAGACGCTGGCGCCCGCCGAGCGCCTGGCCTTCGTGCTGCACGACATGTTCGCCGTGCCCTTCGACGAGATCGCCCCCATCGTGGAGCGCACCCCGGCCGCGACCCGGCAGCTCGCGAGCCGGGCCCGTCGCCGGGTGCAGGGGTCGGCGCCCACGCCCGACAACGACCCCGTGCGGCAGCGCGAGGTGGTCGGAGCGTTCCTCGCCGCCGCGCGGGGCGGCGACTTCGACGCGCTCCTCGAACTGCTCGACCCGGATGTGGTGTTGCGGGCCGACACCGGCGAACTGGCCTCCGGGCTCTCCAAGCTGGTGCGCGGCGCGGCCGTGGTGGCCGGGCAGGCGGCGATGTTCTCGCAGGGGGCGCCGACCACCGAGCTCGCGTTCATCAACGGCCGTGTCGGTGTGGTCGGGGTGCCGCAGGACGAGGTCGTCTCCGTCATGGAGTTCACGATCGCCCACGGCAGGATCGTCGAGCTGAACATCCTCGTCGACCCCGCCCGGGTGCGCGCCCTCGGCCTGCCCGCCTTCCGGCGCTGACCCGGGATCAGCGCCGGACACCCGCCACCTCCCGCAGGTACTCCTTGCGGCAGAGCGGATTGCGGTCGGTGCGCGGCCGGTCCGGGGCCTCGCCCCTGACCGGCTGGTACCGCTCGAAGGAGGACTCCAGCTCGCCCTCGCCGCGCGTCAGCGAGGGCAGCAGCTGCTCAAGCTCGTGCACGCGGGCCGCGGGGATCTCTCCCTCGACCACGTACGAGGCTCCGCGCGCGCTCTGGGTGTGCGGGACCGCCCGCAGCCGGGAGAGCGCGGGCAGGAGCGTCCCGAACACGTCGTCGGGGACGCTGAGCCCAAAGCGGTGCAGCGGCTCGTGCACGGCCGTGCCGGCCCGCCGCAGCGCGCTCAGCAGGACCAGCGGGGTCAGCTGCCGGAAGTCGCCTGCCGTGCTCGACATGCTCTTGTCGAAGGTGCCGTGCGCGTGGCTCTGGCGCGGCCAGTAGCCGGAGTGCGTCATGGTGACGACGCAGTCGTCGACCTCCCACCCGTGCACTCCCTGGAGCAGCGTCTCGCGCACGGTCTCCTCGACGGCCCGGAAGAACGCGTACGGCATCGAACCGAGCTCGATCTCCAGACGGAACTCCACGCCGGAGCCCGGGGGGCCGGGATCGACGCGCAGACCGACCGTGGCCAGGAAGGGGTTGTCGTCCTTGTCGATGATCTCGTACGCGGACCCGCTTCCCGTCACGCGCTCGACGCAGATGGTCGTGGTCTCGCGGAAGGCGACGTCGATGCCGTACTCGTCGAGGAGGGTCGCCTGGATGACTTCCTTCTGGACCTCGCCGTAGAGCGATACGTACACCTCCTGGCGGATGTCGTCCTGCCGCAGATCGATCAGCGGGTCCTGCTCGGCGAGCTGGGCCAGCGCGAGGTGCAGGGCGCCCCTGTCGCCGGGGCGGGTGGGGACGACGACGGTTTCCAGGGTGGGCGGCGAGAAGTGGTGGCGACCGCCGGCGCGCATTCTCCCTTCGGCGTCCGGTACGCCGACGACATCGCCGATCCGGATGTCGCCGAGCCCCCACAGCTTGCCGATCTGCCCCGCGGAGACACCCTCGCGCGGGGCCGCGGTCCCGCGGTCGAAGACGCTGACCGCGGTGACCTTGCCCTCGCGTCCGTCGCCGAGCGGCAGCCGGTCCCGAGTGCGCACGGTCCCCGCGAACATCCGTACGTACGCGATCTTCTCCCCCGCGTCCCCGCGCTCGACCTTGAACACGGTGCCGGACACGGGATCGTCGGCGCGCGCCGCGCCGTCCTCGGAGGGCAGCAACTCCCGGATGCCCGCCATGAGTTCGGGGACACCCGCGCCGGTGGCGGCGGAGCCGAAGAACACGGGGTGCACCAGCGCCCGCTTGGTCTGCGCGGCGAGTTCGGTGCGCAGCCGCCGGTAGGGGAGGTCCGCCTCGTCGTCCACGTACGCGCAGAGCAGGGCGTCGTCGTGCGCGGCGAGCACGTCGACGAGGCGGCCGGTGAAGGCGGGGTCGCCCGCGCCGAAGGGCACGTACGAGCCGTCACGGCCGCCGAGACCGCGGACCGTCCCCATGGGCACGATGTCCGGCACGAGCCGCTCCGCGACGGCGCGCAACAGCTCCTCGTGACGCGCGCCGCGCCGGTCGATCTTGTTCACGAAGACGAGCGTGGGAATGCGGAGCCGCCGCAGCGTCCGCATCAGCACACGCGTCTGCGCCTGTACGCCCTCGACGGCGGACACGACGAGCACGGCGCCGTCGAGCACACTGAGGACCCGCTCCACCTCGGCGATGAAGTCCGGGTGGCCGGGAGTGTCGATGAGATTGACGGTGACGTCGTCGACGGCGAAGGAGACGACGGCGGACTTGATCGTGATGCCGCGCTGCCGCTCCAGGGCGAGCGAATCGGTCTGAGTGCTCCCCGCATCGACGCGACCGACTTCGTCGATGACCCCGGCGGCATGCAGAAGCCGCTCGGTCAGGCTGGTCTTACCGGCGTCAACATGCGCCAGGATCCCCAAGTTCAGGGTGTTGGACGTGCTCGACGTATGCACGGAGTGTCATGTCCTCTGGGTCGATGGCAATTCCCTTCTGGCTGGACATGAACAAACGGCGCATTACGTCTCCTTGACGGGTCGGGGTGTGGCGTAAGTGCACCAGGGGCGGGTGGGGCGCGGCAACCGATTTAAGGCTGCGGACGGGGGCCGGGAACGACGGAAGCACCCGGCTCCGCGCGGATGCCGGGTGCTTCCTTGTGACCGGTGGGGTCAGGCCTTCTTGGTCTCCCAGAAGATCTTGTCGATCTGGGCGATGTAGTCAAGGGCCTTCTGGCCCGTGGCCGGGTCCGACGAGCCCTTGGCGGCCGAGAGGGCCTTGAGGGTGTCGTTGACCAGCTGGTGCAGCTCCGGGTACTTCTCGAAGTGCGGGGGCTTGAAGTAGTCGCTCCAGAGCACCGACACGTGGTGCTTGGCGAGCTCCGCGCGCTGCTCCTTGATGCCGATGGCGCGCGTCTGGAACTGCGCGTCGTCGTTGGCGGCCATCTTCTCCTGGACGGCCTTGACCGACTCCGCCTCGATGCGGGCCTGGGCCGGGTCGTACACGCCGCAGGGGAGGTCGCAGTGGGCGCTGACCTTTACCTTGGGGGCAAACAGGCGGGAAAGCATGCAGCGGTCCTTCCTCGTGATCGTCTTCTCAGGTGGGACATTACTCCGTGAGAGACGGGTTTTCGCGAGTGCCCCCATGCGCTTAGGACAAAAGTCCAGGGTGGGACCGGGACTCGTGGAGGATAGGACCGGGGAGGTGCGGTGATGCCGGAGCTGTCGCAGGAGAGCGAACGGAGAAGGGCCATGTTGCCGTGGGGAGGGGCCGAGGTGACCGGCCCTTCGATGGTGCCCACGCTCTACCACGGGGACCACCTGGTGGTGCAGTGGGGCGCACGGGTCCGAGCGGGTGACGTGGTGGTGCTCCGCCATCCGTTCCAGCAGGACCTGTTGGTCGTCAAGCGTGCCGCCGAGCGCCGCGAGGGCGGCTGGTGGGTGCTCGGGGACAACGCGTACGCGGGCGGGGACAGCACGGACTACGGCACGGTGCCCACGGAGCTCGTCCTGGGGAAGGTGTGGTTGCGCTACCGCCCGCCCCGGTTCGGGTCCGGTCAGCGCTCGCCGTTCGCGCTGCTGCGCTGGGCCGTCTCGGCCGCGCGCCCCGTGCTCGCCGACCGGTCCGTCTCCAAGCGCTTGCGGGCGCGGTAGGCGGCGACGTTGGCGCGGGTCGCGCAGCGGTCCGAGCAGTAGCGTCGGGAGCGGTTTGTCGACGTGTCGAGATAGGCGTTGCGGCAGGGCGCTGCCTCGCACAGGCCCAGGCGGTCCACGCCGTGCTCGGTCAGGTGGAAGGCGAGGCCCATCGCGGCGATCGCGGCGTACCCGGACGTCGCGTTCGACGGGTGGTCCGCCAAGTGCATGTGCCACAGCGGGTTGTCCGCGTCGTCGCGGTGGTCGTGCCCCGAGATCTGCGGGCTGACCGGGAATTCCATGAGCAGTGAGTTCAGCAGGTCGACCGCGAGCGTCTCGTCGCCGCCGTCGGCCGCTTCGAAGACCGCCCTGAGCCTGGCCCGCACCGAGCGGAAGCGGGTGACGTCGGAGTCCGTGGCGCGGCGGGCCGCCTGCGCGTTGCCCCCGAACAGCTCGCGGACCGCCTCGACCGAGGTCAGGGCGTCCTTGTTGCGACCCGGCTCCTCGCTGTTGACCAGACGTACGGCGTAGTCCGAGTAATAGGCCAGTTCCACTTGTAGTCCTTACCGGGGCGGGCTATCTTCATCAGGTGCGTGAGTAACGGTTGCGCGTGCTTCGAGGGTATTACGAGAGCGTATTACGTACAGGAGGGCCTCTGATGACGGAAACGGTGTCCACGACCGACTGGCGTGCCTGGCAGGACAGCTGGGACCGGCAGCAGGAGTGGTATCTGCCCGACCGCGAGGAGCGGTTCCGGGTCATGCTGGACATGGTCGAAGCCGTCGTCGGCACCGAGCCGCGCGTCCTGGACCTCGCGTGCGGTACGGGGAGTATTACGGACCGGCTGCTCAAGAGGTTCCCGGACGCGGTCAGTACGGGCGTCGACCTCGACCCCGCGCTCCTCGCCATCGCCGAGGGCACCTTCGCCGGGGACGACCGGGTCACCTTCGTGACCGCGGACCTCAAGGACCCCCGGTGGACGGCCCAGCTTCCGTACGACACGTACGACGCCGTCCTCACCGCCACCGCCCTGCACTGGCTGCACAGCGAACCCCTCACCACCCTCTACGGGCAGCTCGCGGGCGTCGTACGGGACGGCGGCGTCTTCCTGAACGCCGACCACATGCCCGACCCCGCGACACCCCGCCTGAACGACGCCGACCGCGCCCAGCGGCACGCCCGCATGGAGCGGGCCAAGGCGGCCGGCGCCGTGGACTGGAGGGACTGGTGGCAGCTCGCCGCCGACGACCCGGTCCTCGCCGGGCCCACCGCCAAGCGCTTCGAGATCTACGGCGAGCACGCGGACGGCGACACCCCCTCGCCCGAGTGGCACGCGCGGACGCTGCGCGATGCGGGCTTCGGCGAGGCGCGGACCGTGTGGTCGTCGCCGTCGGACGCGATGGTGCTGGGTCTCAAGTAGCGGCAACGCGAAGGGGCGGTACGGATCCTGGATCCGTACCGCCC
>NZ_JBHUZJ010000104.1:0-27984 GCF_042667685.1 Streptomyces sp. NPDC057302 | reverse complement strand
GCTGTCTGTGCGGGCGCTTCAGCGCCTCATGTCAGCGCTTCTTGCGGAGAGCCGCCAGGTTGTTGTAGCCGGTCTTCGCGAGCTTCAGGGACTGGCCGAGATCGGTGCCGCTGGGCGCGTTGTCCTGCTCGACCATGGGGTTGTGGTAGTTCTTCTCGCCGACACGGCTGAAGAAGGTGCGGTAGTCGATGACGCCCTCGCCGAAGGCCACCATGTCGTAGCCCTCGCCGCTGGTGTCGTTGCGGGTGCCGTCCTTGGCGTGGAACAGCGGGTAGCGCTTGTTGTTGCGGCTGACGAGCGCCGCCGGGTCGAAGACCTTCTTGCGCTGGGAGCCGTCGTGCGCGGTGTACGTGTGGAACTTGTACTGCGCGACGTGCGCCCAGTAGATGTCCATCTCCAGCCAGACCGTCCTCGGGTCGGTGGCCTTGAGGAAGTACTCCAGCCTGCGGATGCCGGAGCTGCGGGTCGGGCGGCCCTGCGCGTCGAGCGGGCCGCCGTCGAGCAGGAATCCGTACGCCGCGTCGTGGTTGTGGGTGTAGAGCTTGATGCCGGCCTTGCGCGCGATGGCTCCCAGGGCGTTCCACTTGTCGGCGGCGACGTCCCAGTCGGCCTTGTACGAGCTGTTGGTGGGGTCGCCACCCGTGCCCATGTGGTCCATGCCGAGGATGTTGGCGATCTCCAGGTGCTTCTTGAACGTGTCGAGGTCGGGCTGCGTCAGCGGCCATGACCCCGGTATGAAGCCGTGGTTGCCCTGGGCGCGCAGGCCGTAGTCGTCGAGCCAGGAGCGCAGCAGCTTGGCGCCCTCGACGGACTCCAGGCTGGCGCCGCCCGGGGCGTTGGCGTGCTGGCCGTAGCCCGCGAACTCGACCTGCTTGTAGCCGTAGCGGGCCAGCTCCTTGAACACCTCGCGGAAACCGGAGGGCAGGTCGGAGGCGAGCGGGTCACGGCCGGTCGCGTCACGGACCGTGTAGAGGATGATGCCGCGCTTCTTCGCGGGCACCAGTTCACTGCCGTGACCGCCGTGACCGTGGTCGTGACCGTGGCCCTGCGACTGGGCGAAGGAGGGTGCCGCGCCGAACACGGGCGCGGCGATCGCGCCCGCTCCGACGGCGGTGCACGTGCTGAGGAAGCGGCGGCGGTTGATGCCGAGACGCTGTCTGAGGGCCTCGTCGGCGGGAGTGTCGTGGAAGTCGGTCACGGGTGCCTCTCCTGGGCTCTTGGACGTGCGGGTGGACGTGCGGGCGGACGCCACTGGCGCGTTGTCAGTGACGCGTGTTTCACTCTTAGTAACTGCTCCTGGTCGAAGGGGTGCTGGGGCGAGGTGTGTCTCAGCCCAGGCCCGCCAGGTCCAGGAGGAGAGATTTCACGGCGGTGGCCGCGATCCGGTCGGGAAGCGCATGGGGGGTGGAGCTGATGATGAGCGGACCGTCGTCGTCGCTCGTGGGGAGGCGGCCGTGGCTGCCTCGAATAGGAGACGGGTCGATGGGCACGACCGCCATGCGATAGCGCATGCCGAGCTTCTTGCGGGCCAGCGCGCCCGCGGCCTTCACGCGGACGTAGGGGTCCTCGGGGTCCATGAAGAGCTCGACGGGGTCGTAGCCGGGTTTGCGGTGGATCTCGACGAGCTGCGCGAAGTCGGGCGCGCGGGCGTCGTCGAGCCAGTAGTAGTACGTGAACCAGGCGTCCGGCTCCGCGACGGCGACGAGTTCGCCGGAGCGCGGGTGGTCCAGGTGGTTGGCCTTCTTGCCCTCGTCGTCGAGGAGTTGCTCGATTCCGGGCAGGTCGGCCAGTGCCTGCCGGGTCGCTGCCAGGTCCTCGGGCCTGCGCACGTAGATGTGGGCGATCTGGTGGTCCGCGACGGCGAAGGCGCGGGACGTCATCGGGTCGAGGTACTCCATGCCGTCCTGGGTGTGCACCTCGAGCAGCCCTGCGCGGCGCAGGGCGCGGTTGATGTCCACGGGACGGTCCACGCGCGTGATGCCGTACTCGGACAGGGCGACGACGGTGCGGCCCTCGGCCTTCGCCTCGTCGAGGAGGGGGGCGATGGTCGCGTCGAGTTCGGCGGCGGCCCGGTGGGAGCGCGGGTCGTCGGGGCCGAAGCGCTGGAGGTCGTAGTCGAGGTGGGGGAGGTAGCAGAGGGCCAGGTCGGGGTGGCGGGTGCTGATGATGTGGCGCGTTGCGTTCGTGATCCAGCGGCTGGAGACGATGTCGGCGCCGGGGCCCCAGAAGTGGAAGAGGGGGAACGTACCGAATTTCTCGGTGAGTTCGTCGTGCAGGGCCGGGGGCCTGGTGTAGCAGTCGGGTTCCTTGCGGCCGTCGGCGTAGTAGACGGGACGGGGGGTGATGGTGATGTCGGTGTCGGCGCCCATGGCGTACCACCAGCAGATGTTGGCGACGGTGTAGCCGGGGTGCGCGCGACGGGCGGCGTCCCACAGCTTGTCGCCCGAGACGAGGCCGTTGTGCTGGCGCCACAGGAGTACGTCGCCCAGCTCACGGAAGTACCAGCCGTTGCCGACGATGCCGTGCTCGGCGGGGGTGGTGCCGGTGAGGAAGGTGGACTGGGCCGCGCAGGTGACGGCGGGCAGGACCGTGCCCAGCGGGGCCTGGGAGCCGGACCGGCCAAGCGACTTCAGGTGCGGCATGTGGTCGAGGAGGCGAGGGGTGAGACCGACGACGTCCAGGACGAGGAGAGGGGTGGGGCTCATGGGAGTTCCTTGAGGCCGAGGTCCGTCAGGAGATCGCGGGCGAGGGTGAGCTCGGCGGCGATGCCGTCGGCGAGCTGGGGGCGGGAGCGGGGGCGCAGTTCGGGCGGCAGCGCCTGCCAGGTGTAGGTCTCGACCTCCAGGTGGCGGGTGCGCGGGTCAGGGCCGCCGACCAGGTGGGCGAGGGTGTCCTTGAGTACGGGGAGCGTGGAGGTCAGCGGCGGCGCGGGAGCCGCGTGCAGGGGGACGTGGAAGTGGGCGCGCCAGGGGGCCGTCTCGGGCAGGGCGTCGCCGGCGAGGGATTCGCCGAGGTCGTCGGTGCCGTGCAGTCCGGCCGCGGTGCGGGTGCGCGTCTGGTGCAGGAAGCGGGGCTCGTCGAAGGCGGCGAGGGCCTCGCGGACTCCGGGGAGATGGGGGTGTTCGGCGTGCAGGGCGGCGGAGAGCTGGGACTTGACGACGGGGATGCCCGCGGCGGCGAGGGCGTCGAGCGCGGTCTGCGGGTCCTCGAAGGAGGTGGCGAGGTGACAGGTGTCGACGCAGACACCGATGCGGTCGTGGCCGATCGCGGTGAGGGGGGCGATCGCGTCGGCCGTGGTCTCGACGGTGCAGCCCGGTTCCGGTTCGAGGCCGATGCGGATCGATTTGCCGGTGAGCTCCGCGAGTGCGTCCAGACGTTGGGCGAGCGCGGTGAGGGCTGCGCGGGCGGCGTCGGCCCGGGTGGCGTCGAAGGGGGTGCGCCAGGCGAGGGGAAGCGTGGAGATGGTGCCTTCCGCCACGTCGTCCGGGAGGAGCGCGGCGAGCAGACGGGCCAGGTCGGTCGTGTGGGAGAGGCGCTCGGGATCGGTCCAGTCCGGCTTGTAGACCCGGTACTTGACCTCTTCGGCGCCGAACCCCTCGTACGGGAAGCCGTTGAGGGTGACGACTTCGAGGCCGCGCCGGTCGAGTTCGGTGCGCAGGCCGCGCAGCGCGGCCGGGTCGGTGACCAGGGCGTGCGCGGCGTCCTTGGCGAGCCACAGGCCGATGCCCAGGCGGTCCCTGCCGAGCCGTTTGCGTACGGGTTCGCAGTGGTCGCGGAGTTGCGCGAGGACGCCGTCGAGGGTTTCGGCGGGGTGGACGTTGGTGCAGTACGCGAGGTGGACGACACTGCCGTCGGGGTGCCGGAAGCGCATGGGTCACGCCCCGCCGCGGAGGATGGAGTTGCCCTCGTGGGTGGCTTCGGTGTCGGTGACATCGAGCGCGAGGCGGCCACTGAGTCCGTAGAAGGCGACCGGGTTGCGCCACAGCACCAGGTCGACGTCGTCCTCGCTGAAGCCGGAGTCGAGCATGGCGTCGGCGACCTTGCGGGTCTTGAGAGGGTCGCTCTTGCCCCAGTCTGCCGCCGAGTTGACCAGCACGCGCTCGGGGCCGTGGTCGCGCAGGATGGCGACCATCCGGTCCTCGTCCATCTTGGTTTCGGGATAGACGGAGAAGCCGAGCCAGCATCCGCTGTCCTTGGCCTCCTTGACCGTGGTCTCGTTGAGATGGTCGATGAGGACCCGCTCGATCGGCAGCGCGGATTCCCGGACCACGTCGAGGGTGCGGCGCAGTCCCGCGAGCTTGTCGCGGTGCGGGGTGTGGACGAGCGCGGGGAGCTGGTGGTCGGCGGCGAGCTGGAGCTGCGCGGTGAACGCGGCGTCCTCGGCGGGGGTCATGGAGTCGTAGCCGATCTCTCCGACGGCGACGACGTTGTCCTTGACGAGATAGCGGGGCAGCGCTTCGAGGACCGGGGTGCAGCGGGGGTCGTTCGCCTCTTTGGGGTTGAGGGCGATGGTGCAGTGGTGGGCGATGCCGTACTGGGCCGCGCGGAAGGGCTCCCAGCCCAGGAGGGAGTCGAAATAGTCGAAGAAGGAGGCGGGTGAGGTGCGGGGCTGGCCCAGCCAGAACGCGGGCTCGACGACGGCGCGGACGCCTGCGGCGTACATGGCCTGGTAGTCGTCGGTGGTGCGGGACGTCATGTGGATGTGGGGGTCGAAGATGCGCATCAGGACTCCAGTTCCTCGCCGGTGGAAGGGGTCGCGGGGGCCGAGGGCGCCGCTGCGGCCGAGAGGGCCGTAGGGGCGGCCAGGGCCAGGACGCGGTGCAGATCGCTGGGAACGGTGCGGCCGGCGGCGGTGCGTTCGCCCGCGTAGTCGCCGAGCATGCGGGCGAGTTCGGCGTCGGCGCGGGCGCGGCGGTCGAGGTCGGCGACGGCGTCCAAGGGGACTCCGGTGAAAAGGCACTTGAGAACTGCGTGGCGCCAGTCGTGCGGGGCGAGGTGCCGGGCGGCGTACGGGCCGACGGCGGCGGCGACGAGCCGGGTGTCGTTGGTGCGCAGGGCGTCCTCGACCAGGGGCAGCGCCCCGGGTCCCTCGACCAGGTGGGGCAGGGCTTGCAGGACGGCTCGGCGCTCGGCCGCGGTGCCTTGTTCGTAGACGCGGGTGAGGGTGGCCGGGTCTGCTTCGGCCGTGTGCAGGAGCAGCACGCGGGCGGCGTCGGCGTGGTCCTGGCCGCAGCGTCGCCCTGCCTCGACGAAGCGCAACTCCCATACAGGGGGCGGGCTCTGCTCCGGCCGTCCGCGGTGGGCTGCGGCCTCCGCCGTGGCCTGGTCGAGCCAGGCGCGGGCGGCTCCGTCGAGGGTGGCTTCGAGGTGGCTGCGGAGGTCGTCGATGACGGGGGTGTCGGTCACGGGGTTCCTCCTTTGGCCGGGGCGGGGATCGCTTCGGTCGCCGCCTTGTGCAGGAACTCGATGGACTGGCCCGCGAGTTGGGGGCCCGCATGGGAGTGGCGGGGTAGTTCGACGACGGTGAGGCCCTGGTAGCCGGTGGCGGCGAGGGCTTCGAGGACGGGCGGGAAGTCGATCTCTCCGTCCCCGAACGGGAGGTGTTCGTGGACGCCGCGGCGCATGTCCTCGATCTGGACGTGCCGTAGCCAGGGGGCGGCGGCGCGGACGCAGTCGGCGGGAGACTGCGGTTCGAGGCACTGGCAGTGGCCGATGTCGAGGGTGAGGCCCAGGAGTTGGTGATCGTCCAGTGCGTGACGCAGCCGGTGGAAGTCGGCGAGGGTGGAGAGGAGGTGGCCGGGTTCGGGCTCGATGGCCAGGGGCACGGCGGCTCCGGAGGCGGCGTCCAGTACGGGGCCGAGGGCTTCGGCGAGCCGCTGCCAGGCGGTGTCCTCGGGGGTGCCTTCGGGGGTGATGCCGCTGAAGCAGTGCACGGCGTGGGCGCCGAGGTCGGCGGCGACCTGGACGGCACGGATCAGCAGGCGGACACGGGCGGCGCACGCGTCCGGGTCGGGGTCCAGGAGTGAGGGGCCGTGCTTGCGGCGGGGGTCGAGCACGTAGCGGGCGCCGGTCTCGATCGTCGCCGTCAGCCCGAGGCGCTCCAGGCTGCGGGCCACGTGGCGGGTGCGGGCGGCGAGGTCGGGGGCGAGCGGGTCGAGGTGCATGTGGTCGAGGGTGAGTCCGACGCCCGCGTAGCCGAGGTCGGCGAGGAGGCCCAGGGCGTCGTCGAGGCGGAGGTCGGTCAGCCCGTTGGTGCCGTAGCCGAAGCGGAGGGGGGGCGCCGGCTCCCCGCCGGGTGCGTTCCCGACCTGTGGCGTCGCGCGAGGCCTGCTCGGTCGGGGCGCTTGGGGCCCGCTCGGTCGGGGCGCTTGGGGCCCGCTCGGCCGGGGCGCCTGGGACCCGCTCGGCCGGGGCGCCTGGGGCCCGCTTCTTCCGTGCGCCGTGGGTGCGTCTCCTGTTCCGTGCGTCGGTGATCCGCCCGTGGGAGCAGGGCCCCAGGCGGTGGTCCGAACCGCTGCTACGGGTGGTTGGTGGGCAGCCTGCGGCGCGCTGGCCTGGCCGCGGTTCGGGGTCTCTCCCCCGTTCGCTGTCTTCGTCACGTGACGCTCACCTTCCGGCCGAACTTGCGGGCCGCGGGGGCCAGCGCGGCGGTCAGCAGTGCGGAGCCCAGGGCGCCCGTGCGGGCGGAGAGCGCGGCCTGGAGCGGGATCATGGCTCGGATGCCGCCGCCCACGGCACGCTGGGTGAGCTGCGGTGAGGGGTTGAGCGCGGCGTGGAAGAGGGGGCGGGCCGCGGTGGCCGCGTAGGTGGCGGCGAGCGCGAACTGGACGGCACCGCGAGCGCCGGTCCGCCAGGCACCGCCGGGCCTCCCCGAGGCAGAGCCCGGCACTCCACCGGGGCTCCCGGCCCTGCCTGCCGATCGGCCCACCGGTATGCCCGCTGGTTGGCCCGCCAGTCGGCCCACCGGTTGGCCCACCGGGCGCCCCGCCGGACGCCCCACCGGTACGCGTACCGAGGCGACCACCGTGCCGATCGTCGGGGCACCTGACGTCGGCGGCACCAGCGTGGAACCCGGCAGGCCGCGGGTGGCTGCTGCCCGGCGGCCTACCGGGAGTTGAGAGGACCCGGCGCCGGTACCGGCACCCGTGCCCGCACCGGCGTCACCCCTGCCGTTCCGGGCCAGCAGCTGCGCCAGCGCCACCGTCGCCGCGAGCGCGCACAGGGGGGCCGTCGTGGAGCCGCCCTGTGCCTCTCGGCGGGAGACCGCGGTCACCGCGAGGGTGTGGGCGCCCAGGACCAGGGCGGTGGGTATCGCCGCGCGGAGCCCAGGAACCGCGCCGGGGCGAGGGGGTACGGGCCGCCCCGAGCGGATCGCGCCCTCCCCGCTCTTCCCCTGCCTCACCCGCAGGCCCGGCACGAGCCGACCGGCAGGGCTTCCTCGTCTCGCAGCGGTCGGCGCGGACGTTGCCGCCGCCCCCAGGAGCAAGTCGAGGGCGCGGGCCGCTGCCATGGCGGCCGGGCCCGCCGGAGTGTGCTTCAGGCCCAGGTCGTACGCCCACACCGTGGCCGCCAAGCCACTCGCCACCGTCAGAGCGGGCCGCCCCGCGGCGGCGGCCAGGCCCAGGCCTCCCGCCGTCAGCGCCGCTGCCGCGCCCAGGGCGACCGGCGGGGCGATGCGGCCGGACGGCAACGGGCGGTGAGGGCGTTCGATCGCGTCCTCCTCGCGGTCGGCCCAGTCGTTGAGAGCCATGCCCGCCTCGTAGAGGGCGAGCGAGGCGGCGATGGCGAGGAGGGTGCTGCGGTTGGGGCGCAGTCCCGTGGCCGCCGCCCCGGCGAGTGCGTCGCCGGGGACGGTGAACAGGGCGGAGACCCGCAGCAGTTCGGCCCAGTCACGGCCGGTGCCGAGATTCAGGCCACCACCAGCGCCGACCCCAGTCCCAGGCCCTGTCCCAGTCCCCGAACCCGCATCCCCGCTGCTCAAGCCGACACCCCCCGCAACCGCGCCCCGAACCCGACAAGCGCCTCGTACTGCTCCGCGAGGGCCGATGAGGAGCCGTCGTCCGGGTCCTTGAAGTAGAAGCCCAGTTCGCCCAGCGGGCCAGAGAGGCCCAGTTCGTGGGCGCGGGCCACCAAGCGGGCCAGGTCCAGGATCAGTGGTGCCGCCAGGGCCGAGTCGCAACCCTGCCACGTCGTCTGCAGGACCATCCGCGCGCCGAGGAAACCGTCGAACGCGATGTGGTCCCAGGCGGTCTTCCAGTCGCCGAGGGACGGCACGTCGTCGATGTGGACCTCGCCCTCGGGGGCGGAGCCCAGCGTGTCGGCGAGGACCCGTTCCTTGCCCGCGTTCTTCGCCGCGGCCGCGGCGGGATCGGCGAGGGCCGCGCCGTCGCCGCCGCCCAGGAGATTCGTGCCCGACCAGGCGCGGACCGCGAGCGCGCGCTGGGCGAACATCGGGCCGAGGACCGAGCGCAGGAGGGTCTGGCCCGTCTTGCCGTCCCGGCCCGCGTAAGGGAGCCCGGCCGAGGCGGCAGCCGAAGCGAGCGCCGGGTGGTGCAGGCCCGCCGACGGGGTGAAGTTCACGTACGGGCAGCCCGCCCGCAGCGCCGCCGCCGCGTAGAGGGAGCTGGCGGGCAGCCTGTCCTCGCCCTGCACCGGCAGCGGTTCCGTCGAAGCCACGTTCACCACCACCGCACGGGCCAGCCCCCGGCGACGTACGAAATCTCGGAGGTCGGCGGCGAAGGACTCGATGAGTTCCTCGTCCGTCCTGCCGTCGGACTCCCCGCGGCGCGGTCCGCCCGCGCGGATCTCCGCGTCCGCCGCGGCCAGTTCCGCGCCCACCGCCGAGGGGACGCCGTGCGGGAGCACGCCCCCTGCGGCCAGTTCCTCGGCCCGCTTGGGCAGCGGGCACTCCAGCACGTCGTGGCCACCGAAGACCAGCGAAGACAACGTTGGCAGACCGCTGTCGGCGAACGGCGGAGTCTCCGTGACCATCCCCGTCGGCGGGTGCAGCCCGGCCGTCACGGCCGCGCACCCGGCGACTGCCGTCGTGGCGACCGAACCGCGCGCTCCGATCAGCCACACCCCCGTGCGCCCGCCACCCGAAGTGCCGGAAGAACCAGTAGTAGAAGGATTGGGCACGGCTGCCTCCTGTCGTACACGCGGCGAACGCGCGGGGGAAGAAAGACGGGGAAGAAGGGCGGCTGACGGAATGGCGGGACGACGGGAAGACGGAAGGTAAAGACGGCGGGCGGAGGTCCGGCGTCCTCCGCCCGCCGTCGTCTAGCGGCCCACGCCGGTGGCGCTGCGGGCCGGCAGGTCCTTCACCCGGATGTCGCGGAAGGAGACCTGGTCATCGCCACCATGGTTCTGGATGCCGATGTGACCGTCCTTCAGGCTCCTCGCCGGATCCGTGTTGGTGAAGTCGTTGATCTTCACTCCGTTGAGATAGATCCGAAGGCGTTCGCCCTCGACCCGGAGCTCGTAGGTGTTCCACTCCCCCGGCGGGTTCAGCGCCTTGTCGCGCTCGGCCAGGTCGGCGGATTTGAAGCCGTAGACGGAGCCGGTGGTCTTCTCCGGTACGTCGGTGGCGTCGATCTGGATCTCATAGCCGTTGTCCACGGCCGACCAGGGGTCGTCGGAGGGCGGGAAGCCCACGAAGATCCCGGAGTTGTCGTCGCCGTCCATGCGCCAGTCCAGCTTGAGGGAGTAGGAGCCGAGCTCCTTCGCCCCGTACCAGAGCATGCCCATGCCGCCGACGGTCTTCAGGGTCCGCTCGCCCTCGTTCAGCTCGAACGAGCCGGGACCCGCCTGCTTCCAGGCCTCCAGGGACTTCGCCGTGCCGTCGAAGAGGGGCGTGTAGCCCTTCTCCGGCCGGCAGTCGGCCTGCGCCGCGCCCGTCGCCCAGCGGATCCCGCCGAGCAGATGGGTGCGGTAGGCCGGATCGGCGAACGACTCCTTGGTGTGACCGCTGCCCGTGTAGAAGGAGCGGCCCCCTCGGTAGTCCTGGCACCAGGCGATGGGATGGTCGCCCGACATCGAACCGCCCGTGTAGGACGACTCGTCGAGCGAGGCGAGGACGTGGGCGCGGTCCCGGGGGTTGGAGCGGTAGTTGTACCACTCGTCGGTCCGGTCCCAGACCCCCGGCAGATGCGCCGTGGACGGGTGCCCGTGGTCCTCGACCCGCACCTTCGCGGGCTGGATCGCGGGGTGCGACTGGAAGTACGCACCCGCGAGCCCGCCGTAGAAGGGCCAGTCGTACTCGGTGTCGGCGGCGGCGTGCACGCCCACGTACCCGCCGCCCTTCTTGATGTAGCCCTCGAACGCGCTCTGCTGCTTGGCGTCGAGGACGTCACCGGTCGTGGAGAGCCAGATCACGGCGTCGTAGCGCGCGAGGTTCTTGGCCGTGAAGGCTTTGGCGTCCTCGGTCGCGTCGACGGTGAAGCCGTTCGCCGCGCCGAGCTCCTTGACGGCCGCGATGCCCTCGGGGATCGAGTCGTGGCGGAAGCCCGCGGTCTTGGAGAAGACCAGGACCTTCTCACCCGCCTTCTTGCCCTCCTTCTTGCTCTCCGGCTCGGAGGCCGCGGGGCCCGATACGCAGCCGATGAGCAGAGCTGCCGCGGCGCTCGCGGTGGCGATCCGTGCGGATGCGCGCATGGTGACCCCTTCCTCAGCTCGTGGTGAAGGTGAAGTCGTCGACGTCATACAGGGCTCCGGTGCCCTGCCCCTTGAAGACCAGGAAGAGCGTCGTGGTCTTCTTCGGCGCCTTGGACAGGGTCGCGCTCACGTCCACGTACGTCTCCCACCCGCCGGTCGGTGCGACCTTGGCCTTGCCCAGGAGCCTGCCGGTGGCCGATCCGCTGCGGACCTCGAGCGTGCCGCCCGCGCCGGCCGACGCGACGCGCGCGGTCAGCTTGGTGGCGTTGGCGAGGATGTAGGGCTTGAAGGAGATCCAGTCGCCGTTGTTGATGTCGCCGACCGTCTTGCCGCCGTGCGCCGGGGTGTGGTTGGTCACCGAGACGCCCTTGGAGTCGTTGAAGTGCTCTCCCTGGCGCTGCTTGGGCTGGACGACGTTCTGGTCGTGGGTGGTCAGCGCGGGCTGGCCGTTGGCGCCCTTGTCCGTGTACTCGGCGTCGAAGACCCCGAAGATGTTGGCGTTCGGGTCGTGCTCGCCGTCCGCGGACGTCTGGAGGGTGCCCTCGCAGCCGTTGGCCGTGGTCACCGGGTGGCCGTGGCTGTCGTGGCCCAGGATGTGGGTGACCTTGACCTTGGTGCAGTCGATCGGGCCGTCTTCCTTGTCGGTCACCTTCACCTTGAAGGGCACCTTGTCGCCGAAGGTGAACAGCTGCCCGTCACCCGGGAGTTCCAGGGTGACCTTGGGCGCGGTGTTGCCGACGGTGACGTGCGCGCTGGCCGAACCGGTGCGCCCGGTGGAGTCCTTGACGGTCACGGTCGCGGTGTAGACGCCGTTCTTCTTGTACGTGTACGAGGGGTTCTGCTGGGTCGACTTGCCGCCGTCGCCGAAGTCCCACGCGTAGGTCAGCGTGCCGCCGTCGGCGTCCGTGGCCTTCGCGGTGAACTTGGTCTTGAGCGGGGCCTGGCCGCTGGTGACGGACGCGCTCGCCTCGACGACCGGGGAGTGGCCGTCGGTGGCGTTCTCGATGCGGAAGAGACCGGAGTTCTCGTCGCCGCCGAACCAGGCGGTGCCGTAGTCAAGGACGTACAGCGCGCCGTCGGGGCCGAACTCCATGTCCATGATCTGGGTGCCGGTCCAGGGGAACGGGTTGATCTTCGAGACCGTGCCGTCCGCGCCCTGCTCGATGCGCTTGATCCAGCGCCGTCCGAACTCACCGGCGAAGAAGTCACCGTCGTAGGCCTCCGGGAACTTCACCGGGGAGGTGTTCGCCGCGTCGTAGCGGTAGACGGGGCCGCCCATCGGGGACTCGGAGCCGGAGCCGAACTCGGGGACGGATCCGCCGTCGTAGGGGATCCAGGCTTCCTGCGCGGCCGGCAGGTCGGTGATGCCGGTGTTGCGCACGGAAGTGTTCTTCGGCGCGGCGCAGTCGAAGGCGGCGCCGGAGGTCTGCGTGGCGAAGTCGTAGTCGATGTACGCGTCGTTCTTGCCGGTGCAGTACGGCCAGCCGAAGTTGCCCGGCTTGGTCACGCGGGCGAACTCGACCTGGCCCGCGGGGCCGCGCTTGGGGTCGGCCGCTCCCGCGTCGGGTCCGTAGTCGCCCACGTACACCGTGCCGGTGGGCTTGTCGACGCTCATGCGGAAGGGGTTGCGGAAGCCCATCGCGTAGATCTCGGGGCGGGTCTTGTCCGTGCCCGGGGCGAAGAGGTTGCCGTCCGGGACGGTGTACGAGCCGTCGTCGGCGACCTTGACGCGCAGGATCTTGCCACGCAGGTCGTTGCTGTTGCCGGCGCTGCGACGGGCGTCGAAGGCGGGGTTGCGGTCCGCGCGCTCGTCGAGGGGCGAGAAGCCGTCGGAGGCGAAGGGGTTGGAGTCGTCGCCGGTCGAGAGGTAGAGGTTGCCGTCCTTGTCGAAGTCGATGTCGCCGCCGACGTGGCAGCAGATGCCGCGGCTCGCGGGGACGTCGAGGACCTTCTTCTCGCTGGCGTTGTCGAGGGTGCCGTCGGTCTTCAGGACGAAGCGGGAGAGGCGGTTGACGCCGTCGAACTTCTTGAAGTCCTCGGCCGTGCCGGTCTCCGGGGCGTCGCCCGCCGGGGTGTCGAGCGGGGGCGCGTAGTAGAGGTAGATCGCCCGGTTCTCGGTGAACTTGGGGTCGAGGCCGACGCCCTGGAGGCCCTCTTCGTCGTGCGAGTAGACCGGTATCTTGCCCGCGATCTTGGTGTTGCCCGCGGCGTCCGTGAGGCGCAGCGTGCCGTCGCGGGAGGTGTGCAGGACCGAGCGGTCGGGCAGGACGGCGAGGGTCATGGGCTCGCCGGTCTCGGTCTCGCCCTTGGCGAGGGTGACCTGCTGGAAGTCCTCGGCCGCGGCGTCCTTGCCCGCGGCCGCCTTGTCCGCCTGGGCCTGGGCGGCGCGGACGGCCTCCGGGTCGGCGGCGTTGGCGGTGGGGACGGCGAGGGTGAGCGTGGCACCGGCCAGCAGGGTGCCGGTGAAGAGCGCGAGGGTCTTGCGGAATCTCAGGCGTTTCCTGTGCACGGGGGTTCCTCCGGAAGGGGGACGGTCGTACGCGGGTGTGGTGCGGGGGCGCCGGGCTCCGGGGTGCGCCGTCACCCCGGGGAAGGTTCATGTCCTGTACACATCAGGGACGGTAGCCACGTTTGTCTTGGACGGAAAGCCCTTGCACAGCAATGAAGTTCAGCTTTTTCCTTGGTCAGGACAAAGTGGCTGTGCGTGAGTACCGCGCGAGTACCGGTCGCGGGCGCTCGGTTCGCGGCGGCTCAGTTCCCGCCGAAGGCCGCGTCGAACGAAGCCGTCGGCGGCTCGAAGTCGAATGCCTTCAGCTTGCGAAGCGCCTCGGGCGCCCCCTGGAGGCGGTCCATGCCCGCGTCCTCCCACTCCACCGAGACCGGCCCCTCGTAGGCGATCGAGCCGAGCATCCGGAACACGTCCTCCCAGGGGACGTCCCCGTGGCCCGCCGACACGAAGTCCCAGCCGCGGCGCGGGTCGCCCCAGGGCAGGTGCGAGCCCAGGCGGCCGTTGCGGCCGTCCAGCCGGCGCCTGGCCTCCTTGCAGTCGACGTGGTAGATCCGGTCCCGGAAGTCGTAGAGGAAGCCGACCGGGTCCAGGTCCTGCCACACGAAGTGCGAGGGATCGAAGTTGAGCCCGAAGGCGGCGCGGTGACCGACCGCCTCCAGCGCACGGTGCGTCGTCCAGTAGTCGTAGGCGATCTCGGAGGGGTGCACCTCGTGGGCGAAGCGCACGCCCTGTACGTCGAAGACATCCAGGATCGGGTTCCAGCGCTCGGCGAAGTCGTCGTAGCCGCGCTCGATCATCGTCTGAGGCACCGGCGGGAACATCGCCACCAGATGCCAGATCGACGAGCCCGTGAAACCGACGACCGTGTCGACGCCGAAGGCCGCCGCCGCGCGTGCCGTGTCCTCGATCTCGCGGGCGGCCCGCTGCCGCACGCCCTCCGCCTCGCCGTCGCCCCAGATGCGGGCGGGCAGGATCGCCTGATGCCGCTCGTCGATGATCGCGTCACAGACGGCCTGCCCGACCAGGTGGTTGGAGATGGCCCAGCACTTGAGGCCGTACTTGTCGAGGAGCTGGCGTCGCGAGTCCAGGTAGGAGCGGTCGCTCAGCGCCTTGTCGACCTCGAAGTGGTCGCCCCAGCAGGCGAGTTCGAGGCCGTCGTAGCCGAAGTCGCGGGCGAGACGGCAGACCTCTTCGAGGGGCAGGTCGGCCCACTGGCCGGTGAACAGCGTGAAGTCGCGGGGCATGAACGGGGCCTCCTCAGACCGTGACGGGGGTGACGGGGGCGGAAGCGATGACGGTGTAGACCGAGTTCTTCGCCGCGCTCTCCTCGACCGCGGCGAGCACCCGCTGCACCGAGAGCCCCGCCGCGAAGGACGGTTCGGGCTGCTCCCCGGTGGCGATGGCGTGCAGCAGATCGCGGGCCTGGTGCACGAACGTGTGCTCGTAGCCGAGTCCGTGGCCCGGCGGCCACCAGGCCTCCAGATACGGATGTCCCGGCTCGGTCACCAGGATGCGACGGAAGCCCGATGACGTGGCGGGCTCCGTGTGGTCGTGGAAGGAGAGCTCGTTCAGGCGCTCCAGGTCGAATGCCAACGACCCTTCGGAGCCGTTGAGTTCGAGCCTCAGCGCGTTCTTGCGGCCCGCCGCGAAGCGGGTCGCCTCGAACGAGGCGAGGGCGCCCGACGGGAAGCGGCCGGTGAAGACCGCCGCGTCGTCCACCGTGACCTGGCCGGTCGCGGCGCCGCCCGCCGCCGTGAGCCCGCTCGACGCCCCGTCGAGCAGCGGCCGCTCCCGTACGAACGTCTCGGTCAGCGCCGAGACGCCCGCCACCGGCTCCCCCACCAGGTACTGCGCGAGGTCCACGATGTGCGCGCCCAGGTCGCCGAGCGCGCCCGAACCCGCGCGGTCCTTCCGCAGCCGCCACGTCAGCGGGAAGCCGGGGTCGACCAGCCAGTCCTGGAGGTAGCTGAGCCGCACGTGCCGCAGCGTGCCCAGGCGCCCCTCGGCGACCATCTGCCGGGCGAGCGCGAGGGCGGGAACGCGGCGGTAGTTGAAGCCGACCATCGCCACCTGCCCCCGCGTGCGGGCCCGTTCGGCGGCCTCGACCATCGCCTCGGCCTCCTCGACGGTGTTGGCGAGCGGCTTCTCGCACAGCACGTGCTTGCCGGCGTCGAGCGCGGCGATCGCGATCTCCGCATGGCTGTCGCCGGGGGTGCAGATGTCGATGATGTCGACGTCGTCACGGGCCACGAGTGCGCGCCAGTCGGTCTCCGCCGCCGCCCACCCGAGGCGGTCCGCCGCGGCGCGCACGGCGGAGCCGTCGCGTCCGCAGACCGCCGAGAGGACCGGCCGCAGGGGCAGATCGAAGACGCGTCCGACGGTGCGCCAGCCCTGGGAGTGGGCGGCGCCCATGAAGGAGTATCCGACCATGCCCACCCCCAATGGCCGCTTACCGGTCTCAGCCTCGTGTTCCGTCTCACGCATGCGGTACTCCTCCTCGTAAACGCTCGGTGGGGGGTGCGGACGCGCGCATCACTTGAAGCCGGTGGACATGTACTTGCCGACGTTTTCCTTGTCGACGACGGCCGAGTAGAGGGTGATGAAGGCCGGGATCTCGAACTCGGCCATGCCGCTGATGCCCTTGCTCTGCCCGAGCGCACGCGCCAGGTCGATGGCGGACGCGGCCATGGTCGGCGGGTAGAGCACGGTGGCCTTGAGCACGCTGTCGTCGGACTCGATGGCCTGCATCGCGGAGAGCGCGCCCGCGCCGCCGACCATCAGGAAGTCGTCGCGTCCCGCCTGCTTGATGGCGCGCAGGGCGCCCACGCCCTGGTCGTCGTCGTGGTTCCACAGGGCGTCGAAGTTCTTCTGCGCCTGGAGGAGCTGCGACATCTTCGACTGTCCCGACTCGACGGTGAAGTCGGCTGCCTGCCGGGCGACCTTCTCGATGTTCGAGTAGTTCTTCAGGGCGTCGTCGAAGCCCTTCGAGCGCTGCTTGGTCAGTTCGAGGTTGTCGAGGCCCGCCAGCTCGACGACCTTGGCGCTCTTCTTGTCCTTGAGCTTCTCGCCGATGTAGTGGCCCGCGCTCAGGCCCATGCCGTAGTTGTCGCCGCCGACCCAGCAGCGGTAGGCCTGCGGCGAGGCGAAGACGCGGTCGAGGTTGACGACGGGTATGCCCGCCTTCATCGCCTTCAGGCCGACCTGGGTGAGCGCCTTGCCGTCGGCCGGCAGGATCACCAGGACGTCGACCTTCTTGTTGATCAGCGTCTCGACCTGGCCGATCTGGGCGGCGGTGTCGTTCGAGCCCTCGGTGGCCTCCAGGGTGACGTCCGAGTACTTCTTCGCCCGCTCCTTGGCGTTGTCGTTGATCGCGTTGAGCCAGCCGTGGTCGGCCTGCGGTCCCGCGAAGCCGATGGTGACCTTCTTGCCGGGCTTGTTGTCGGCGACCTGCTGGCTCTTGTCGTCCGAGTCCTCGTCCTTGGCGTCATTGCTGGTGCACCCCGTGATGAGGGCACCTGACGACAGGGCGGCGGCTCCGAAGAGCAGTCCTCTGCGGCTCGCGAATGGGGATGTCTCTGGCATGGCGGTGAACCCTTCGGGTCTGCGGGTCTGCGGGTCAGGTATGGGAGGACGTGCGCCGCTGGACAAGGACCGCGGCGACGATGATCGCCCCCTTGGCGATCTGCTGGACGGCGGTCTCCAGGTTGTTGAGCGCGAAGATGTTCTGGATCGTGATGAAGATCAGTACGCCGAGCACGGAGCCGATGATGGTGCCCCGGCCGCCGGTGAGCAGGGTGCCGCCGATGATCGCGGCGGCGATCGCGTCGAGCTCGTAGAGATTGCCGTTGGTGTTCTGGCCCGACCCGGAGAGGATGATCAGCATGAAGGCCGCGATGCCGCAGCAGAGCCCGGAGAGCAGGTAGAGGTAGAGACGCTGCCTGCGTACGTCGATGCCGGCGAGCCGCGCCGCTTCGGCGTTGCCGCCGACCGCGACCGAGCGCCGCCCGAAGGTGGTGCGGTTCAGGAGCAGCCAGCCGACGACGGTGACGGCCGCGAAGACGAGCACGAGCGGCGGTATGCCGAGGATGTAGGAGTCGCGCTCGCCGAGCTTCAACACCCCGTCCACGGTGACCATTTGGGTCTTGCCGTCGGTGATCTCCAGCGCGAGGCCCCGGCCCGATGCCAGCATGGCGAGGGTCGCGATGAACGGCACCATCCCGCCGTACGCGATGAGCATTCCGTTGACGAGGCCGCAGGCCATGCCGACGATCACAGCGGTGAACAGGATGCCCGCCACGCCGTACTCCTGGGTGGCGACCGTCGTCGCCCACACCGAGGCGAGCGCGACGATCGCGCCGACCGACAGGTCGATGCCACCGGAGATGATCACGAAGGTCATGCCGACCGTGACGACGCCGATGACGGACGCCTGGGTCAGGATCAGCTGGACGTTGTCGGTGTCGAGGAACGAGTCGGGCTGGGTGATGCCGCCGATCAGGATCAGGACGGCGAGCACACCGAGCAGGGACAGCGTCCGCACGTCGGCACGTGCGGCGATGATCCGCAACGGGCTTGCGCCGTCCGCCGGTTGACTCTTCGATGCGTCGGGCCGTGGCGGCGATGCGGGCTGCGTCATGACGCCGGGCTCCCTTCGAGTACGAGGTCGAGTACGCGGTGTTCGTCCAGGTCACGGGCGGGGGCCGTATGGACGACGCGCCCCTCGCGCAGGACCAGGACGCGGTCGGCGAGGCCCAGGACTTCGGGCACTTCGCTGGAGACGAGCAGGACGGCGAGGCCGTCGTCGGCCAGGCGGCGGATCACGGCGTACAGCTCGGCGCGGGCGCCGACGTCCACGCCGCGGGTCGGCTCGTCGAGCAGCAGGACGCGGCAGCCGCGGAGCAGCCAGCGGGCCAGGACGGCCTTTTGCTGGTTGCCGCCGGAGAGGGTGCGCACCGGCGCGGAGGGGTTGTCGGGGCGCAGGGACAGCTCGCGGGTGGCCTTCTGGGCGGCCTTCCTCTCGGCACCCCGGTCGACCCAACCACCGCGCGAGAAGCGGGACATGGTGGAGACCGACACGTTGTTGGTGACGGACTCCAGCATCAGCAGGGCCTGCGCCTTGCGCTCCTCGGGGGCCAGGCCGAGCCCCGCGCGGACGGCGGCGCGCACGCTGCCGGGCTTCAACGCCTTGCCGCCGATCGTCACGTGACCACCGGTCGCCTTGCGCGCGCCGTAGATGGTCTCCAGGATCTCGGAGCGTCCGGAGCCGACGAGCCCGGCCAGGCCCACGATCTCACCGGGGCGCAGTTCGAGGTCGAGGGGTTCGAACTCACCGGTGCGGGTGAGGCCAGTGACCTTCAACACCACGTCTGTGGTGGGTGGTTCGGTCGGCCTGTCCGGGAAGACGTACTCGACGTTGCGGCCCGTCATCAGGGCCACGACCTCGCGGGTCGGGGTCTCCTTGGCGGGGAGTCCGCCCGCCACCGCCCGGCCGTCCTTGAGGACGGTGACGCGATCGCCGATGCGGCGGATCTCTTCGAGGCGGTGGGAGATGTAGACGACGGCGACGCCGTCCGCCGTGAGGTCGCCGACGATGCGGAAGAGGTTGTCGACCTCGTCCGGGTCGAGGGCGGCCGACGGCTCGTCCATGACGATGAGGCGCACTTCGTGGGAGAGCGCGCGGGCCATGGAGACGATCTGCTGATGGGCGGCGGAGAGTTCACCGACGAGTTTTCCCGGGTCGATCTCACCGTGGCCGAGTCGCCCCAGCAAGGCGGCAGTTGAGACCTTGGCCTCGCGCCCCTTCACGACGAAACCGGCCGCGGTCGGCTCATGCCCGAGGTAAACGTTCTCGGCGACGGACAGGTGCTCCACCAGATCGAGCTCCTGGTAGATGGTGGCGATGCCCAGGCGCATGGCGGCGATGGGCGACTTGAGCGTGGTGCGCTCGCCGCGCCAGGTGATCTCGCCGTCGTCGGGTTGGTGCGCCCCGGCGAGGACCTTGATGAGCGTGGACTTCCCGGCGCCGTTCTGGCCGAGGAGGCAGTGCACTTCACCGGCCTGGACCTCGAGGTCGACGCCGTCGAGGGCGCGGACGCCGGGGAACGACTTGGTGATGCCGGACATGGTGAGCAGTGGTGGTTCTGGTGCCATGACGGTTCCCTTGGGCGGGTCGGCGGGTGCGGCCGGTTTCAGGGCAGGGCGGGGTAGGGCGGTGGCGTGGCCCTGATGAGGGCGGAGCCTGTTTCGGGGCAGGGCGAGGCAGTGCGCTGTACTGGGTGAGGTGCGTGGCGTCGTACGGGCAGTGCTACGGGTCGTACGTGACGGTCAGGCCGGTGAGAACAGGTGGTCGCTGATGAGCCGGGCGCCGCCGATGACTCCGGCGGTCGGTCCCAACTCGCCTAGGACGATGGGGAGGTTGCCGGTCGCCAGGGGCAGCGACTGGCGGTAGACCTGCGTGCGGATGGCGGCGAGCAGCGTATGGCCGAGGCCGGTCACACCGCCGCCGATCACCACGAGGCCCGGGTTGAAGAAGCTGACGAGGCCCGCGATGACCTGGCCCGTGCGGTTGCCGCCCGCGCGGATGAGGTCGAGCGCTGTGGCGTCCCCGGCGGCGGCAGCCGCGGAGACGTCGGCCGCGCTGAGCTTCCCGGCGGCTTCCAGGCGCGTCGCGAGCTCCTGGGAGAGCCCTTGGCCGACGGCGTCCTCCGCGTCGCGGGCGAGCGCCGCGCCGCTGAAGTACGCTTCGAGGCAGCCCTTGTTGCCGCAGGCGCAGGGCCGTCCGTCCGGTTCGACCTGGATGTGGCCGATGTCGCCCGCGCTGCCGGTCACCCCTCGGTAGACCTCACCGCCGACGACGATCCCGCAGCCGATGCCGGTGCCGATCTTGACGCAGAGGAAGTCGCCCACGGAGCGTGCGACGCCCGCGTGCTGCTCCCCCATCGCCATCAGGTTCACGTCGTTGTCGACCATGACGGGGCAGCCGAGATCCTGGCTGATGGCCTCCCGTACGGGGAAGCCGTCCCACCCCGGCATGATCGGCGGGGCGACCGGGACGCCCTCGGGGAAGCGGACGGGGCCCGGGACGCCGATCCCGGCGCCGTCGAACCCTTCCGCGAGCCCGGAGGCCTTCAACTTGGCTGCCATGGCGAGGACTTGCTCGAAGACCGCGACAGGGCCTTCGCGCACGTCCATGGGCTGGTTGATGTGGCCGAGTACCTCCAGCTCGGCATTGGTCACCGCTACGTCGACCGAGGTCGCGCCGATGTCCACGCCGAGGAAGCGCAGGCCCGGGGCCAGGCGGATGTTGTGGGAGCGGCGGCCGCCGCGCGAGGCGGCGAGTCCGTCGGCGACCACGAGTCCGGTCTCCAGGAGCCGGTCCACCTCGACGGCCAGCTTCGACCGCGAGAGGTCGACCTGATCGCCCAGCTGGGCGCGGGAGTTGGGCCCTCCGTCACGCAGCAGCCGCAGCAGTCGCGCCTGGTGCGCATTGGCGGGTCGAGCCGTCATACGTCTCACGCGCCCCTCCCCGCCTCAGTGGGCAACTCACGTCGTCCAACTCGTCCCGCAGCGGCGGATTTTCGCCGTCGCGTCGGGCTTTCGAGGGGAACGTAGCAGCGCCTGCCGGGAGTGGGAAGAAGTTGCGCACGAATTACCCATGACTTTCTCCAGTCACAGGACAAAGAGGCGGACAGACGTGTCCCCGTCCGCCCCCGTAAGACCTTCGGGCCGACGCGTCAGGAGTCGCGGTCCCGCTGGTGGTACGTCTCGCGCGTGTGCTCCGTGTGGGCGCGCATGATCTCGGTGGCCCCGCGCTCGTCGCGCTCGGCGATCGCCGCGATCAGCTGCCGGTGCTCGATCCAGGACTGCTTGCCGCGCTGGCGGGCCACCGGGGTGTAGTACCAGCGCACGCGGCGGTCCACCTGCCCGGCGAGTTCGGCGAGGACGACGTTTCCGGCGAGCTCCATCACCTTGGCGTGGAAGGCCGCGTTGGTGGCCACCACCAGGTCCACGTCGCCGTCCGCGACGGCCTGCTCGCCCTTGGCGCACAGCTCTTCCAGGGCGGTGATCCCGGCGGTGCCCGTGTTGGCCGCGGCGAGCCGGGCGGCCTCCGCCTCCAGGAGCGTACGGACCGTGAGGAGCTGGTCCGCCTCCTCCTCGGTGGGCTCGTGCACGAACGCGCCCTGCGCGGGGCGCAGATCGACCCAGCCCTCGGTGTTGAGCCGCTGGAGCGCCTCGCGCACCGGCTGCCGCGACACCCCCAGGTGCCCGGCCAGTTCGCTCTCCACGAGGTGCTGGCCCGGCTGGAGCGCACGGGTCGTGATCAGTTCGAGCAGTGCCTCGTAGACCCGCTCCCGGAGCGGACCGGGGCGTTCCAGCTTGGGCACCGCCCCCTGCGGCAGTCCTGTGGACAACATCGCGGTCCCCTCCTCGACGATTGCCTTTTGTCTACAGTCTACTGAGCACAATGGCCAGCACCAGGGGGAGTTGGTCCGGTCACACGATGCGGCGCCGGGGATCGCCGCATTACGGGCAGCGGATGACCTGGCCCGCGTACGAAAGGTTGCCGCCGAAGCCGAAGAGCAGCACCGGATCGCCGTGGACGATCTCCCCGCGCTCCACCAGCTTGGACAGGGCGAGCGGGATGCTGCCGGCCGAGGTGTTGCCCGAGTTCACGACGTCGCGCGCGACGACCGCGTTGACCGCGCCGATCCGCTCGGCGAGCGGCTCGATGATGCGCAGGTTGGCCTGGTGCAGGACGACCGCCGCCAGGTCCTGCGGCGTGAGACCGGCCCGCTCGCAGGCCTTGCGGGCGAGCGGCGGCAGCTGCGTCGTCGCCCAGCGGTAGACGCTCTGCCCCTCCTGCGCGAACCGCGGAGGCGTGCCCTCGATCCGGACGGCGTTGCCCATCTCGGGCACCGAGCCCCAGAGCACGGGGCCGATGCCGGGCTCCTCGTCCGGGCCGCAGGCCTCGACGACGGCCGCGCCCGCTCCGTCCCCGACCAGGACGCACGTGGTGCGGTCCGTCCAGTCGGCCACCTCGGACATCTTGTCGGCGCCGATCACCAGGACGCGGGTGGCGCCCCCGGCCCGCACGGCGTGGTCGGCCGTGGCGAGCGCGTGCGTGAAGCCCGCGCACACGACGTTGATGTCCATGGCGGCCGGCGAGGGGATGCCCAGGCGGGCCGCCACCCGCGCCGCCATGTTCGGCGAGCGGTCGATCGCGGTGGAGGTGGCGACGAGGACGAGGTCGATCGCGTCGGGCGCCAGACCCGCGGCGGCCACGGCCTTGGCCCCGGCGTGCGCGGCGAGCTCGTCGACCGGCTCCTGGGGTCCGGCGATGTGGCGGGTCCGGATGCCCACGCGGGAGCGGATCCACTCGTCGCTGGTGTCGACCATGCCCGCCAGGTCCTCGTTGGTGAGGATCTTGGCGGGCTGGTAGTGGCCGACGGCGGCGATGCGTGAGCCGTGCATGAACGGGTCCCCCTTGATGCCGGAGATGCGGGACCGTCCAGTCTGGTCAGCGACTCACCGGTAACGGGACACGTAAAGCAACAGGAAACGGGCGTGGGGTTTGGACACTTCTCATCATCGCGTTACCCGGTGAACAGCTGTGTGGCCTTGTGTACGAGTTCATACACCCCATATGCGAGCGGAAGCCCCACCCAGAGCCAAGCACCGACGATCAGGGCACGACGGCGCGGCGGGCTACTTTGCGGCGTGCTGGTCGGTGTCGTCATGGGTGGCCTCCCTCGGGGCGGGGATGTGGTGGCGGGCGTGGACGGGACGGACGAACTCGTTCGCCACGAATCCGACGACAAGCAGCCCGATCATGATCGTGAGGGAGAGGCCGTAGAGCCCCGCCCCGTGTTTGCCGACCTCTTCCTGCCGGTCGGCGACCCAGTTCACGATCAGCGGACCGAGGACGCCCGCCGTGGACCAGGCGGTGAGGAGACGGCCGTGGATCGCGCCGACCTGGTACGTGCCGAAGAGATCCTTCAGATACGCGGGAATCGTCGCGAAGCCGCCTCCGTAGAAGGAGAGGATCACCAGCGCACAGCCGATGAAGAGCGGTTTCGAGGCGTCCCCGAACTGGACGATCAGCAGGTACATCAGTGCGCCGACGCCCAGGTAGACGCGGTAGACGTTCTTGCGGCCGATCAGGTCGGACGCCGACGACCAGCCGATGCGTCCGGCCATGTTGGCGGCGGAGAGCAGGGCGACGAAGCCCGCCGCGGCGGCGGCCGAGACCGGCGTCGCGGTGTCGGAGAAGAAGTCGGTGATCATCGGCGCCGCCTTCTCCAGGATGCCGATGCCCGCGGTCACGTTCATGCAGAGCACGATCCACAGGCACCAGAACTGGGGCGTGCGTACGGCGGCCTTCGCGGACACCTGCGGCCCGTCGAGCACACCGGGGGCGCCGGGCGCCCGTGCCCCTTCCGTACGCGGCACCCGCACGAGGAACACGCCGAGCGCCATGAAGAGGGCGTACGTGAGGCCGTGCACCAGGAAGGCGAGCGCGATGCCGTCGGAGTCCGAACCGAAGGAGTCCAGCATCTGCGCCGACCACGGCGAGGCGATGAGCGCGCCGCCACCGAAACCCATGATCGCGATGCCGGTCGCCATGCCGGGGCGGTCGGGGAACCACTTGATCAGGGTCGACACGGGTGAGATGTAGCCGATGCCGAGGCCGATCCCGCCGACGAAGCCGTAGCCGAAGACGATCAGCCAGTACTGGCTGATCGCCGCCCCGAGAGCCGCGATCAGGAAGCCGGACGAGAAGCAGACGAGCGCGACCGTCATCGCCCAGCGCGGGCCGTTGCGCTCCACGAGCGTGCCGCCGAAGGCCGCCGAGAGCCCGAGCATCACGATGCCGAGCTGGAAGGGGAGCGCGCTCTGCGTGCCGCTGAGGTCGAGCGCCGACTCCAGCGGGGGTTTGAAGACGCTCCAGGCATACGCCTGGCCGATCGAGAGGTGGACGGACAGGGCGGCGGGCGGTACGAGCCAGCGGCTCCATCCCGGAGGTGCGACGGGGGGCCTCATGATCCAGAACAGTAGGAATCAAGTGAGGAGTTGGGAAGAGGCCGAGCCGATTCCGTCGACGGTATGCAATGTGCCGCGCAACCCCTTGCTGGGCCAACTTCCATACTGTAGACAATATTCCATCGACCGTCATGGCATGCGATGACCACGGTCACGGCATGCGACGTCGACCCTGAGCCTTCTTCGGATCCCTCAACCGAACGGAGCGCGCCACCGTGAAAGTCGCAGTCCTCGGCGCCGGTGCGATCGGCGCCTACGTCGGAGCCGCGCTGCACCGCGCCGGTGCCGACGTCCATCTCGTCGCCCGTGGACCGCATCTCGCGGCCATGAGGCAGCACGGAGTACGTGTCCTCAGCCCACGCGGCGACTTCACCGCGCGGGCCCACGCCACCGACGACCCGGCCGACATCGGCCCCGTCGACTTCGTCTTCCTGGGCCTGAAGGCCAACTCGTACGCGGCGTGCGGGCCGCTGATCGAGCCGCTCCTGCACGAAAAGACGGCGGTGATCGCCGCCCAGAACGGCATCCCCTGGTGGTACTTCCACCGGCACGGCGGCCCGCACGACGGCCACCGCGTCGCGAGCGTGGATCCCGAGGGTGCGGTCAGTGCGGTGATCGCGCCCGAGCGGGCCATCGGATGTGTCGTCTACGCGGCGACGGAGCTCGAAGGCCCGGGAGTCGTCCGGCACCTGGAAGGCACCCGGTTCTCCATCGGGGAGCCCGACCGCTCGCGCTCCGAGCGCTGCCTCGCCTTCAGCGAGGCGATGCGGGCGGGCGGGCTCAAATGCCCCGTCGAGCCCGAACTGCGCGGCGACATCTGGATCAAGCTGCTCGGCAACATCTCCTTCAACCCGATCAGCGCGCTCTCCCGCGCCACGATGCGCGAGATGTGCCTGCACGGCGGCACCCGCCGCGTCATCGAGATCATGATGAACGAGACGCTCACCGTCGCGGCAGCACTCGGCTGCCGCCCCGAGATCTCCGTCGAACGGCGCCTGGCGGGCGCGGAGCGCGTGGGCGACCACCGCACCTCCACACTCCAGGACCTGGAGCGCGGCAAACCGCTGGAACTCGACGTGCTGCTCGCGGCCGTCGTGGAACTCGCGGAGATCACCGAGGTCCCGGTGCCGACGCTGCGCACCGTCCACGCCATCTCGGACCTGCTGGCCGACCGCACGAGGAGCGCGGCATGAGCGAGAACATGAGGAGCGCGGCATGAGCAGGAAACGGGACCGGGTGCCCAAGACGTACGCCCGGCTCACCCACCCCCTCGTACGCGACTCGCGCGACGAGCCGCTGCGTCGGGCCACCTGGGACGAGGCGCTGACCCGGACGGCGGCCGGACTGCGAGCGGCACGCGGCGCGTTCGGGATGTTCTCCTGCGCCCGCGCCACCAACGAAATGAACTACGTGGCGCAGAAGTTCGCCCGCGTGGTGATGGGCACGAACAACGTCGACTCCTGCAACCGCACCTGCCACGCACCGAGCGTCGCGGGTCTCTCGGCCGCCTTCGGCTCGGGCGGCGGCACCTCTTCTTATGAAGAGGTCGAACACACCGACCTGATCGTGATGTGGGGCTCCAACGCCCGCTTCGCGCACCCGATCTTCTTCCAGCACGTCCTGAAGGGCATCAGGAACGGCGCCCGGATGTACGCGGTCGACCCGCGCCGCACCAAGACCGCCGAGTGGGCGGAGAGCTGGCTCGGCCTGAACGTCGGCACGGACATCCCGATGGCGCACGCGATCGGCCGCGAGATCATCCACGCGGGCCTGGCCAACCGGGCGTTCGTCGAGCGGGCCACGTCCGGCTTCGAGGAGTACGCGGCCCTGGTCGAGCCGTGGACGCTCTCGCTCGCCGAGAAGGTGACGGGCGTACCGGCCGTCGCCATCAAGGAGTTGGCGCACGCCTACGCCCGCGCCGAGCGGGCCCAGCTGTGCTGGACGCTCGGCATCACCGAGCACCACAACGGCACGGACAACGTCCGCGCGCTGATCAACCTCTCGCTCCTGACCGGCCACGTGGGCCGCTACGGCTCGGGCCTCCAGCCCCTGCGCGGCCAGAACAACGTGCAGGGCGGCGGCGACATGGGCGCGATCCCCAACCGGCTGCCCGGCTTCCAGGACATCCTCGACCCGGAGTCCCGGCTGAAGTTCGAGACGGCGTGGGACACGGTCATCGAGCCGCGCTACGGGCTGAACCTGACGGAGATGTTCGAGGCGATGGAGGAGGGGGCGCTCAAGGCCGTCTACTGCATCGGCGAGAACCCCGCCCAGTCGGAGGCAGACAGCGAACAGGCGACGCGGCGGATGCGGGCCCTGGACTTCTTCGTCGTACAGGACATCTTCCTCACGAAGACGGCCGAGTTGGCCGATGTCGTGCTGCCCGCGACCGCCGCCTGGGCGGAGACCGACGGCACGACGACCAACAGCGAGCGGCGGGTGCAGCGGGTGCGCAAGGCGCTTCGCCCGCCCGGTGAGGCGCGCGAGGACATCGACATCCTCTGCGATCTGGCCGAACGGCTGGGCCACGACTGGAAGTACGCGGACGCTCAGGCGGTCTGGGACGAGCTGCGTTCGGTGTCGCCGGACCACTGGGGCATGACGTACGACCGCTTGGAGTCCCTTCAGGGCATCCAGTGGCCCTGCCCGTCGGAGGAACGGGTCGAACCGACGTACCTTCACGGGCGGTTGTGGGACGCGGACCCGGAGCGGCGGGGTGCGCTCGCGCCCTTCGGGCTCGTCGCTCACGACCCGCCGGTGGACCTCACGGACGAGACCTATCCGATCCGCCTGACGACGGGTCGGCGGCTCGACTCCTACAACACCGGTGTGCAGAGCGGGAGTTTCGCCTCTCCGCTGCGGCGCGGCGAGTACGTCGAGCTGTGCCCGGAGGACGCCGAGCGGTACGGGGTCGTGGTCGGCGAGGAGGTCCGGGTGTCGTCGCGGCGCGGCGCGGTGACGGCGCCCGTGTGGGTGGACCCCGGGCTCCGCCCCGGCCTGGCCTTCATGACCATGCACTTTCCCGACGAGGTCGACACCAACCAGCTCACGATCGAGGCCAATTGCCCGATCGCGGGCACGGCGGAGTTCAAGGCGTCGGCGATACGTATCGACAAGCTGTCCGTGCCGGTTCGCCAGTGAGGGTGAGGGTGAGGTGACGTATGGATCTGCACTTCGGTGACAGCAAGCCGACGGACGAGGAGCGGGAGGCCGTGGACGCGGTACTCGGACCGCCCGATTCGGCGTGGGAGGGTGCCGCCGACCGCAGCGAGGCGGATCTGCGCTGGGCGCGGGGTGGCCGGGCGGCGCGGGAGCGGCGGGATGAGCTGTTGCCGGGGCTGCACGCGCTCAACGACCGCGTGGGGTGGGTGAGCGAGGGGGGTCTGGACTATCTCTGCCGGCGGCTGATGGTGCCTCCGGCGGAGGGGTACGGGGTGGCCACGTTCTACTCCATGTTCTCGGTGCGGCCCCGTCCTGCGACGGTGGTGCGGGTGTGTACGGATCTGGCGTGCGGGGGCGGGGCCGAGCTGTGCGGGGAGGTGTCGGCGCGCCTTGGCCCCACGTCCGGGGTCGCCGTCGAGCAGAGCCCCTGCCTGGGGTTGTGCGAGAGGGCTCCGGCGGCGTTGGTGGTGCGGGCCGGTATGCCCGCGGCTCAATTTTCCCCAACCCCGCCCCTTCCCGAAAACCTGCTGGCGCAGGGGCCTGGCGTTACCGCCAATCGCCTTGACGGCTCGTCCTCAAACGCCGGACGGGCTGATTCCCAGCCCCTCCGGCGTTTGAGG
>NZ_JBHUZJ010000103.1:0-28345 GCF_042667685.1 Streptomyces sp. NPDC057302 | reverse complement strand
CCCTGCTCGACGGCCTCGACGCCAACCGCCGGCTGCTGGCCGGCCTCCTCGCCGAGCAGCTGCCCGCGGTCCGGTACCGCCCGGCCGACACCCAAGTCAATCCTCGGATTTCCTTGCAGACCCCCAAGCTGTAGCTTCACCCTCCATGACCCTCGACGACCTGCGTGTCTTCGTCGCCGTCTGCCGAACGGGCAGCCTGAGCGCCGTCGCCCGCGAACTCGCCTGTACGCAACCCGCGGTCAGCCAGCACATCAGGCGCCTGGAGCGGGAGCTGGGGCTCAGCCTGCTCGAACGCCATCCGCGCGGGGTCGTGCCCACCCCGGCCGGACAGCTCCTGCAGAACGCGGCGGCGGGCGGCCTGGGCGACATCGACCACGCGCTGCGTCGGCTGCGCGACCTGGTGCACGGTGAGGCCGGGTCGGTGCGGATCACCACCGGCGCCACCACGGTGCGGCACTTCATGTCCGACGCGATCGTGGCCTTCCGCCGCCGCCACCCCCAGGTGAGCCTCGAGTTCGAGACCGCGCACTCCAGCCGCAGCTGCTTCGATGCCCTCATCGCGGGCGGCCTCGACCTGGCCTGGATCAGTATCGGCACACCGGTGAAGGGCATCGAGCAGCGGCCCGTCATCGAGCTTCCCTGGGTGCTTGCCGTCCATCGTGAGGACCCCTTGGCCGCGAAGCAGCAGATCACCACCGGCGACCTGGCGGGCATCCAGCTCATCGGGCTGCCGGAGAGCACGACATCCCGGGCGCGTCTGGACGCCTGGTTCACCGAGCGCGGCATCAGCCCTGCCTCCGACACCAGCGTCGCCGACTGGGACACCGCCCTGCTGCTCGCCGAACTCGGCCTGGGCCACGCGATCGTCCCCGACCTGCCGGGCTGGCGCGGCCCCGGCCACCCCGATCTGCGCCTGATCCCCATCCCGGAACTGCCCACCCTGTGGACCGGCTGGGCGGTACGACGCTGGGAGGCGCTGTCCCCGCTGGCCAAAGCCTTCGCCGACACCGTGAGCCACAACTGCCCTGGCGCACGCGCCTGCCCGGACCAACGCGTCCCCCGGCAGATGTCGCAGGAGATTGTCAGTGGGCGTCTGTAGCGTTCGGTGAGTGGTCGACGACGCCATACGGACGACATGCGACGGCAGGTGCCGCGGCCACCACGAAGGGGGAGTGTCATGGCTGTTGTCGAGGGTGGCGGCTGGGCGAGTCTCGGCTGGGACGGCTGGCGGGACCACTTGAAGGTGCGCGAAGTGCTGGAGCGCGGAGCCGACCCGAATGTGTGGGGCGGTAGCCGCCCCTTGCACCGGGCGGCCGAGATCGGCTCACCGGAGGTGGTCGCCGAACTGGCCCGCCGTGTCGACGACATCGACGCGCAGGAGGAGAGCTGCACCGCGCTCTGGTCCGCCATCCTTGCCGACCGCGCGGACAACGCCCGAGTCCTGGTGGCCGCGGGCGCCGATCCGTGGCGGCCCATGCTGGCGGACTGGTCACCGGGCCGCCTCAGCCTCGCGGGGCCGACCCCGGACCTCTTCAGGGTTCCGGCGGGCGAGCGCGGCCTCACCCCTGCGGAGGCCGCCGCCGCGACGGAGGGCCGACGGCTGACCGCGGCACTGGGCGACCTTCACTCCGAGGGCACGGGACTCGCGTGCGTGGCCGGGATCGACGCGGCCGAAGCCGCGCGCAGGCTGGGGGCCGAGCCCTACGAGGACCCCGAGCTGCACCTCTTCCTGGAGGACCCCTTGTCGTACGACGCGGACGAGTCCCTGCAGATCATCGGCGCCACGGACGTACCGGGCGGCTGCGTCATCACCCAACCCTGGGGCTACGCACCGCAGATGCTTGGCGTGCTGACCCTGCTCTCCGCGGGCACCGTCTGCTACGGGCTCTATGCCAATCCCAAGAGCGGCAACCAAGGCTGCGTCGTCCGCGACGGAGCCGTAGAAGGCTCGGACCTGCACCCCGGAGGCCCGCCGCACGAGGACGACTCCTCAGAGGAGGTCCTCGCCTCCTACCTCTACCGCCACAGCGCGGTGGCCTACTCCTGTGCCTATGCAGGCCTACGCCCGACCGACGCCCGCGCCGTCGTCGGCCCGCCCGACATATGGCTCAAGCTGCCCCGCCGGGGCTACTGGTACTGAACGTGCGCCCACTGACTCCTCGGGCACGCGGCACGCGCCGATCCAGATGCTGCTGATCGCGCTGATGTAGCGCGCCCCGCAGCGGTCGGACGGCACCACGAGCTGGCTCCCCACGGCGTCCAGCTCCTCACCGTCCAGACGGGTGGCCAGCAGGATGGGCGCATTGCCGAAGTCCGCGTCGATCTCCGCCCACGACAGGACGGTGTGGTGACCGTCCCCACCGCTGACGGCCAGCACGAAGCGCGAACGGTCCTTGCGGCGCCGGGGATCGAACGCGGGCCGCGTCTCGCTGACGACGTCCCGGAGCAGGGGCCCGGCGAAGGTGTGGTGCTGCGGCCCGTTCGTGGCGCAGTCGAAGACCACGTCCGACGCGTGCTGCACCCATCGCTGCCGCAGGTCCGCCACGGTCAGCGTGACGGGACGCTCGATGTCCCCGCACAGGGCGAAGGCCCCCGTGCGTACGGGGAGCGTGCGCGTGGGCGTGCCGGTTCGGCTCATCGGATTCCCCTCCGGGCAGTCATGGCTGACGCCAGTCATACCCGGCCGCCGTCATGGGGAATCGTGGATGCGACCCATTCGGCCGTCATTCCCTCGCTGTTGTGAGCTTGATACGAAGATGGGGCTGGCGAATACCAGTTCGTTCACCCCAGTTCGTTCATCCGAGTTCGCTCATCCGACGTGCAGGACCCGGAAGCACGCGGGTTCCGCCGGATCTCGGTCCACGACCTGGATCGGAGTGCGAGCCCATTGCCACACGCTGATGCCCGGCACGCGGGAGAACCGGATCCGCCCGCGGGTGCCCTCCACGTCGACACGCGGCCAGGACGCGGCGGTGCGCGCCCGGTCCACGCCTTGCGAATGCAGCACATCGGCGAGGACGGCGACCGTGTCGTAGCCCTCGAAGGCGACGAAGGAGGGTGCTTGGGCCAGTCGCTCGCGCAGAGTCTCGTCGACTCGTGCGCCGAGTGCGGTGAGGTGCTCGGGCAGGTAGCGCAGGAACGGAATCGCGGCGGCGTCGTCGCCCAGCGACGTCGCCCATTCGGTGAACTCCGGTTGACCGGCCGGAGCTCCGATCATGATCTTGGCGAGGCGCTCGTCGCCGCGTACGGCCCTGACGATCGGCACGGCGGGATCGGGGTGACCGACCAGCAGGAGGAGGGCTGACGCGCCGCTGTCGGCGAGCTCGTCGCACAGGGCCGTGGGCGTGAGCGCGTTCGCGTCGAGCTCGACGATGCTGCCGCCGCGCGGGGTGAGGTGGTCCCGCAGGATGCGGGTACCGGTCGCCCAGTACACACTCGGCTGGGCTGCCACCGCGATGCGGCTGTGGCCCGCAGCGAGGAAGAAGTCCGCGTAGACCTGCCAGCCGCGGGACTGGGGCGGGGAGAGGCGCGCGACCCATTCCGTCGGCTGCTCGGTGAGCGCGTCGAGCACCGCCGACGAACAGAGGAACGGCAGGCCGAGGGCGTCGGCCCTGGTGGCGGCGGTGCGGGCGACGACGCTGTGATACTCACCGGCCAGCGCGGCCACGCCAAGGCGAGCCAGCTCATCCACGGCGTCCGCGGCCTTCTGCGGATCAGCCGCGGTGTCCCGGACCACCAGTTCGAGCGGCCGTCCGGCGATCCCGCCCGCGTCGTTGACCTCGCCGACGGCCAACTCCATCCCGGCGAGCAGGTGTTGGCCCGCCTCGGCCCAGCCGGGCCGGGTCAGCGGGACGAGAGCGCCGATCCGAACGACGGACGCCCCGTCGGTGCGCTCCGCTCCACGCGGCGATGATGGCGTAGTCATGTGCTGGCGTCCCCCGTGTGGCGATTCGGCTGCCGTGGATCCTCAGTTCGCCGTCCTGCTCGCGGTCGCGGACTCACGGCAGGTCGACATGGACATGGGTCGACTTCACGCGGGCCGTGACCGTGGCGCCGACCTCGATGCCCAGTTCCTCCACGGACTCCCGGGTCACCAGGGAGACCAGCCGATGCGGCCCGGACTGGATCTCCACCTGCGCGGCCACGTCGTCGATCGTCACCGCGGTGACGATCCCGGCGAACGAGTTCCGCACGGAGGTGAACACGCCCTGCGGAACCGGGTGCATCCCCGCTGCGCGCTCGGCGGCAAAGGCCGCGAGGCTCACCCCGTCGATCGCGCGGTTGCCCGTGCCGTCCCGGTCCATGCGCAGCCGGCCACCGTCCGCCCACCGGCGAACGGTCTCCGAACTCACGCCAAGCAGCCCGGCTGCCTGCCCAATGCTGTACGACGGCACAGCCGCACTCTAGGCCAGCGGGTGTCGCCCGCCGGCCCCGGCCTCGCCCGGCGCCTAGCCCTTGAGACCGACCGTCGCGCACGCCGCCTTGAACTCGGCGGTGCAGATCTCCTTGGTCTTGTAGATGCCGTCCTTGATGACCGTGGACTTGATGGTGTCCCGCGTCAGGGGGCGGACCGAGACCAGGAGGGAGGGGATGTTCTTCGTGGTGGCGTTGTCGGACCGGTCCCCGGCCAGGGCGTCGTACTCGACCATGCGGCCCTGGGCGATCCGGACCGCCATCTGCGCGGCGCCGACGGCCTCTTCGGGGTAGGGCTTGTAGACGGTCATGTACTGCTCGCCGGTGACGATGCGCTGCACGGCCGGCAGTTCCGCGTCCTGGCCGGTGACCGGCGGCAGGTCGGTGAGGCCGGCGGCCTTGAGGGCCTTGATCGCGCCGCCCGCCATGCCGTCGTTGGCGGAGTAGACGGCGGCGATGTTGTCCTTGCCCAGCGCGGTGATCGCGTCGGTCATGTGGACGCCGGCCGTCTTCGGCTTCCAGCCCACGGTGTCGTACGACTTGGCGATGACCACTTGGTTCTGGAGCTGGGAGAGCGCGCCTTCCTTGAAGACGGGCGCGTTCGGGTCGGTCGGCGAACCGTTGATCATGACGATCTTGCTGTTCTTGCGGTTGCCGCTGCTGAGCGCCTTCAGGATCGCCTGGCCCTGGACCTGGCCGACCAGCTCGTTGTCGAAGGCCACGTACCCGGAGACGGGTCCTTCGGCGAGCCGGTCGTAGGCGATGACGGGAATGTTCGCTTCCTTCGCCTTCTTGACCGACGGCGCGATCTTCTTCGCGTCCACCGCGCTCACCAAGATCGCGTCGACCTTGTCGGCGACCATCTGGTCGAGCTGGCTGCTCTGCTTGGCGGCGTCCTCGTCGGCGTTGGCGTAGACCAGCTTGCCCTTGCCGTTGGTGAGCTTCTTGACCTGCTTCTCGATGATGGGGTGGTCGAACTTCTCGTAGCGGGCCGTCTCCGCTTCGGGCAGGAGCAGACCGACGGTGACCTCGTCACCCTTCCGCTCGGTCTGCGACTCTCCGTCGTCCGAGTCCAGCAGGCTGCCGCATGCGGCGAGCGAGAGTGCCAAGGCGCTCACAGATACGGCGACGGTGGCTTCACGCATACGGGTTCTCATTCGCCCACTTCCTCGATCGGACCGCTTCGTTGTGGCCCGAGGTGGCTGAAAGCCAACCCCGGAGCGTTCCCGGCGTCAAGGAGTCAATGCATAACGAGATTGCAATGGAATGTGTGTTTCAGTATTGAACTGTCCTGCATTGACACGTGACAGCCGCGAAGTCCTCGGGCCGGGGCCGGAGGAAGGGCGACCGCGGCCGCCACGCGTCGGAGGCAGCCTCACGCGTCGTCGTCGACCGGATGCCATGCGGCCCGGCCCTCTTCGGCCCGGACCCGGCCGAACACCACATCGGCGAAGTGGATGCCGAAGCCGATGGTGTCGGGCTCCTGGAGTTCGGAGACGAGACCGCGGCGGAACTCCGCGGACTGGTCGGAGTCGTGGTCGGGGGCCGCGGACCACTCGGGGTGGCCGACCTGGACGGGGGAGTGGAGGGCGTCACCGAAGGCGATGAGGCGCCGTCCGTCCGAGCCCTGCCCGCTCGGCGTGATCACGTAGGCGGCGTGGCCGGGAGTGTGGCCGGGGATGAAGCGCACGCGTACGCCGGGGAAGATCTCCTGGCCGTCCGCCACGGTCCGCACCTTCGGTGCCAGCGCGTCGAGTGTCTCCTTGCTCGTGCCGTGCGCCTCCAAGAGGTGGCGTTGCGACCATTCGGGCTCGGCCACCAGGTAGTCGGCGCGGGTGAAGACCGGGTGATCGCTGCCCGGGGCGGGGTGCCAGGCCCAGCCGATGTGGTCGACGTGCAGGTGGGTGAAGGCGACCGCTTCGATCTCCTCGGGCCCGCGGCCGAGCGTGGCGAGGTTGTCCAGGAGCGCTCCGCCCTGGATGGCGCCGATCGCGTTGCCCGGCTCGGCAGGGAAGGACTGCGGCCCGAAACCGGCGTCTATAAGGAGTGCGCGGCTGTCGTGTTCGACCAGGAGGCCGCCGATGCCCGCCACGAGGTGGCCGGTGTCGTCGACGTACTCGGGATGGGCGGCCCAGTCCTCGTCGGTGGTCCCCGGCAGCCAGCCGCGCGGCGTGAGCTGGACGGCTCCGTCCGGTACGTACGTCACCTTCGTGTCGCCGAGGCGCAGGGAGCGGACGCCGGAAGGCCGGCGCAGCCGTGCGGTCGCGGTCCGGTGCTCGGGGGTCGTGGCCGTGGTCTGGTGCTTGGCTGAAGTCATGACGGAACCATATGCATCAAGCTTGAATCATTCAAGCTCGCAATGTGCAGGCTGGATGCACTTGCTAGGCTGGGCCGTATGACGAACCCCGAAGCGCAGGTCATCGCCGAGCGGCAGCTGTGCGGCCTGGTGAACGGGATGGCCGATCAGATCGCGGAGCACCTGCGCGAACGCGCCGTCAGGCTGGGGCTGACCGCGCCGCAGGCGACCGCGCTGCGGGAGCTGGCGGGTCCGATGACCATGCGTGAGCTGGCGGAGCGCATGAGCTGCGAGCCCTCCAACGCCACCTTCGTCGTGGACAAGCTGGAGAAGCAGGCCCTGATCGAACGCCGCCCGCACCCGTCGGACCGACGCGCCAAGCAGCTGGTGCTCACCCCGGACGGCGCCGCGCTGCGGGAGCGGCTCCTGGGTCTCCTGGGGGAGGACTCGCCCCTGGCCGGCCTCACGCAAAAGGAGCAGGAGGCTCTGCGCGGCCTCCTGCAGCGGGCCATTTCCCGCCCCGGGTGAGACCAGAGGTCCGCAAATTTCCGCAATGCGGTGCGGGCGCAGGGCCGGTCGGGCGAAATAAGTAGGGCGTGCCCGTGCCGTGAAGGCCATCTCGTGCTACTGTTGATCGTAGTTGCAGTTGTGGTTCCCATAAGACTTCAAGTGCCTTTGGTGGATAAATGTCCGCCGGGCACTTTTGTATTTCCGGAGATGTTTTCCGGACGGGGCAATCAACGTGGCGACGCCGGGGTCCGCACAGTGCGGGTCCCGGGCTTGCCCCGAAGGAGATATTTAGTATGGCTACTGGCACCGTGAAGTGGTTCAACTCGGAAAAGGGCTTCGGCTTCATCGAGCAGGAGGGTGGCGGCCCCGACGTCTTCGCCCACTACTCGAACATCGCCACCCAGGGCTTCCGTGAGCTTCAGGAAGGCCAGAAGGTGAACTTCGATGTCACTCAGGGCCAGAAGGGCCCGCAGGCCGAGAACATCGTTCCTGCCTGACGCTGAAGCGTAAGACGACGCTGGTGCCCGCACCTCTCGGTGCGGGCACCAGCTCGTTGCTGTTTACAGAAGTTTGTCTTTTATTCGGCTCGTGCTTGCAATTCGTTCGGTTCAAATCCGCCGAGAATTCCTCGATGCGTGCCATATCGAGGAAGGTTCTCCATGAACCGTTCAGCTCGCACGAACGACCGCTATTCCAACCCCCGCAACAGCGGCGGCAACACCCGTCAGGGTGGCTTCCGCCCCGGCAACCGCTCCGGCGGCAGCCAGGGACGCCGTCCCGTCGCCCCGCAGGGTGAGTTCGCCCTGCCGGTCACCATCACCCCGGGCCTCCCGGCGGCGGAGACCTTCGCCGAACTCGACATGCCGGCCACGCTGTTGAAGACGCTCTCCGGCCTCGGCGTGACCGAGCCGTTCCCGATCCAGGCGGCCACGCTGCCGAACGCCCTCGCGGGCCGGGACGTACTGGGCCGTGGCCGCACCGGCTCCGGCAAGACCCTCGCCTTCGGGCTCCCGCTCCTCGTGCGCACCGCAGGTCAGCGCGCCGAGTCGAAGCGGCCCCTCGCCCTGGTCCTCGTACCCACCCGGGAGCTCGCGCAGCAGGTCACCGAGGCGCTGACTCCGTACGCCCGTGCCCTCAAGCTGAAGCTGGCCACGGTGGTCGGCGGTATGTCGATCGGCCGACAGGCCGGTGCGCTGCGCTCCGGCGCCGAGGTACTCGTCGCCACGCCCGGCCGGCTCAAGGACCTCATCGAGCGCAAGGACTGCCGTCTGGACCGGGTGAGCATCACCGTCCTGGACGAGGCCGACCAGATGGCCGACATGGGCTTCATGCCCCAGGTCACCGAACTGCTCGACCAGGTGCGCCCCGAGGGTCAGCGGATGCTGTTCTCCGCCACCCTCGACCGCAACGTCGACCTGCTGGTCCGCACCTACCTCCACGACCCCGTCGTGCACTCGGTCGACCCCTCCAAGGGCGCCGTCACCACGATGGAGCACCACGAACTGCACGTGCACGGCGCCGACAAGATGGCGACCGCCACGGAGATCGCGGCGCGCGACGGCCGGGTGCTCATGTTCCTGGACACCAAGCACGCCGTCGACCAGTTCACCAAGCACCTGATGGGCAGCGGCGTGCGCGCCGCCGCGCTGCACGGCGGCAAGTCCCAGCCCCAGCGCACCCGCACGCTCGCCCAGTTCAAGACCGGCGCCGTGACGGTCCTGGTCGCCACGAACGTCGCGGCCCGCGGCATCCACGTCGACAACCTCGACCTGGTCGTGAACGTCGACCCGCCCAGCGACCACAAGGACTACCTGCACCGCGGGGGCCGTACCGCCCGCGCCGGTGAGTCCGGCAGCGTGGTCACCCTGGTGACGCCCAACCAGCGCCGTGACATGAACCGTCTGATGTCCGCCGCCGGGATCCGTCCGCAGATCACCCAAGTCCGTTCCGGCGAGGCCGCGTTGAGCCGCATCACCGGTGCGAAGGCCCCCTCCGGCGTGCCGATCGGCGGCAGCGCGCCCAGCACGGAGCGCCCCAAGCGCGGCGGCGCCCCCTTCCGCGGCATGGGTACGCGTCCGGGACAGCCCGGCCGCTCCGGCGGAGGCTCTCGCCGGACCGCCGAGTCCCGCGAGATGGCGGAGGCCCGCAAGGCCGCACGGGTGCGTCGCGCCGCCTGAGCGGAGTAATTGACCTGGGGGTCAAGAAACGGCTAGGCTCCTGATCATGGGTAGGCCGAAGCAGTTCGATCCGGACGCCGCCGTCGAGCGGGCCATGGACGTGTTCTGGCGCAAGGGTTATGCCGCCACCACGCCCCAGGACCTCGTGGACGCGCTCGGCATCGGCAAGGGCAGTCTCTACAACACCTTCGGCAGCAAGCACGCTCTGTTCGAGCGGGCGCTGCGCCGCTACCGCGACAGTCAGGCCGTGGCTCTCATCGAGATGCTCGAGGAGTCGGGGCCCGTGAAGGAGCGGTTGCGCGCGGCGCTGCGCCTGCTGGTCGAGATGGACCTCGCCGACCCGGACCGGCGCGGCTGCATGGCGGTGAACACCGCCGCGGAGCTGGCCGGGACGGACGAGGTGGCGACCGATCTGGTGCGGCGCATGTTCGACCGCACCGAGGAGGCCTTCTCCGCGCTGGTGGAGAAGGGGCAGCGGTCGGGGGAGATCGACTCCGGCCGGGACGCTCGCGCCGTCGGCAGTCTGCTGCTGACCACGGTCGTGGGCTTGCGCCTCATGGCGCGGGTCGCCGAAGGGCCGGAGCGCCTTTCCAGGGTGATCGACGCGACGGTGGACTCCCTCTGACTGTCCAATCCCTCTGACCATTCCACCGGTTTCGCGGAGTGGTTCTCCGGGTGCTGACGTGTACCCATGTTCTGTACCTATAAGTCAAAAAAATGTGCGCGAACTTGAAGGAGCCGGAAAAGCATGAAGCTCGACCTCAAGGGCAAGACCGCCGTCGTCACCGGTGCCAGCCGCGGAATCGGTCTGGCCACCGTCAGGACGCTGATCGACGAGGGCGTACGTGTCGTGGGCGCGGCCCGCACCATCACCCCCGAACTCAAGGAGGCCGGAGCCTTCGCCGTGTCGGCCGACCTCGGTACGCCGGAAGGGGTGGCCGCGCTCATGGACGGCGCCTTCGCCGAACTGGGCGGCATAGACCTGCTGGTGAACAACGTCGGCGCCGGTGACGCGGTGGAGCCGGTCGGCTTCCTCGACACCGACGACACGCAGTGGCAGGGCGTCTTCGACCTCAACCTGCTCAGCGCGGTCCGCGTCAGCCGCGCCGCGCTGCCCAGCCTCATCGAGCGCCGCGGCGCGATCGTCAACGTCTCGTCCATCAACTCCCGGCTGCCCGCGGCCGGTCCCGTCGCCTACAGCGCGGCCAAGGCGGCGCTCACCTCGCTGAGCAAGTCGCTGGCCGAGGAGTTCGGGCCCAGGGGTGTGCGGGTCAACACCGTGTCGCCCGGCGTGGTGCGCACCGCCATCTGGGAGGACCCCGACGGCTTCGGCGGCAAGGTCGCGGCGAGTGCCGGGGTCGAGCACGGGGCGTTCCTCGAAGGGATCCCGGAGGCGTTCGGCATCACCAGCGGTCGCATCACCGAACCCCAGGAGGTGGCGTCGCTGATCACGTTCCTCCTCTCGGGAGTGGCGGGCAACGTCACCGGCGCCGATCACGTGATCGACGGGGGCACGGTCAAGACGGTCTGACGGCGGTGGGGCGCCGCCGCCTCCCTCCAGGGGTAACTGATTTGCCTAAAGGTATTAGGCAACTGCATAATCGGTTACGTCGAAGGAGAGGAAGGGCATGGTTCGCGCAGGATTGACCACGGAGCGCCTGGCCCTGGCCGGGGCGGAGCTGGCCGACGAGGTCGGCTTCGAGCAGGTGACCGTCTCGGCCCTGGCCAGACGGTTCGACGTGAAGGTCGCGAGTCTGTACTCGCACCTGAAGAGCTCCCAGGACCTCAAGACCAGGATCGCCCTCCTCTCCCTGGAGGAACTCGCCGACCGGGGCGCGGCAGCCCTGGCGGGGCGGGCCGGGAAGGACGCCCTCACCGCGTTCGCCGACGTCTACCGCGACTACGCCCGGGAGCACCCCGGGCGCTACGCCGCGGCCCGGCTGAGGCTCGACCCCGAGACGGCGGCCGCCAGCGCGGGCGTCAGGCACGCACAGATGACGCGGGCGATCCTGCGCGGCTACGACCTGACGGAGCCCGACCAGACCCACGCGGTCCGGATGCTGGGCAGCGTCTTCCACGGCTACGTCAGCCTGGAGCTGGCGGGCGGCTTCAGCCACAGCGAGCCCGATTCCCAGGAGTCGTGGTCCCGCATCCTCGACGCCCTCGACGCCCTGTTGCGAAACTGGCCCGCGCCCTGACCCGGACCCCGAGCCCCGTGTGGGTCGACCTCCGTGGGGGCGTCGGCGTATCGACACATCGACTCACCGGCGCTCCCCGACACCCCCAGACACTCTGATCGGCAGGCGGAAACCATGAACCCCGAGCACGACTGGGTCACCACGCCCATCACCGCGGACATCCTGCGCGGCGCCCTCGACCTGGAGCACACCGAGCACGGCGTCCTGCCGCACCGGCTGCCCGCGCGGGCCCGCGCCCAGAACACGGACGGGCAACTCGCCATGGCGGAGGCCCAGCCCGCCGGCGTACGCCTCGCCTTCCGCACCCGTGCCACCGTCATCGAACTGGACACGCTGCGCACCAAGCGTGTCTACGTGGGCGCCCCGCCCCGGCCGGAGGGCCTGTACGACCTGCTGGTCGACGGCCGCCCGGCCGGTCAGGCCACGGTCGGCGGCGGCAACACCCTGACCATCGACCTCACCACAGGATCCGCCGAGCGCAGTACCGGCCCGGTCGGCACCCTGCGTTTCGCCGAACTGCCCGACGGCGCCAAGGACATCGAGATCTGGCTGCCGCACAACGAGACCACCGAACTCGTCGAGCTGCGCACCGACGCGCCCGTCGAGCCCGCACCGGACCGGGGCCGCAAGATGTGGCTGCACCACGGCAGTTCGATCAGCCACGGCTCCGACGCGGCGAGCCCCACCGCCACCTGGCCCGCGCTCGCCGCCTCCCTCGGCGGCGTGGAGCTGATCAATATCGGCCTGGCCGGCAGCGCCCTGCTCGACCCGTTCACCGCGCGCGCCCTGCGGGACACCCCCGCCGACCTGATCAGCATCAAGATCGGCATCAATCTGGTCAACACCGACCTCATGCGCATGCGCGCCTTCGGTCCCGCCGTGCACGGCTTCCTCGACACCATCCGCGAAGGCCACCCCACCGCACCGCTGCTGGTCGTCTCGCCCGTCCTGTGTCCCATTCACGAGGACACGCCCGGCCCCAGCGCGCCGGACGTCAGCGCCCTGGGCGAGGGGCGGCTCGCGTTCGTCGCCATGGGGGATCCGGACGAGACCGCGAGCGGGAAGCTGACCCTCGGCACGATCCGCGACGAGCTGGCCCGCATCGTGGAGCAGCGTGCGGCCGACGACCCCCACCTGTACTACCTCGACGGCCGAGAGCTGTACGGCGATGACGACTCGGCCGAGCTTCCGCTGCCCGACCAGATCCACCCGGACGCGGCCACCCACCGCCGCATGGGCGAACGCTTCGCCAAGCTGGCCTTCACGTCCGACGGCGCCTTCGGCGACCCGAACGCCTGAAGCCCGGCTCGGCTCCGGCGCCCGTCCGCGCCGTCATGTACGTGACTCAGCCGGAGCCCGCACCCACATAGCTCAGTCGGAGTCCGTCCCGAAGTCCGCGCGCCCCTTGGCGCCTTGGGCGAGCAGCCACCGCACGACGTCCTCCGCGCCCTGCGCGCGGGCGATGTCCAGAGGTGTCATGTCGTCGTAGCCGATCCAGTTCACTTCGGCTCCCTCTTGCAGCAGGCGCTCTGCCGTGGGGAGTTGGCCACCGTGGCAGGCGCCCCAGAAGGCGCTGGTGACCTCGGACCCGGTAGGGGAGTCCGGGGCGGCGAGGAAGGCCTCGACCTGGTCGAGGAGGCCGAGGGTGGCCGCGTCCTGGAGGTCCGCGCGGGCCCCGTGCTCCAGCAGCCTGCGGGCCGCCCGCCACTGGCCGAAGCCCCGCGCGTCGGCGAGCGGGGTGCCGCCGCCGATGACGGCGCCGGAGGCCTCGATGTCGGCGCCCGCGTCGACGAGCGCGTCCAGCGCGGTGACGTCGTCGTTGCTGGCCGCCCAGTGCAGAGGCGTTTCCGTGTGGGCGCCGACGAAGCGGGCGTCGGGGTCGGCGCCTGCCGCGACGAGTGTGCCGATCACCTCCGCCGAGCGGGGGCGGTGGCCGGGCCAGTCGGTGGCGATGTGCAGGAGGCTGCGGCGGCCCGCAGCGGGACCGTCCTGGCTGATGAGGGTGGTGGCCAGAGCGGGATGGTCGGCCAGGAGTCGGCGCAGAGCGGGGACGTCGCCCTCGCGGATCGCCTCGGTCACCGAAATGGCCTGCGGATCCTGGGAGTTGAGGATGTCCATGCGGGGGAGGCCTCCTGCTCGATCGGTCAGGTCCAGACCTATTGACGGCAGGTCTGGACCACTTTACGGTGTGGCGCGTCGCACCACTTACGTCTCCAGGCACCACAGTCCAGGAGGTAAGCGTGTCATCCCGAACCTCTCCTCGCGCCCTCACCCCGCGTCGCGCACCGTCGCGCCTCCTGGCGGTCGGTATGGCGGTGGCCTTCGCCGCGCCGCTGCTCATGGGCGCCGCGCCGGGCGCGGCTCCGAACGGCGCGGCGTCGCAGGACCGCCGGGACATCACTCGGGCGGCCCAGGCGACCCGGGTCGCTCAGGCCGCCGAGAAGGCCCGGGGTGCCCAGGGCGAGACCTGTGCCGTCAAGTCGAAGCCCGCCGGAAAGGTGCTCCAGGGCTACTGGGAGAACTGGGACGGGGCCGCCAACGGCGTTCACCCGCCGTTCGGTTGGACCCCGATCACCGACACCCGTATGCGCGACCACGGCTACAACGTGATCAACGCGGCGTTCCCCGTGATCCGTTCCGACGGCACCGTCCTGTGGGAGGACGGAATGGACTCGACGGTCAAGGTCGCCACACCGGCCGAGATGTGCCAGGCGAAGGCGAACGGCGCCACGATCCTGATGTCGATCGGCGGCGCGGCGGCGGGCATCGACCTCAGCTCCAGCAAGGTCGCCGACCGGTTCGTCGAGACCGTGGTGCCGATCCTGAAGAAGTACAACTTCGACGGCATCGACATCGACATCGAGACCGGCCTCGTGGGCAGCGGCAACATCAACCAGCTCTCCGCGTCGCAGGCCAACCTCGTCCGCATCATCGACGGGGTCCTCGCCAAGATGCCCGCCAACTTCGGCCTGACGATGGCGCCCGAGACGGCGTACGTCACCGGGGGCAGCGTGGCGTACGGCTCGATCTGGGGCGCGTACCTCCCCATCGTGAAGAAGTACGCGGACAACGGCCGCCTCTGGTGGCTGAACATGCAGTACTACAACGGCAGTATGTACGGCTGCTCCGGCGACTCCTACTCCGCCGGAACCGTCCAGGGATTCGTCGCGCAGACGGACTGCCTGAACAAGGGGCTCGTCGTCCAGGGCACCACGATCAAGGTCCCCTACGACAAGCAGGTCCCGGGCCTGCCCGCGCAACCGGGAGCGGGTGGCGGCTACATGTCACCGGGTCTGGTGACGCAGGCGTGGAACCACTTCAACGGCGCGCTCAAGGGCCTGATGACCTGGTCCATCAACTGGGACGGCTCGAAGGGCTGGACGTTCGGGGACAACGTGAAGAAGTTTCTGTAGCCGGTTTTCATAGCAGGTAGGACACCATCCCCCCACTCGCCGCCTCCAGGAGGATCACGGTGAAAGTCCGCACCAGAAGTTCGGCGATCATCGCCACCATCTGCCTCGTCGCTTCCCTCGCCCTGACCGCGGCATCCGCCGACGAGTCCGGCGCCTCCCGCGAGGCGCCGAAGGTCGTGCTCACGAAGGTGACCACGGCCGCGAATCCGACCGCGGGTGCCGCGGGGCCCGGCGGCACGGTCTGGATCGCCGAACGGGCGGGCACCGTACGGATTTTGGACCACAAGGGGCTCGGCAAGCCCGTCCTCGACATCACCAAGGAGACGACCACCGACGGCGAACGCGGGCTGCTCGGCATCGCGTTCGACAAGAAGTTCGCGCACCTCTACATCTCGTTCACGAACCTCGAAGGCACCAGCATCGTGGACGAGTTCGCCGTGCGGCACGGCAAGATCCGGCCCGAAACGCGGCGCACCGTCATCACCCAGACGCAGCCCTATGCGAACCACAACGGCGGTGACATCAAGTTCGGCCCCGACGGCTACCTCTACATCGCGCTGGGCGACGGCGGTTCGGGCGGCGACCCGCACGGCAACGGGCAGAACCTCGACACGCTGCTCGGCAAGCTGCTGCGGATCGACCCGCACGGCGCCAAGCCGTACGCGATCCCGAAGGACAACCCCTTCGTGGGCGACCCGAAGGCGAAGGACGAGATATGGGCGTACGGGCTGCGCAACCCCTGGCGGTTCTCCTTCGACGCGGGCACGGGCGACCTGCTGATCGGTGACGTCGGCCAGAGCGCCTGGGAGGAGATCGACTGGGCCCCCGCCGACAGCGAGGGCGGCGAGAACTACGGCTGGTCCCAGATGGAGGGCAACCATCCCTTCCGGGGCGGCACGGAGCCCGCGAACCACGTGCCGCCGGTCCACGAGTACGACCGCACCGGCCTCGGCTGCTCGGTGACCGGCGGCTACGTCTACCGAGGCAAGGCCATCCCGGAGCTCAAGGGCCAGTACGTGTTCAGCGACTACTGCGACGGCACCATCCGCGCCCTGCAGATGAAGAACGGCAAGGTGACCGGCGCGAGCGACCTCGGCGTCAACGGCGGCGAGGTCATCTCCTTCATGCAGGGCGGCAGGGGCGAGCTGTATGTGCTCGACATAGGTGGCAGCGTCTACCGCATCGACCCGGCGTAAATTTCACGAGCGTGCCAGCCGTGGCGCGAGATAGGGCGCGGTGGCGCTGCGTCGGGACCGGGCGATCTTCGCGGGCGTCCCCGTGGCGACCACCCGGCCGCCGGCGTCACCGCCACCGGGCCCCAGGTCGATGACCCAGTCGGCGGTGGCGATCGTGTCGAGGTCGTGCTCGACCAGGACGACCGTGTTGCCGGCGTCGACGAGCTGGTGCAACTGCCGCAGCAGCAGCGCGATGTCCGCGGGGTGCAGGCCCGCGGTCGGCTCGTCCAGCAGGTAGAGCGTATGGCCGCGGCGGGCTCGCTGCAGTTCGGTGGCGAGCTTGATGCGCTGGGCCTCACCACCGCTGAGCTCCGTCGCGGGCTGGCCCAACCGCAGGTATCCCAGGCCGACTTCCCGGAGCGTTTCGAGGCTCCGGGAAGCGGCGGGAACCTCCGAGAGGAACGTGGCGGCGTCGTCCACGGGCATGGCGAGCACCTCCGCGATGTGCTTGCCGCGATAGGTCACTTCGAGTGTCTCGGCGTTGTACCGCGCGCCGTGGCACTCCGGGCACGGCGCGTAGGTCCCGGGCAGGAACAGCAATTCGACCGCGACGAACCCTTCGCCCTGGCAGGTCTCGCACCGCCCCTCGGCGACGTTGAAGGAGAAGCGGCCGGGCGTGTAGCCGCGCGCCCGCGCTTCGTCGGTCGCCGCGTACAGCTTGCGTACCGCGTCGAACAGCCCGGTGTACGTCGCCAGGTTGGAGCGGGGCGTGCGGCCGATGGGCCGTTGGTCGACCCGCACCAGCCGGTCGAACGATTCGAGCCCGGACGTCTCCCGCACATCGATGTCGAGTTCCGCCGCCTGGGTCTCTTCGGCCTCTTCGGGTTGTTCGGGGGCGAGACCGAGGTGGCCGCGGACGAGCTCGGCGAGCACCTGGGTGACCAGCGTCGACTTCCCGGAGCCGGAGACACCGGTCACCGCCGTCAGCACGTGCAGCGGTACGTCGACGGAAACGTCCCGGAGGTTGTGGCGCCAGACGCCGTGCAGGTGCAGCCAGCCCTGCGGCTTGCGGGGGCGGCGGACCAGCGGCTTCGCACGTCCGAACAGGAAGTCGCCGGTGGCCGACCCCTCGACCTTTTCGAGGCCGGGCACCGGCCCGCTGTACAGCACGCGCCCGCCGGCCTCCCCGGCGCCGGGTCCGATGTCGACGACCCAGTCGGCCCGCCGTACGACGTCCATGTCGTGCTCCACTACGAACAGCGAGTTGCCCGAGGCCTTCAGCCGGTCGAGGACGTCGAGCAGCGGCTCCGCGTCCGCGGGGTGCAGACCGGCGGACGGCTCGTCCAGTACGTAGACGACGCCGAAGAGCCCGGAGCGCAACTGGGTGGCGATCCGCAGGCGCTGGGCCTCGCCGGGCGAGAGCGTCGTCGAGCGGCGGCCGAGACTGAGGTAGCCGAGGCCGAGGTCGAGCAGCACCTCGACGCGTGCGACCACGTCGGCGCAGATCCGCACCGCGGCCTCGGTGCTCTCCCCGGACAGGGCGGTCGACGTGGCCGCCGAGGCCTTCGGCAGTTCCGCGACCGGCCGCAGCAGGGCGACGACCTCGGTGAGCGGCATCGCGTTGACCTCGGCGACGGAGTGGCCCGCGAAGGTGACGGCGAGCGCCTCGGGCCGCAGGCCGCTGCCCTCGCACGCGGGGCAGGGCACACCTTGCACGAACCGCATCGCACGGTCCCGCATCCGCTGGCTCTTGGAGTCGGCCAGGACGTGCATGACGTGTTTGCGGGCGCTCCAGAACGTGCCGTAGTAGCCGTGGTCGACACGGCCAGGCTCCGGCTCGATGAGGACGGAAGGCTGCTCGTCGGTGTAGAGCAGCCACTGTTTGTCCTTCTTCTTGAGCCTGCGCCACGGCCTGTCGACGTCGATGCCGAGGCCGCTCACGATGCTGCGCAGATTGGCGCCCTGCCAGGCGCCGGGCCAGGCCGCGATCGCGCCGTCACGGATGCTCAGCGACGGATCCGGGACGAGCAGCTCATCGGTGACGTCGTGCGCCGAGCCGAGGCCGTGGCAGTGCGGGCAGGCGCCGGCCGACGTGTTGGGCGAGAACGCCTCGGCCTCCAGGCGTTCGGCGTCCGGCGGGTAGGTCCCGGCACGTGAGTAGAGGATGCGAAGGAGATTGGACAGGGTGGTGAGGGTGCCGACCGTCGACCGTGAACTGGGTGCCCCGCGGCGCTGCTGGAGCGCCACGGCGGGCGGCAGCCCGGTGATCTCCTCCACGTGTGGCGCACCGACCTGCTGGAGCAGCCGACGGGCGTAGGGCGCGACGGACTCGAAGTACCGGCGCTGCGCCTCGGCGTAGAGCGTGCCGAAGGCGAGCGAGGACTTGCCCGAACCGGAGACGCCGGTGAAGGCGACCAGCGCGTCCCGGGGAATGTCCACGTCCACGTTCCGCAGATTGTGCTCGTTGGCACCCCGGACGCGCACGCCGTGGTCAGCCGCATTGAATTCCATGGTTCGTGCTTAACCGCTCGGGCCCGCGGCGGTCGGCCGCCACGCTAATGGACCGGCAATTGACCCGGGTGCGAGGGGCCTCGCATACGGTCGGCCCCTCGCACCCGCCTTCGTCACATCTTCGGCATCAGGACCGTGTCGATGATGTAGACGTTGGCGTTGGCCGTCTTGACGTTGCCGCAGCCCACCTTGGCGGTGTCGTTGACCTTGTAGGACTCGCCCGAGCCCGCGGTCGTCAGCTTGGACTTCTCCAGCGTCGGGAACGAACCGTTCTCAAGGTCCTTGGGCGCCAGCTTCTGACCCACCACGTGGTACGTGAGGATCTTGGTGAGCATGGCCTTGTCGCTCAGGACCTTGTCCAGGTCGGCCTTGGGGATCTTCGCGAAGGCGTCATTGGTCGGCGCGAACACGCTGATGTTCTTGGCGTTGTTCAGGGTGTCGACCAGACCGGCCTTCTTGACCGCGGTCACGAGGGTGGACAGGTCGGGGTTGTTGGACGCGGCGGTGGCGACCGGGTCTTTGGCCATGCCGTCGAAGCTGCCCTTGCCGTCCTTGGGCACGGAGGCGCAGGCCGGGCCGAAGGGCTCGTCCATGCTGCTGGCGTCGCCCGCGTCGCCGGAGGAGTTGTCCGTGCCCTCGTCGGTCGCCTTGTCCGAAGCGGCGGACGACTTCGTGTCCGATGACGCCTTGTCCTTGCTGTCGTCGCTCGAACAGGCGGTCAGAGCGAGCGGCAGCATCGCCGCCGCGGCGAGAACGAGGGCTCCACGACGGGTACGGCGGGTGATGGCGTTCATTTCTGCTCCTTGATTGGTTGTGCGCAGTGAGGGAAATTCGCGCGGTAAAGCGATAGGCGGTATGCGATAAACGGTCCGCGGCAGTGAGAATGCGCAATGGGAACGCGGTAAAGGGGACGTGGCATAGGGAACGCGGTAAGGCTCAATCCACGGTGACCACCACCGAATGCCATCCGCTGGCCCCGTCGGGAATCGTGCGGGTCCGCTTCTCGGTCTGGACCTCGCCCGTGCGGTCGGTGGCCCGGACCGTCAGGGTGTGACCGCCGGAGGTGGCCTTCCAGGGGAAGGACCACTGGCGCCAGGTGTCCCGGGTGTCCTCGGCGGCCAGATCGGCCTGGCGCCAGGGACCGTCGTCCACGCGCACCTCGACCTTGTCGATACCGCGATGCTGGGCCCAGGCCACCCCGGCGGCCATCACCGTGGTGCCCGCCTCCGGCCGGGCGAAGGGCTTGGGGGTGTCGATCCGGGACTGGGTCTTGATCGGTGCCTCGCGGGCCCAGTCGCGCTTCACCCAGTAGGGGTCGTAGTCGTCGAACGTGGTCAGCTCGATGTCCTGGATCCACTTGCAGGCGGATACGAACCCGAACAGGCCGGGCACCACCATGCGCACCGGGAACCCGTGCGCGAAGGGCAGCGGCTCGCCGTTCATGCCGAGGGCGAGCATCGCGTCGCGGCCGTCCATGACGTCCTCGACCGGGCTGCCGATGGTCATCCCGTCCACGGACCGTGCGACCAGCTGGTCCGCGGGCCCGCCCTTCGACGGCGGTCGCACACCGCACTGCTCCAGGAGGTCCGCGAGACGTACGCCGATCCAGCGCGCGTTGCCCACGTACGGGCCGCCCACCTCGTTCGAGACGCAGGCCAGCGTGATGTTCCGCTCGATCAGCGGCATGCGCAGCAGGTCCGCGAAGGAGACGGTCTTCTCGCGCGTGACGCCCTTGCCGTGGATCCGCAGCCGCCATGAGGTCGCGTCGACCTTGGGTACCACCAGCGCGGTGTCGACCCGGTAGAAGTCCTGATTGGGCGTCATGTACGGGCTGACGCCCTTGACCCGCAGCGCCGCGCCCTTGGGGACGGGTTTCGCGGCCGAGTCCGGGGCGGGCAGCCTGATCTGATTGCGGGAGGCGACGGCGTCCTTCCCCTGCGCGCCGTTCAGGGACCGGCCGAGCAGGCCGACACCGGTGGACGCTGCCGCGGCGGCCGTCGCGGCGACGATGAATCCCCGCCGGTCCCAGCCCGTCTCCTCGCGGGTCTCGTGCGGCTCCCGCACCTTCTGCGGCTCATCGTCCGTCTCGTGCGCTCCGTCGGCAGGAGCTGGACTCCTGCGTGGCCGCAGGCGTCCGACGAGGTAGTAGAGGAGCCCCGCTCCCACCACGGCGCCGGCCACCGACGGCAGTGCGTCCGCGACGCTCGTGGAGTCGGGCCGGCTCGTCGCGGCGAACCCCCCGACCACGCCGAACACGAGGACTCCCGCCGAGCCGGTACGTCGATACCGTGCCGCCAGTGCTCCGAGGGCGAGCGCGAGCAGGGTGAGGACGGCGAGGATGCCCAGTTGCAGGACGAGCTTGTCGTCCGTCCCGAAGTGCCGGATCGCCCAGTCCTTCACCGCGGCCGGCGTGCGGTCGATCGAGGCCCCGCCCACCGCGATCACGGGACTGGACTCGGGGCGTACCGCGGCGGACGTCAGCTCGGCCGTCGCCAGCGCGGCGTAACCCGCCAGAAGACCGCTCAAGGCGCCGAGCGCGCCGAGCCGCCACACGCCCTTGCTCCTCGATGTTTTCGCTTCTTCGCTCACATCGGGTTATCCGGAGCGGTGGCGGATGCGGATTGGTCCGCCACTCATTTGAGGGGGAAATTATTTTCGACCAATCCGCACCGGCCCACCGCTCCGAATGAACGCGCAACTTCTACCGGGGAATGCCGCGGAACAAGGAGGAAAGCGGACCAATCCGCCGATCGAGGCCGCTCCGAATTACTTGTGGACAGGGAGGTGAAGGCGAGATGACAGACGAAGAGTTCGACGAACTGATGGTTCAGGCCCGAGGAGAGATCCGCGGGAGGACGTTCGCTCCGCCCCCTCCCCAGGACGAGCGGGACGACGACACATATGCCGCTCGGGCGCGGCACACCGAGTTCGGGGCCTGCGCCCACTGAACGACGCTTCCGGCTTCACCAATCCGAAAAGCTTGGGGTGACGAATCAACAATGATGTCGGTGCGAGCGGTGGTGGAGGGCGTGACATGAGGGTGACCGACCCCCACACCCTGGCCGGAGCGTACGCACTGGACGCGCTCGAACCCGACGAGCGCGTCACTTTCGAGGACCATCTCGCCCTGTGTGCCGAGTGCCTTCAGGACGTGGCCGAATTCGCCGCCACGGCCGGCCGCCTTGCCCTCGCCGTCGCCGTCACCCCGCGTCCCGCGCTCAAGCGGGCCGTACTCGGGACGACCACTTACGTCCGTCAGGAGCCGCCGCGCACCGTGCGTGAGACGCGCACGACGGCCGCGCCGCGGAGCACGTGGTGGCTGCGCCGGTTCTCGCTTGCCGCCTGCCTGGCCGCCGCGGCTCTGGGCGGCGTGGCGACCTGGCAGCACCAGGAGACACAGCAGGTGCGCGAGCAGGCAAGCCGCGTCCGGACCGGTGCCGATCAGGCGGCGGCCGTCATCGCCGCCGGTGACGCGCGAACCCACACCGTGTCCCTGCCCGGCGGTGCCCGAGGTGTCGTCGTGACGTCGGCGAGCCGGAACCGCGCGGTTTTCACCGCGTCCGGCCTCGACGCACCGCCCGAGGGGAAGGTCTACGCACTCTGGTTCGACGACGGCGGAGCCATGCGTCCCGCTGGCCTCCTCGACGGCGGCCGGAGCAATCGGATCACCCTCATGGACGGAACGATCGGCCGGGCCACCGGCGTGGGCATCACCGTCGAGCCTTCAGGAGGCTCCAGGACGCCGACGCTGCCGCCGGTCGGCCTGATCGACCTCTTTGCGTGACACGTCCGGGGGGTCAGGCCTTCACGAGCCGCCGGACGCTGTCGATGCTTCCGCAGCCCGCCTTGATGTGCTTGTCGCGTTCCTTGGTGAAGGCGGTACCCAGTTCCTCGCGGCGTTCCATCGCGACGTTCTCGCGTGCGCCGTTGAGGATCGTCCGCTCCTCCTCGTCGGTGTGGTGGGACACGGCCTCGACAAGCTTCTCCAGCTTGTCGTCCCAGTCGTCGGAGCCGATGTCGTCCACCTGAAGGAGGGCGAGCAGCGCCTTGTTGCCCTCCTCGTGCTCCTCGACGCCGTGTTCGACCTCGTGGTTGTCGATGTCCCGGTAGCGCCTGAGCGCGGGGTAGACCTCGGCCTCCTCCGCGTGCGCGTGCGCGATGAGCAGGTCGGCGAACTCCTTCAGGGCGTCGCCCCGTTCGGCTTCGACGCTGCGCATCCGGCGGAACAGGTCCTCCATCCGCCGGTGATCGTCGAGGATCAGCTTCACGACGTCGGTCGTCGTTGCCTTGTCCGGCATGGTGGGGCTCCTTCTCGGCGGGGGCGTGCGAGCTCGGTGGGGTGGGTGCCCGCGTACAGATACGTAACCTGTGCGCCGGTCCACGAGGTGGCTCGTGTACCCGGCCGCCGTGTGTGTCACTCCTGCGGCCTACGGAAGGCGTGTGGCCGCCGCGGCACGCGCCGGGCGGATCACCGAGAGGTGCGGGGTGCACCGCTTCGCGGGGCGTCGGCGGCCGGTTCGCCGGCCAGGGAGATGCGGGCGGTGATGCTCTTGCCTGCCGGTTCGAGGTCGACGTGGAAATTCTGGGCGACGGCCATGACGATCTCCAGGCCGTGGCCGCCGATCCTGTGCGGGTCCTCGGAGCGGGCGACGGGCCGGGCGCGGGCGCTGTCGTGCACGGTCACCGCCACCGTGGCGTCCTCGATGCACAGCTCCATCAGCATCGGCCCCGGCGCGTACTTGCGGGCGTTGGTGACCAGTTCGCTGACCACCAGTTGGGTGAGGTCCATCGCGCGGGCCGAGACGGCGACGTTCTGGTCCGTCTGGACGCGGGTGAGGAAGTCGACCGCGAGGTGGCGTGCCTCGGCGATGGAGGAGTCCCCGTCGTTCAAGGGAACAGCGACGCCCATGGTGCGGGCTTCCGACGGCCCCGCGCCGTCACTGCCGGCTGACTCCATTTCGTCTCCACCCTCGTCCCCGTTGTCTGCGCTCACCTACCCTGCTGGACGCTTCGCATACGGGTCCGGCTCGGATCGATAATTCGTTCGATCCGGCCGTCCGCGCCGGGAGGCGGACTTCCGGCGCACGCTCGGGCTCGCGCCGCACCAGCGAGTGCAGTCGAGAACATGGTGACAGACACCTGCCCGCTCCGGCCCGCTCGTCCGTGGACCGGGCGTGGCCGGCGCCGTGGCCGCCGGGGAAGCAGGCTGCGGGCATTCTGCGAGGATGTGTCGTATGACTGTTCGGAGCAGGAACCACGTGACGGTCTCCGGCAGGGCCGGGGGACCTGTGGTGATGCTGGCGCACGGGTTCGGATGCGACCAGAACATGTGGCGGCTGGTGGTGCCGCTCCTGGAGGACGACTTCACCGTGGTGCTGTTCGACCACGTGGGAGCGGGGCGCTCCGACCTGTCGGCCTGGAGCGAGGAGCGCTACTCCTCGCTGGAGGGCTACGCGGAGGATGTGCTGGAGATCTGCCGCGAGCTGGAGCTCGGCCCGGTGACGTTCGTGGGGCACTCGGTCAGCGCGATGATGGGCGTCCTGGCCGCGTCGTGGGAGCCGGAGGCGTTCGCCGGTCTGGTCCTGCTCGCCCCGTCGCCGTGTTTCATCGACGATCCGGCAGCCGGCTATCGCGGCGGGTTCAGCGCCGAGGACATCGACGAACTCCTCGGCTCGCTGGAGGCGAACTATCTGGGCTGGTCGGGCGCCATGGCCCCGGTCATCATGGGCAATCCCGAGCGGCCGGAACTGGGCGAGGAGCTGACCAACAGCTTCTGCCGCACCGACCCGGAGATCGCCCGCGTCTTCGCCCGCGTCACGTTCCTGTCCGACAACCGCGAAGACCTCGCCAAGGTCACCGTCCCCACCCTGGTCGCACAGTGTTCCAGCGACGCGATCGCGCCCCGGGAGGTCGGCGCCTTCGTACAGGACCAGATTCCCGGCAGCCGCCTGATCACCCTGAACGCGACCGGGCACTGCCCCCAGCTCGCCGCGCCGGAGGAGACCGCGGCGGCCATCGCCGGCTTCGCAGGCGCCGCACGGTGATGTCCAGGACCAGCGACGGCGGGACCGGCGAGCGTCCGGACCCCGAGGAACAGCCCGGAGGCGATCACGCGGCGTTCTCCGCGCTCCTCGAGGACAGCGCCGAGGACCTGTACGAGCACGCGCCGTGCGGCTACCTCTCCACGCTGCTCGACGGCACCATCGCCAAGATCAACATGACGCTGCTCGACTGGCTCGGCTACGCCCACGACGACCTGGTCGGCCGCAGGACGTTCTCCGACCTGCTGACCGTGGGCGGCCGGCTCTACCACGAGACGCACTTCGGCCCCCTGCTGCGCCTCCAGGGCGAGGTCAGCGGAATCGCCCTGGAGCTCAAGGCGGCCGACGGCAGCAGGCTGCCCGTCCTGGTGACCTCCACGGTCAAGACCGGCGGCGACGGACAGCCGCTGCTGATCCGCACCACGGTCTTCGACGCCCGCGACCGCCGCGCCTACGAAACCGAGCTGCTGCGCGCCCGGCAGGAGGCGGAACGCGAGCGCGAGGAACTCAAGCGGCTCAACGCCGCCCTCCAGCAGACCCTGCTGCCCCCGGCGCTGGTCAGCGTGCCCGGACTCGAAGTGGCCGCGCACTACCACATCGCCTCCGCCGACATGGTCGGCGGCGACTTCTACGACCTCTTTCCCCTCGCCGGGGGGACCTGGGGACTGTTCCTGGGCGACGTGTGCGGCAAGGGCGCCGCGGCGGCCGCGGTCACCTCCCTGGCCCGCTACACGCTGCGGGCCGCCGCCGTCTACGACCCCGATCCGGCCGCCGTCCTGAGCAACCTCAACACGGTCCTCAACCACGAATACAACGGCCAGGACCCGCGGTTCTGCACCGTCATCTTCGGACTGCTCACCCCCGAGACCGATCAGGGCGGCTTCCGCGTCACGCTGGCGAGCGGCGGCCACCCACCGGCCCTGCTCCTGCGCGCGGACGGCAGCGCCGACCACCTGCCCACCCCCGGCGGCCAGCTCATCGGGGTCCTGCCCGACGCCCACATCGCCACCACCACCATCCGCCTGACGGCCGGCGACACGCTGCTGCTGCACACCGACGGCCTCACCGAAGCCCACACGGCGTCGAACAGCGACGACGACCGCTACGGGGACGAAGCACTCCTCGACTTCGCCCAGACGCTGGCACCCACCAGCGCACCGGACGTCGTCGCGGCGATCCGTGACCTGCTCGACACCTTCGGCACCGGAGTCGACGACGACACCGCCGTCCTCGCCATCAGCGTGCCCCGACCCACCAGTGAAGAGCGGCAGTGACCAAGCTCGACATCCACGTCCGAACCACCACCGCCGGGCCCGTCGTCGAACTGGTCGGGGCACTCGACTACGACAGCGTCTGCCGGCTGCGCGACCTCCTGCCCGATGTGACCCTCCAGGCAGGCGGGCAGCTCGTCGTCGACCTGGCCGGCGTCACCTTCTGCGATTCGAGCGGTCTCTCCGCCCTGATCGCCGCCCGCAACCACGCCCTGGCTGCTCGGGCGGGCCTCGCCCTGGCAGCGGTCCCCGCCCACATCAGCCGCTTCCTCGGCACCGTCGGGCTGGACCGGGTCTTCCCCACGTACCCGACCGCGCAGGCGGCAGAAGCAGCCTGGACGCCCTCCTAACAGCGCCCCTGACCGAGCCTGCGACGAGGGCAAAGTCCTAGCCGGCCGCGGACCGCAGAGCCGCCAGGGCCCGGTCCGCGTGGGCGCTCATCCGGAACTCGCTGCGCACCACCTCGATGACGCGCCGGTCGGACCCGATGACGTAGGTGGCCCGTTTGGTCGGCAGCGGGCCGAAGCCGCGCGCCACGCCGAACTGCCCGCGCACCACGCCCTCCGGGTCGGACAGCAGGGGGAACCCGAGCGTGTGCAGCCCCGCGAACTCGCGCTGGCGCTCGACCTCGTCCGAGCTGATCCCCACCGGCCGGGCGCCCACCGCGGCGAACTCGGCTGCCAGGTCCCGGAAGTGGCACGCCTCGGCGGTGCAGCCGGGTGTCATCGCCGCCGGGTAGAAGAAGACCACCACCGGGCCTTCGGACAGGAGCGACGTGAGGGACGTCGGGGTGCCCGTCTCGTCGGGCAGGGTGAAGTCCTCGACGAGGGAGCCGACTTGGATCCGGGTCATCTCTGTGCTCCTTGGCGGGGTGCAGATGGGCAGGCGACGATACTACTCGGCGGTAAGTAGGGGTGCGCCCCGCCTGATCCAGCGCGGGGGCACGGCCCGAGCCCCTGGGGCGTGCCCTGGCGCCCCAGGGGCGGCTCGATCGCCGGGGACGGCGCGCGCCCCGCCGCCCCGCCGTCACGCCGCCTGAGCGTGTCCGGCGCCGTCTTCCCCGCGCACGGCCTCCGAACGCACACGGGCGCAGCTGGTGGTGATGAGGCGTGAGACGTGCATCTGGGAGATGCCGAGCTCCTCCGCGATCCTGCTCTGCGTCATGTCCTCGAAGAAGCGCAGGTACAAGATGGTCCGCTCACGCTCCGGCAGCCGCCGCAGTCCCGCCTTGGCGGCCTCCCGGTCGGTGATGCAGTCGTAAGCGGGGTCGGGCGCCCCGAGGGTGTCCGCCAGGCTGAAGCCGTCGGGGTCGGCGGACGAGATCTCGGCGTCCAGGGACAGGGCGCTGTAGCTCGTCATGGCCTCCATCCCGTCACGGACCTCGGCCTCGGTCAGATCCGCCTGCTCGGCGATGGCCGCGATACCGGGCTCGGCGACGCTGCCCGGCTGGTCCAGCAGGTCGCGGCGCGCGACCCGCACCTTGTTGCGCAGCTCCTGGACGCGCCGGGGCACGCGTACGTCCCACATGCGATCGCGGAAGTGCCGCCGCAGCTCTCCGGTGATGGTGGGCACGGCATAGCTCTCGAAGGCGCCGCGCTCCGGCTCGTACCGATTGACCGCCTTGATCAGGCCCATCGCGGCGACCTGGCGCAGGTCCTCGAGGTTCTCGCCCTTGTTGCGGAACCTGCTGGCGAGCCGGTGCGCCATCGGCAGCCAGGCCGTCACGATCTCCTCGCACAGGAGGTCGTGCTCGGGTCCGTCCCGAAGCGTGGCGAGGTGGGCGGCGGCCGCCTTGGTGTCGGGAGCGTCGTCGTGCAGGTGCCGGGTCGCCGTACGGCGACGGGAGGAGGGTGCGGTGAGTTCGGTAAGCATAAGAAGTCGCTCCTCAACGGTGGGCCAACAAGTGACCGCGAGAAACGGGGTGACCCGGAGCCGGACATCCGGCGGAAGTAGGCACACCGCTCCCCGCGAATGCGCCTCCGGTCCGAAGCACGAAGTCCGCGTGCCCCTGGACTCCGAGAGGAAACAACCACCAGGTACGGGCGTTGGTACGAGACGTTCGGAGGCGGTCCTGGAGAGGTCGCCGTGCGGATCCCGGGAGAGCGGGAAGCGCCGCCACCCGGGCGACGTTCACCGGATCGGCGGCGCATGGCGAGAAACGGATGGGGCACACGTGACGCGGGGTGCGAAGTGTCGGAACGGCCTCGGACGCTTCGGTTCCGTCGATCGGCCGCATTGGGGTGCGGGCCGGGGACGGGCCTCTTCGGAGGAGGGCCCCCGGGCGGCCCGGGGGGTTCCCGGGGGGGGAACCCGTGTGATATAAAAAAAAACCAACCCACC
>NZ_JBHUZJ010000102.1:0-29245 GCF_042667685.1 Streptomyces sp. NPDC057302 | reverse complement strand
CCGGCGCATCGCGCCGGGGGCAGAGCCTTGTGCGGTGGGTCAGGGCCTTCGCGCCGACGTCACCCGATACACGTCGTAGACGCCCTCAACTCCCCTGACCGCCTTGAGCACATGGCCCAGGTGCTTGGGGTCGCCCATCTCGAACGTGAAGCGCGAGGTGGCGACCCGGTCACGGGAGGTCTGGACGGCCGCGGACAGGATGTTCACGTGCTGGTCCGAGAGGATGCGTGTGACGTCCGAGAGCAGGCGCGAGCGGTCAAGTGCCTCTACCTGGATGGCGACCAGGAAGACCGAGGACTGGGTGGGCGCCCACTCGACCTCGAGGATGCGCTCGGGCTCGCGGGAGAGCGAGTCGACGTTCACGCAGTCGGCGCGGTGGACCGATACGCCGCTGCCGCGCGTGACGAAGCCGATGATCCCGTCCCCGGGGACCGGCGTGCAGCAGCGGGCCAGCTTGACCCACACGTCCTCGACGCCCTTGACGACGACACCGGGGTCGGCGTTGGCGCGGCGCTTGCTGCGGCCGCGCGAGGGCGGCGCGCTCTCGGCGATGTCCTCGTTGGCGGCCTCCTCGCCGCCGAGCGCCTGGACGAGCTTCTGCACGACGGACTGCGCGGTGACGTGGCCCTCGCCGATCGCCGCGTACAGGGACGAGATGTCGGGGTAGCGCATCTCGTGCGCGAGGGTGACCAGGGAGTCGCCCGTCAGGATCCGCTGGATCGGCAGGTTCTGCTTGCGCATGGCGCGCGCGATGGAGTCCTTGCCCTGCTCGATCGCCTCGTCGCGGCGCTCCTTGGAGAACCACGCACGGATCTTGTTGCGCGCCCGCGGTGACTTGACGAAGCCGAGCCAGTCGCGGGAGGGGCCCGCGCCGGCCGCCTTGGAGGTGAAGACCTCCACCAGGTCGCCGTTGTCCAGGGTCGATTCGAGCGGTACGAGCCGTCCGTTGACCCGCGCTCCTATGGTGCGGTGGCCGACCTCGGTGTGGACCGCGTACGAGAAGTCGACCGGGGTCGCGCCCGCCGGGAGCGCTATGACGTCGCCCTTCGGCGTGAAGACGAAGACTTCGTTGCGCGACAGGTCGAAGCGCAGCGATTCGAGGAACTCGCTGGGGTCCTCGGTCTCCTTCTGCCAGTCCAGGAGCTGGCGCAGCCACGCCATGTCGTTGAGGTGGTCGTCCTTGCCACCGGCCTTGCGCGGCACGTCGGTGCGCACCTTGGAGGCTCCGGCTGACGGCTCCTGCTTGTACTTCCAGTGCGCGGCGATGCCGTACTCGGCGCGGCGGTGCATGTCGAACGTACGGATCTGGAGCTCGACGGGCTTGCCGCTGGGGCCGATGACCGTCGTGTGCAGCGACTGGTACATGTTGAACTTCGGCATCGCGATGTAGTCCTTGAACCGGCCGGGGACCGGATTCCATCGCGCGTGGACCGTGCCGAGCGCCGCATAGCAGTCGCGGACCGTGTCGACCAGGACGCGGATGCCCACCAGGTCGTAGATCTCCGCGAAGTCACGGCCGCGGACGATCATCTTCTGGTAGACGCTGTAGTAGTGCTTCGGGCGCCCGGTGACGGTGGCCTTGATCCTGGCGGCGCGCAGGTCCGCCTGGACCTCGTCGGTCACTATGGCGAGGTACTCGTCGCGCTTGGGGGCGCGCTCGGCGACCAGGCGCACGATCTCGTCGTACATCTTGGGGTAGAGGATCGCGAAGGCGAGGTCCTCCAGCTCCCACTTGATCGTGTTCATGCCCAGGCGGTGCGCCAGCGGAGCGTAGATCTCCAGCGTCTCGCGGGCCTTCTTCTCCTGCTTCTCGCGCTTGAGGTAGCGCATCGTGCGCATGTTGTGCAGGCGGTCGGCGAGCTTGATGACCAGGACGCGGGGGTCCTTGGCCATGGCGACGACCATCTTGCGCACGGTCTCGGCCTGCGCGGCCTCGCCGAACTTGACCTTGTCCAGCTTGGTGACGCCGTCGACGAGCAGGGCGACCTGGTCGCCGAAGTCGCGCTTGAGGGTGTCCAGGCCGTACTCGGTGTCCTCGACGGTGTCGTGCAGCAGACCGGCCATGAGCGTGGCCGGGTCCATGCCCAGCTCGGCGAGGATCGTCGTCACGGCGAGGGGATGCGTGATGTACGGGTCGCCGCTCTTGCGCTTCTGGCCGCGGTGCCAGCGCTCGGCGACCTGGTAGGCCTTCTCGATCTGGCGCAGCGTCGCCGTCTCGATCTTGGGGTCGTTGCTGCGCACTATCCGCAGCAGCGGCTCCAGGACCGGGTTGTACGGGTTGGAGCGCTGGACGCCGAGGCGGGCCAGGCGGGCCCGTACGCGGTTGGAGGAGCCGGAGCGCTCGTTCCTGGCCGCGGTGGGCCGTGGCGTGGGGGTCGTGCTGCCGGCGCGGGCCTCGGTGGGGGGCCCGGGGCGCGACGGATCGGCGGCGGGCTTGTCGCTCCTGGCCCCGGCGCCGGACGTGCTCGGTGCGGGTTTGGTGCTGGGAGGCGTGCTCTCCCGCTTGGCCGGCGTCGCGCCCTTGGCGGGCGGCGCGCTCTTCGCGGGCGCAGCACTGGACGCCGCCGCGCGCTGGGCCTGCTCTGCGGCCTTGGCGGCGGTGAGTGCCTTGGACTCGTCTGGCAAGAGGCGCTCCCTGTGCGCGATCCGGGTCCCCCGGTCAGGCCCCGAAGAGCCCATGGTATCGATCCTGGACCTTCGGCTCTCCCTCAGCTCGTGAGACAGCGCTCCACGGAAGAAACCCCTGAGGTCTCCACAGGGCGCACTCCAGGTCTCTACAGAAGGAACACCTGAGGCGGGCGCCGGATTCCTCCGGGCCCGCCTCAGGTGTGCGTGGTGGCTGCTCAGACGGTGAGAAGGGCCTCCAGCGGGGCGCCCTCCAGGGCCGTCTCCAGCTTGGAGCGGCCCCCGAGGAAGCCGAGCTCCATCAGAACCGCCACACCGGCCACCTGAGCGCCCGCACGGCGGATGAGCCGCAGGGACGCCTCGGCGGTGCCGCCGGTCGCCAGGACGTCGTCGATGACCATGACGCGGTCGTCGGCGGCGAGGTCCTCGGCGTGCACCTCGATCTGGGCGCTGCCGTACTCCAGGTCGTACGTCTGGCTGAGCGTCGCTCCGGGGAGCTTGCCCGCCTTGCGTACGGGGATGAAGCCGAGCCCGGCGCGCAGCGCGACCGGGGCGCCCAGGATGAAGCCGCGGGCCTCCAGGCCGACGATCTTCGTGGCGCCGTGCCGCACGGCGAGGTTCGCGAGGGCCTCGGTCAGTGCGGCGAAGGCCTCCGGGTCCGCGAGGAGCGGCGTGATGTCCTTGAACATCACCCCGGGCTCGGGGTAATCGGGAACGTCTCGGATGCGGCTGAGCAGCAACTCCGTCGTTCCGGCGAGCTCGGTCATCGGCGCTTCCCCGACGGACGGCCACGGCCGCGGCCCCGCGAGGCCGGCTGCGTGCGCGGACCGACGACGCCTGCGGGCGTCGCGCCCTCGGGCACGTCGTCCTGCGGCTCGTCGTCCTCGTCGTACTCGGCGTCCTGCCCGGCGCTCTCCACGGACTCGCCCTTGGCCGCGGCGGCGGCACGCTTGGCGAGGACGCGCTTCTTGAGCGCCTTCATCTGCGGCTCGGTCTCCTTGAGGTCGGCGACGAGCGGCGTGGCGATGAAGATCGAGGAGTACGCACCGGCCGCGAGGCCGACGAACAGCGACAGCGAGATGTCGTTGAGCATGCCCGCGCCCAGGAAGCCGCCGCCGATGAAGAGCAGTCCGGCGACCGGCAGGAGCGCGACGATCGTGGTGTTGATCGAGCGCACCAGGGTGCTGTTGATGCTGCGGTTGGCGACCTCGCTGTAGGTCCACCGGGTCTGCTTGGTGAGGTCCTTCGACTGCTCCTTCAAGCTGTCGAAGACCACGACGGTGTCGTACAGCGAATAACCGAGGATCGTCAGGAGACCGATGATCGTGCCCTGGGTGACCTCGAAGCCCACCAGCGCGTACACACCGACGGTGATCGTGATGTCGTGGATCAGTGCGATCAGAGCGGCGGCCGCCATGCGCCACTCGAAGGCGATCGCCAGATAGATCACCACGAGGACCATGAAGATGATCAGGCCCGTCCAGGCCTTCTTGCTGATCTGCTCACCCCAACTGGGGCCCACGAGGTCGGCGTTGATCGTCTCGGACTTGAGGTCCATGTTCTTCGCCAGATCCGCCTTGATCTGGTCGGACTTGGCGGTGTCGACTCCGGCGACCTGGATGCGCAGACCGCCCGAGCCGAGCTCCTGGACGACCGCGTCGTGGCCGGAGGCCTCTTCCGCGTACTTCTCCGCCTGCGCTACCGAGACGCTGGTCTTCGGGGTGGTGAAGACGGCACCGCCCTCGAACTCGATGCCCATGTTCAGGCCGCGCACCGCAAGGCCGACGATGGCCGTGATGGTGATCAGGATCGAGATGCCGTACCAGATCTTACGCTTGCCGACGAAGTCGTAGCCGACCTCACCGCGGTAGAGCCTGGCGCCGAGATTGCCGAGCTTCGACATCTCACGCCTCCTTCGGGTCGACAGGGCCAGCGGACGAACCAGTGGCGCGGCGGGTACGGCGCAGCGGGGGCTTGGCACCGAGCCGCTTGGGGTCGAGGCCGGACCACTTGTGGCCGTTCGCGAAGAACGGCTTGCGCGCCATGAGGGTCATCAGCGGCTTGGTGAAGAAGAACACCACCACGACGTCGAGCAGCGTGGTCAGGCCGAGCGTGAACGCGAAGCCCTGGACCTTGCCGACCGTGACGATGAAGAGCACCGCGGCCGCGAGGAACGACACGAAGTCGGAGACCAGGATGGTGCGCCGGGCGCGCGGCCAGGCACGCTCGACGGCGGGCCGCAGCGTGCGTCCCTCCCTGACCTCGTCCCTGACACGTTCGAAGAACACGATGAACGAGTCCGCGGTGATACCGATCGCAACGATCGCACCACACACCGCGGGCAGGTTCAGGGTGAAGGAGATGGCCGGGCCGAGCAGCGTCATCAGGGTGTACGTCAGGGCGGCCGAGACCAGGAGGCTCGCGATGGCGATCAGCGAGAGCCCGCGGTAGTAGACCACCAGGTAGATGATGACGAGCGCGAGGCCGATGGCGCCGGCGATCAGACCGGCGTGCAGCTGCTCGCCGCCGAGTGCCGGGCTGACGGTGGTGACGCTCTGCTCGTGGAAGGTGAGAGGCAGCGCGCCGTACGAAAGGATGTTGGCCAGGTCCTGGGCCGAGTCCTGGGTGAAGCTGCCGGAGATCTCGGCGTTCGCGCTGAGCGTCGTGTTGACGCTGGGGGCCGAGGCCACTTCACCGTCGAGGACGATGGCGAACTGGTTCATCGGGGGCTGCTGCTGCGAAAGCTTGCTGGTGGTCTTCGAGAACTTCTTCGAGCCGCCGCCCGTGAAGTCCATGTTGACGACCCAGGCACCGTTCTGCTGGTTGATCGTCGCCTTGGCGTCGTCGACGTCCTTGCCGTTCAGCTCGGCCGGGCCGAGGACGTACTTCTCCCACTGCCCCGCGTTGTTCTTGCCGCAGGCGATGGTCTGCTCGGACGGCTTGATGCCGTCGCCGGCCTTGCCGCGCTGCGCCTTGTCGGTGCAGTCGAGCTCGGTGAACTTCTTCTGCAGCGCCGCGGTGGCCGGGTCGGCGGACGGGGTGGGGGTCGGTGCCCCCTTGTCCTTGTCGCTGCCCTTGTCCGAGGCCTTCGGGGTCGGGGTGGCGTCGGCCTTCAGGCCGTCGGTGACGGCGCGGCCCTGGGGACTGGGCGAGCCGGTCGCCTTGGGCGTGTCCTTGCTCTTGTCCTTGTCCTTGCCGGACGAGCTGGCGGACGGCTCGGGGGTGGGCTCACCGGCGGCCACCGTCAGGACGGGACGGAAGTAGAGCTGAGCGGTCGTGCCGACCTGCTCGCGCGCCTGCTTCTCGTTCGTGCCCTTGGGGATGTTGACGATGATGTTGTCTTCGCCCTGGGTCTGCACCTCGGCCTCGGACACACCCAGACCATTGACGCGGTTGTTGATGATGCTGACCGCGGTGTTCATGTTGGTCGGGTTGATCGCGTTCTTCTGGCCGGGCTCGTTCTTCGCCTGGAGCGTGATGCTCGTGCCGCCGGCGAGGTCGATGCCGAGGCGAGGCGTGGTGTTCCCGGAGAGGAACATCCCCCCGGTGAGCGCCACGAGGGCGATCAGGATGAAGACCAAAGAGCGGCCCGGCTTGCCCGGGGCGCTCTGCCTTCGGCCCTTCTTAGGTGCTGCCACCTTCTCGTTCTCCCTGTCCAACCGCCCCGGCGTCCGGTGCACTGCCCCTCACTGAGCGGGGAGTTTCCAGGTCGGGCGGCCATGAAATGGTGTCGAGACCCGTCACGAAGCCAACGCACTGAGGGGGCCGTGGCAACGCGAGCGGCGCGCCCCACGGACCCCGGTGGCGGCTACTTCGCGTCGGACTCGCCGTCGGTCTTCTTCGGCTCGGCGTCGTCGGCCTCGGGGGCGCTTGACGCGTCCTTCTTGCCGAGGTCGATGGGCGAGTCGTCGGAAGCGTCGGCGGCGGGCTCGTCGGTCTCGGTGAGGGAGGAGGCGTCGTCCGGGACGACGGGGTCGTCCGACTTCAGGTCTTCACTCGTGCCGTGGATGATGCGGTTGTACTCGTCGTCGTCGAGGACGGCGCCCACGGAATTCTTCGCGTAGAACGCGTGCACACCCGGAGCCACCTCGAGGAGGACGGCGTCGTCGTGAACCTCCTTGACGGTGGCGTACATGCCCCCGATCGTGCGGATGCCGGTGCCGGGCTGCATCTCATTGCGCATCGCCGCGGCCGCCTGCTGCTTCTTCTTGGCGGAGCGCGTCATCAGGAACATGGCCCCGATGAGCACGATGAAGGGGAGGAGGGTCACGATATTCACGGGACGGAGTTTCCTTCGCATGACCGCGCGGATGAGCGGCCTGATGGACGGGGGTGGGCACGCCGCCCACAAGGGCGGCATCGGCGGAGTCTAAGCGAGTCCGCACCTAACGAACAACGCTCAGCATGGCACCGCAGTTCCTGACCGTGCGACTACGCGCGCCGTCACGCCCCGAACAGGTCCCCTTGTCCGATTCCGCCCGCCTGCCGTGGCGGGACAAGGCCGAGATGCGCCCAGGCGGCGGGCGTCCCGACCCGGCCGCGAGGGGTGCGCGCGAGCAGTCCCTCCCGTACCAGGAAGGGCTCGGCGACCTCCTCGACCGTCTCGCGCTCCTCCCCCACGGCGACCGCGAGCGTCGACAGGCCCACGGGCCCGCCGCCGAAGAGCTTGAGCAGGGCCTCCAGGACCGCGCGGTCCAGGCGGTCGAGGCCTCGCGCGTCCACCTCGTAGACCTTGAGGGCCGCCCCCGCGATGTCCTTGTTGATCACGCCGTCGGCCTTGACCTGTGCGTAGTCCCGCACGCGGCGCAGCAGACGGTTGGCGATGCGGGGCGTGCCCCGCGAGCGTCCCGCGATCTCGGCGGCGCCCTCCACGTCGATCTCCACGTCCAGGAGCTGCGCGGAGCGGTGGACCACGCGCTCCAGCTCGGCCGGTTCGTAGAACTCCATGTGCGCGGTGAAGCCGAAGCGGTCGCGCAGCGGCGGCGGCAGGAGGCCCGCCCGCGTGGTGGCGCCGACCAGGGTGAAGGGCGGCAGTTCCAGCGGGATGGCCGTGGCGCCGGGGCCCTTGCCGACGATGACGTCGACGCGGAAGTCCTCCATCGCCATGTAGAGCATCTCTTCGGCGGGCCGCGACATCCGGTGGATCTCGTCGAGGAAGAGGACCTCTCCCTCCTGCAGGGAGGAGAGGATCGCCGCGAGGTCGCCCGCGTGCTGGATGGCCGGGCCGCTGGTGATGCGGATCGGGGCGCCCATCTCGGCCGCGATGATCATCGAGAGGGTGGTCTTGCCAAGGCCGGGGGCGCCGGAGAGCAGGACGTGGTCGGCGGTGGCGCCGCGTGCGCGGGCCGCGCGCAGGACGAGGTCGAGCTGCTCGCGGACCTTCTCCTGGCCGATGAATTCACCCAGGTCCTTGGGGCGCAGGGCGGCCTCGACCGCTTGGTCCTCGCCGTCGGCGACAGAGTCCACCAGCCGCTCCGCGGCGGGTCCGACGAGCCGCTCGGCCGCGTCCGCCTGAGCGGTCGTGTCGTCGGTCGTCTCGTCCCAGTTCATGAGCTCGCCTCGCGATGTGGTTCTGGTGGGGCAGGGGCCGACGAATGCCGACGGGGGCTAGCGGGTGCGGTTCAGCGTCTGCAGGGCGGCCTTGAGGAGCTGGCCCACCTGCGGCTTCTCGGACGCCTCGGCCTGCGGGGTGACGGCGGCGACGGCTTCGTCGGCCTCGCGCGTCGCATATCCGAGGCCGATGAGCGCCGCGTGCAGCTGGTCGCTCCAGCCGGAGGTGACAGGGGTGCCGATCGCGGGGCCGCCGGTGCCGAGCGGCTCGCCGAGGCGGTCCTTGTACTCCAGGAGGAGCTTCTGGGCGCCCTTCTTGCCGATGCCGGGGACCGCGGTGAGCGCCTTCTCGTCGCTGGTGGCGACCGCGCGGCGCAGGGCGTCGGGGCTGTGCACGGCGAGCATGGCCTGCGCGAGGCGGGGGCCGACGCCGCTCGCGGTCTGCAGGAGCTCGAAGGTCTGGCGCTCGTCGTCGTCCGCGAAGCCGTACAGCGTGAGGGAGTCCTCACGGACGACGAGGGAGGTGGCGAGCTTGGCGGGCTGACCGAGCCGCAGGGTGGAGAGCGTGTTCGGCGTGCACTGGATGGCCATGCCGACGCCGCCGACTTCGACCACCGCGGCATCGGGGGCGAGGGCGGCGACGGGGCCGCTGACGAAGGCGATCATGCGGTACGGCCTTTCTGTGCTGTGCGGGCTGTGGGGGCTGTCTTCGCCGACTGCGCGGCAGACGCCTTCGAGGCGTGCAGGGCCGCGGCCTGCTGGAGACGGTTCTGGGCGACCGCCTGCTGGAGGCGGTTCTGCGCGGGGGCGCGCCAGATGTGACAGATGGCGAGGGCGAGGGCGTCCGCCGCGTCGGCCGGCTTGGGCGGTGCGTCGAGCCGCAGGAGGCGGGTGACCATCGCCCCGACCTGCGCCTTGTCGGCGCGACCGCTGCCGGTGACGGCGGCCTTGACCTCGCTGGGGGTGTGCAGGGCGACCGGGATGCCGCGGCGCGACGCGCAGAGCATGGCCACGGCGCTGGCCTGGGCGGTGCCCATGACCGTACGCACGTTGTGCTGGCTGAACACCCGCTCCACGGCGAGGACTTCGGGGTCGTGTGCGTCGAGCCACTCCTCGATGCCCTGCTCGATGGCGACCAGGCGGTGGCCGAGTTCGGCGTCGGCGGGCGTACGGACGACGCCGACCGCGCGCATGGTCAGCGGGCGTCCCGCGACTCCGTCGACGACCCCCACACCGCACCGGGTCAGACCCGGGTCCACACCCAGCACGCGCACGAGTACCCCCACTTCTTCGCTCACCTGTTTGTGCAGGCTATCGGCTCGCACTGACAACGCGACGGGCCGACAGGGGGTGTGTCCCCTGTCGGCCCGTCAGCGAAAGCCGTGGCACGGCCGGTCCGAGGCCGGACCCAGGCGTGGCTCAGGCGTCGACCTTCTCCATGACCTCGTCGCTCACGTCGAAGTTGGCGAAGACGTTCTGGACGTCGTCGCTGTCCTCGAGCGCGTCGATCAGCTTGAAGATCTTCCGCGCACCGTCCTCGTCCAGCTCGACCTGCATGGTCGGGACGAAGTTGGCGTCGGCGGAGTCGTAGTCGATGCCGGCTTCCTGGAGGGCGGTGCGGACCGCGACCAGGTCGGTGGCCTCGCTGAGCACCTCGAAGGACTCACCGAGGTCGTTGACCTCTTCGGCGCCCGCGTCCAGGACGGCGCCCAGGACGTCGTCCTCGGACAGCTCGCCCTCGCCCTTGGAGACGATGACGACGCCCTTGCGGTTGAAGAGGTACGAGACGGAGCCCGGGTCGGCCATCGAGCCGCCGTTGCGGGTCATCGCGACGCGTACGTCCGAGGCCGCGCGGTTGCGGTTGTCGGTGAGGCACTCGATGAGCACCGCGACGCCGTTCGGGCCGTAGCCCTCGTACATGATCGTCTCGTACTCGGCGCCACCGGCTTCGAGACCGGCGCCGCGCTTGACGGCGGAGTCGATGTTCTTGTTCGGGACCGAGCTCTTTTTGGCCTTCTGGATGGCGTCGAAGAGGGTCGGGTTACCGGACACATCGGCGCCGCCCGTGCGGGCCGCGACCTCGATGTTTTTGATCATCTTCGCGAAGAGCTTGCCGCGCTTGGCGTCAATCACGGCCTTCTTGTGCTTCGTCGTAGCCCATTTAGAGTGGCCGGACATCTGCCTGTCTCCTTCGCGTTACCCAACTGTACGAACGCAGAGATCCTACTAGGATCCCGCCGCCGCGTGCCCCCGCACCATCCCGACGAACAGCTCGTGCACGCGATGGTCGCCCGTCAGCTCGGGGTGGAACGACGTGGCGAGCGCGTTGCCCTGACGGACGGCGACGATGTGGCCCTCGTGCTCGGCGAGCACCTCGACGCGCGCGCCGACCGACTCGACCCAGGGGGCGCGGATGAAGACGCCCTCCACGGGGTCGCCGCCGATGCCCGCGACGGCGACGGCCGCCTCGAAGGATTCGTTCTGCCGTCCGAAGGCGTTACGGCGCACGATCATGTCGATGCCGCCGAAGGTCTCCTGTTCCGAGCGCGGATCAAGGATCTTGTCGGCGAGCATGATCATGCCCGCGCAGCTGCCGTAGACCGGCATACCGGCGCGCACGCGCGCGCGAAGGGGCTCCATCAGGCCGAAGAGGACGGCCAGTTTGGAGATGGTGGTGGACTCACCGCCGGGGATGACCAGGCCGTCCACATCGGCCAGCTCTTCAGGGCGCCTGACCGGCCTGGCCACGGCGTCCGCCGAGGCCAGGGCGATCAAGTGCTCCCGTACGTCGCCCTGGAGGGCCAGGACGCCGACTACAGGGGTGTCAGTCATCTCCGTAGTGCCTTACCAGCCACGGTTCGCGTAGCGCTCGGCCTCGGGGAGGGTGTCGCAGTTGATGCCGACCATGGCCTCGCCGAGGTTGCGCGAAGCGTCCGCGATGATCTTGGGGTCGTCGTAGAAGGTGGTGGCCTTCACGATGGCTGCGGCGCGCGCCGCCGGGTCGCCCGACTTGAAGATGCCGGAGCCGACGAAGACGCCCTCGGCACCGAGCTGGCGCATCAGGGCGGCGTCGGCGGGGGTGGCGACGCCACCGGCCGAGAAGAGGACCACCGGCAGCTTGCCCAGCTCGGAGACCTCCTTGACCAGCTCGTACGGGGCACGCAGGTCCTTGGCGGCGGCGTACAGCTCGTTGTTGTCGAAGCCGCGCAGCTTGGCGATCTCGTTCTTGATCTGGCGCAGGTGGCGCACGGCCTCGACGACGTTGCCGGTGCCGGCCTCGCCCTTTGAGCGGATCATGGCCGCGCCCTCGGCGATGCGGCGCAGGGCCTCGCCCAGGTTGGTGGCGCCGCACACGAACGGGGTCGTGAAGGCGAACTTGTCGCTGTGGTTGACCTCGTCGGCCGGGGTCAGGACCTCGGACTCGTCGATGTAGTCGACGCCGAGGGACTGGAGCACCTGGGCCTCGACGAAGTGGCCGATGCGGGACTTGGCCATGACCGGGATGGAGACGGCCTCGATGATCTCTTCGATCATGTTCGGGTCGGACATCCGGGCCACGCCGCCGTCCTTGCGGATGTCGGCCGGGACCCGCTCCAGGGCCATGACGGCGACGGCGCCCGCGTCCTCGGCGATCTTCGCCTGCTCGGCGTTGACCACGTCCATGATGACGCCGCCCTTGAGCTGTTCGGCCATGCCGCGCTTGACGCGCGCGGTGCCGGTCTCGGGCGACTGGTTGCTGCTGGGGAGGGTGCTGGACACGGAGTTGACCTCGCTCGCTGAAGACGGGTTCCTGCGTCTACGAGGAAACTCCCGACGACCAGTCCACAGCAAGGGCCAATGGATGACCCGTGGCTCATTTTTCCCGGACGCCCCTGGTCAGCGGCCCGGATTCGCTGGTCAGCGGCGTGCCCGGTGGCTCTATGTGGTCGCGCGGTCGGCCAGCGCGACCGGCGGCTCGTCGTCCATCTCGAAGGCCATCGGGAACGGCGCGTGGCCCGCGAGGCGGAACCAGCGGACCGTGCGGTGCCTGCGCAGGGCACGGGCCGCGCGTACGGCGTCGTTGTGGAAGCGCCGGGCCATCGGCACCCGGCGCACGGACGCGGCCAGCTCCGTCGCCGCCTCGTCGCCGCCCGGGGCCTCGCGCACCGCCTCGACCTGCTGCACTTCGCCGAAGATCGCGCGCAGCGCCTGGCTGAGCTCGCTCTCGGCGACCTCGCGGTGCTCCTCCTCGGCCTGCCGGGCCGCGTGCGCCGCTTCGTAGAGCACGATGGAGGCCGCTGGGTCGAGTACCCCGGAGGTGGCCAGCTCCTGGGCGACCGAGGCGCGGCGCAGCAGTTGGGCGTCGAGGGCGGCGCGGGCCGCGTCGATGCGTGCGTGCAGCCGGTCGAGCCGGCCCGCGGTCCAGCTCAGGTAGAGGCCGATCGCGAAGAGGGCTACCGCGATCCAGATCAGTGTCGAGGTCACCGGGGGAAGGCTAGTCGCATCGGCGGCGCCGGTTCACCGGCGGGCTCCCCCGCCCTCCGCGCCGGGCTCCCCGCCCCCGTGACGGGGAGCCCGGCGAGGGGTCAGTCCCGTGCGAGCCCGAACCGCGCCCGCAGGCCCGTACGTTCATCGGCGGCCACCGCCGCCGCCCCGTCCGCCACCGTCTCGTACACCGAGAGGATGTCGGCGCCCACCGTCGACCAGTCGAAGCGGCGCACGTGCTTGCTGCCGCGCTCGCGCAGCTCCTCACGCCGCTCGGGATCGCCCAGGAGCCGCAGCGCCGACGCGGCGAGCGAGTCCGCGTCCTCGTTGGTGAACAGGTCGCCCGCGGCGCCCTGGTCCAGGACCTGCGCGAAGGCGTCCAGATCGCTGGCGAGGACGGGCGCGCCCGCCGAGAGCGCCTCGACCAGGATGATCCCGAAGCTCTCGCCCCCTGTGTTGGGGGCGACGTACACATCGACGCTGCGCAGCAGCCGCGCCTTGTCCTCGTCGCTGACCATGCCGAGGAACTCCACGCGCTCGCGCATCTCGACCGGCAGCGAGGAGACGGCCTCGTGCTCGTCGCCGCGGCCCGCGACCAGCAGCCGGGTATCGGGGCGCTCGGCGAGGATCTTCGGCAGCGCCTTCATCAGCACCGGGAGCCCCTTGCGCGGCTCGTCGATGCGGCCGATGAAGCCGATCGTCCCGCCCTGCCACTCCGCCTTGGGCTCGACCTTGGCGAAGAAGTCGACGTCCACGCCGTTCGGGATGACGACCGCGTCGCCGCCCAGGTGTTCGACGAGGGTGCGGCGCGCGTACTCGCTCACCGCGATGCGCGCGCTGATCTTCTCCAGGGCGGGCTGCAGGATCGGGTACGCCGCGATCATCGCCCGCGAGCGCGGGTTGGACGTGTGGAACGTCGCGACGATCGGGCCCTGCGCCGCCCAGCAGGTGAGGAGGCCGAGGGAGGGCGAGGTCGGTTCGTGGATGTGGATGACGTCGAACGTGCCGTCGTGCAGCCAGCGGCGCACCCGCGCGGCCGACAGGAACCCGAAGTTGAGCCGGGCCACCGAGCCGTTGTACGGCACGGGAACGGCGCGGCCCGCCGAGACGACGTACGGCGGGAGCGGGGTCTCGTCGTCCGCGGGGGCCAGGACGGACACCTCGTGCCCGAGGCGGATCAGATGCTCCGCGAGGTCGCGGATGTGGAACTGGACGCCGCCCGGCACGTCCCACGAATAGGGGCAGACGATGCCGATCCTCACGGCGTGGTCCCCTCGGCGAGGTGCCCGGACCCGTCGGCGGGCCCCTTCGCGGGGTCGAGATCAGCGAGCCACAAGCGCTGCAGCATGTGCCAGTCCTCCGGATGGTCGGCGATACCCGTGGCGAAGGCGTCTGCCAGCGCCTGCGTCATGACAGACGTCTTCTCCGTGCGGGTACCTGTCTCGGGGACATCGACGGGACCGTGGATACGCCCCTTCATGACGGGCGACTCGTCATACCAGAGGGTGACGGGCAGCAACAGCGCCCCCGTCTGCTGCGCGAGGAGCGCGGGCCCCGCGGGCATCCGCGCGGTGTCACCGAAGAACTTCACCTCGACGCCGGACGACGAGAGGTCCCGGTCCGACACGAGGCAGATCAGGCCGCCCGCGCGCAGCCGCCGCGCCAGGGTGCCGAACGCGGAGCCGCCCTCGTGCGGCAGGACCTCCATGCCCAGGCTCTCGCGGTAGGCGACGAAGCGGTCGTACAGCGTCTCGGGCTTGAGCCGCTCCGCCACCGTCGTGAACGGCGTGTCGAGCTTCGTGGTGACCCACGCGCCCGCCAGGTCCCAGTTGCCCAGGTGCGGCAGCGCGATGATGACGCCCTTGCCCGCGTCGAGGCCGTCGGTCAGGTGGTGGACGCCCTTGACGTCGAAGCCGTCCCTGATGCGCTCCCGGCTCCACGACGGCAGCCGGAACGACTCCATCCAGTAGCGCAGGTACGAACGCATGCCCGCCCGGGACAGCTCGGCCAGGCGCTCCGGGCTCGCGTCGGGCACCACGCGCGCGTAGTTCGCCTCCAGGCGCAGTACGCCCTTGCCGCGCCGCTTCCACACGGCGTCGGCGATGGTCCGGCCCAGGCGCACCGCAACCGGTTCGGGGAGCTTCTTGACCGAGCTCCAGGCGGCTCCGTAGAGCGCGTCGGTCAGCCGGTCCTTCACGACGTGGCCTCACTGCCCTGTGCCGGGGCCTGGGCGTCCGCCTCCGCGGCCTCCTTGCGCACGGTCACGACGCGCTGGACGAGCGTGACGAGGCTGCCGACGGCGACGACCCACAGGGCGACGGGCAGCAGTACGTCGATGCCGGGGACCCCGAACTTGTGCAGTCCGGCGAGGCCCGCGGCGACCAGCGTGATCACCAGGCGCTCGGCGCGCTCCACCAGGCCGTTGACGGCGACGGGCAGGCCGATCGCCTCGCCGCGTGCCTTCGTGTACGAGACCACCTGGCCGCTGGCCAGGCAGAAGATGGAGACGGCGCACAGGACGTTGTTGTCGCCGGAGCCCGCGTACCAGAGCGCGAGGCCGCCGAAGATCGCGCTGTCGGCCACCCGGTCGAGCGTCGAGTCCAGGAAGGCTCCCCAGCGGCTGGAGCGTCCCAGCTGCCGCGCCATGTTCCCGTCGACGAGGTCGGAGAACACGAAGAGCGTGATGACGATCGTGCCCCAGAAGAACTCGCCGCGGGGGAAGAAGACCAGCGCGCCCGCCACCACACCGGCGGTGCCGATGAAGGTGACCGCGTCGGGGCTGACGCCGCGACGGATGAGAAACGCGGCGAACGGTGTGAGAACACGCGTGAAGAATGCACGCGCGTACTTGTTCAGCATGGCCTTCCCGAGGGGTCGGTGAGCCGCGCGGCCCTGTTGGCCACCGGCTGGCCCATCGTAGTCACGCCCTTGACGGACCGGCTCGCCCCCTCACGATCGCGTACGACGTATGGACGCACAGTGACCCGAGTGGAAAGCTCGAAAGCACCGCGGGCGTCGCCGGAGCCGACCCGCACACGGCCCCGCGTGTCCGCGAGCAGCCAGCATCCCCGAGGGGGCTGTGCCTCCTCACCGTGCACGTAACCGGGAGGCCAAGGCATGGGCGACAAGGCGAACGCACACCCCGGAGCCGCCGGCAGGGCTACAGCGGCCGACCACCCCGCGTCCGTACGGAATGTGGTGCTGGTCGGCCACAGCGGATCGGGCAAGACGACTCTGGTGGAGGCCCTCGCGCTGACCGCGGGGGCGGTGAACCGGGCGGGCCGCGTGGAGGACGGCGCCACCGTCTCCGACTACGACGACATCGAGCACCGGCAGCAGCGCTCGGTGCAGCTGTCCCTCGTCCCCGTCGAATGGGACGGCTTCAAGATCAATCTTCTGGACACCCCTGGGTACGCCGATTTCGTCGGCGAGTTACGGGCCGGTCTGCGCGCCGCGGACGCGGCCCTCTTCGTCGTCTCGGCGGCCGAGGGCGTCGAAGGCATCACCGGCGCGACCCGCATGGTGTGGGAGGAGTGCGCGGCGGTCGGCATGCCGCGGGCCATCGTGGTGACCCACCTGGAGGCGGCCCGCGCCGACTTCAGGGAGATGACGCGGACCTGCGCGGAGGCCTTCGGGGCCGACGACCCCGACGCCGTGCTGCCGCTCTACCTGCCGCTGCACGGCGCCGAGGGGCCGGACGGGCACGCACCGGTGACCGGTCTGGTCGGGCTGCTCTCGCAGCGGATCTTCGACTACGCCTCCGGTGAGCGCAAGGAGTCCGAACCGGGTGAGGACCAGCTCCCGCTCATCGAGGACGCACGCAACAAACTGATCGAGGGGATCATCGCCGAGAGCGAGGACGAATCCCTCATGGACCGCTATCTCAGCGGTGAGGACATCGACTTCAAGACACTCGTGGACGATCTGGAACGGGCCGTGGCGCGCGGCATCTTCCACCCCGTGCTCGCGGCGGCCCCCGCGGCCGACGGCGCCCGCCAGGGCATCGGCACGGTGGAGCTCCTGGAGCTGATCACGGGCGGCTTCCCCACCCCCCTGGAGCATCCGGCGCCCGCCGTCACCACACCGGGCGGCAAGGCGCGGCCCGCGCTCACCTGCGATCCGAACGGGCCGCTGGTCGCCGAGGTCGTGAAGACGGCGTCCGATCCCTACGTGGGGCGTGTCTCGCTCGTACGCGTCTTCTCCGGGACCCTGCGCCCCGACGAGGCCGTACACGTCTCGGGGCACGGTCTGGCCGACCGCGGCCACGAGGGCCGCGCCCTGCACGAGGCGGACGAGCGCGTCGGCGCCCTCTCCTCCCCCTTCGGCAAGCAGCAGCGCACGCTCAGCAGCTGTATCGCGGGTGATCTGGCCTGTGTCGCCAAGCTGAACCGCGCGGAGACGGGCGACACCCTCTCGGCCAAGGACGATCCGCTCCTGATGGAGCCCTGGGACATGCCCGACCCGCTCCTGCCGCTCGCCATCCAGGCACACAGCAAGGCGGACGAGGACAAGCTCTCCCAGGGGCTCTCCCGGCTGGTCGCCGAGGATCCGACGATGCGCCTCGAACAGAACCAGGACACCCACCAGGTGGTCCTGTGGTGCCTGGGCGAGGCCCATGCGGACGTCGCACTGGAACGGCTGCGCAGCCGGTACGGGGTGCAGGTGGACGTCGTGACCCACAAGGTCTCCCTCCGGGAGACGTTCGCGGGCAGGTCCGGGGGGCGCGGCCGTCATGTGAAGCAGTCCGGCGGCCACGGCCAGTACGCGATCTGCGAGATCGAGGTCGAACCGCTGCCGGGCGGCAGCGGCATCGAGTTCGTCGACAAGGTCGTGGGCGGCGCCGTGCCCCGGCAGTTCATCCCCTCCGTCGAGAAGGGCGTGCGCGCGCAGGCCGGCCGGGGGGTGGCCGCCGGCTATCCCCTCATCGACGTACGGATCACGCTGCTCGACGGCAAGGCGCACTCGGTGGACTCCTCGGACGCCGCGTTCCAGACGGCGGGCGCGCTCGCCCTGCGCGAGGCGGCGGCCGACGCCAGGATCCACCTCCTGGAGCCGGTGGCGGAGGTGCGGGTCCTGGTCGGCGACGACCACGTGGGCTCGGTGATGAGCGACCTCTCCGGGCGCCGGGGCCGGGTGGTCGGTACGGAGCAGGCGCCCGGCGGGCGCACGCTCGTACGGGCCGAGGTGCCCGAGATCGAGATCGGGCGCTACGCCGTGGACCTGCGGTCCCTCTCGCAGGGCACCGCGCGCTTCAGCCGCACGTACGCACGCCACGAGCCCATGCCCCCGCAGCTCTCCGAGAGGATCCGTGAACAGGCCCAGGACGCTTCCTAGTTGAGGGCATCCGGCAGGGTGCGCGGGATGCGCCCTGCCGGATGTCGGTGCGCACAGATACGCTGATGACCTGATCAACAGGTGTGCGGGGCAAGGAAGTCGGGAAGAGCCGCAGCAGCGAACGTGTGCGGGCGATGGGGGCGGCAGTGGCGGACGACGTATTCGACTTCAGGCCCGGGGCCCAGGTCCCCCTGTCCGGGGCCGCCGGACAGACGGCGGCGACCCACGCCCTGTCGTCGGCCGCTTACCGCGACGACAAGGCTGCGAAGATCCTCGAAGCCAACAACGAATGGCACAAATCCGAGGTGAAGGACGGCCTGTGGTCGCTCTTCGCGCCGAATCTGGGCGAGGCCTTCGCGCGCGCCGTGCAGGTGCGGATGCTGGGCGGCGCCCGCAAGCCGCTCATCCAGTCCTTCGGCATGGAACCGCAGTCGATCGTCGAGCACTGCCTGGCCGCGAACAACATCCGCAAGGACCGCGACCGCTGGCTCACCGTCGTGATGGCGCTGTGCGGGCTGCTCTTCCTGCCCGGACTCCTCGTCTGGCTGCTGCTCTTCACCATCAAGCAGGCGGTCGTCAAGCGGGACAACAAGCGGGCGAGCGCGATCGCCACGGCCGCGCTGGTCGCCGTGGGTGTCCTCGCCGTGATCTTTCTCGTCAAACTGCCGATCGGCGGCCTCCTGGGCTGGTACATCCGAGCGGCGATCGTCGTCCCCGTACTCGGCTGGTTCTGGGCCAAGCTGATCGCCGAGCGCACCGCGCGCGACCTGCGCGACCGCTGGGGGAGCCTGCTCTCCGGCGGCGGCATCGGCGCCAAGATCCCCGAGGCGGTGCCCGGCAGCCCCGGCGAGACGGCCGCCGAGCAGCTCCGCCAGGGCCTGGCGCGTCTGTCGGCCGAGCAGCAGAGCAACTCGGTCTTCTACGCGGGCCCCAAGGGAATACTGGGCATGGGCACGCGCTGGGGCAGCTGGCAGCTGGCCGAGGAGCTGGTCTCCAGCAAGGAAGGCACGGAGATCCACCCGTTCCGCAGCTGGGACGTCATACGGGCGGTGCACGACCAGCTGCGCCTGCTCGAGCGCGGCCCGCTGCACACCGGCGGCTTCCCGACCCCGTCGATAAAGCACTGGATCGTCTCCCCCATCGGGGAGAACGCGGGGTCGGTCTCACGCCCCAGCGGCACGGAGGTCGAGGCCTTCCAGGTCCGGGGCCACGAGATACAGCGGATCTGCAACGAGCAGCAGTTCGGCGGCGGCAACCGGCACTATCTGGGCTGCCAGTTCACGCTGTGGGACGGCCAGTTGGTCATCACGATGCTGATCACGGTGACCGTCCTGCACGAGACCCTGCGCATCGAGGTCACCGGTCACGCGCTCGGACCGGTCCACTCGCTGTTCACCAGCAAGCCCGACCCCAAGGTCAAGAAGGTCTCCAAGCCCATCAAGTTCTGGGAGACCACCGAGCGCAAGCTGCCGCTGGTCGACGCCGACGAGGTCGTACGCCTCGCGGTGCGCGCCCCCTTCACCTGGTATCCGCCGATCCTGGACCACCTCGGCGGCAAGCTGGTCCTGCCCGAGCCCTTCGGCCTGCGGCACGCCTGGGCGGACAAGCCCTGGCGGCACCGCTTCATGGCCGACGACGCGCTGCGCGCGGCCACGCCGGTGCTGCGCGTGGTGCACTCGGCGGCCATCAAGGTCCTCGAGGAGAACGGCGTGAACACGGAGAAGTTCGGCAACCGCTCCGGCCTCCTCAGCGGGATGGTCCAGGACCCGATGCCGAGGAAGGCGGACGTGTACGACGCCTAGGCCGCGCTAGGAGGTGGCGGGCCAGGCGTCGGCCAGCATCTTGCGGGTGTCCGCGAGCAGCTGCGGAAGGATCTTCGTGTGCCCGACGACCGGCATGAAGTTCGTGTCCCCGCCCCAGCGCGGCACGATGTGCTGGTGCAGATGCGCGGCGATACCGGCGCCTGCCACCGAGCCCTGGTTCATGCCGATGTTGAAGCCGTGCGCGCCGGACGCCGCGCGCAGCGCCGTCATGGCCTGCTTGGTGAGTTCACCGAGCTCGGCCGTCTCCGGGGCGGTCAGCTCGGTGTAGTCGGCGACGTGGCGGTAGGGCACGACCATCAGATGGCCGCCGTTGTACGGGTAGAGATTCAGGACCGCGTACACCTGCTCGCCGCGCGCGACGACGAGACCGTCCTCGTCGGATTTGGCCGGGATGGAGCAGAAGGGACAGCCGTCGTCGGCGCCCGGACCGCTCGGCTTGTTCTCGCCCTGGATGTACGCCATCCGGTGGGGCGTCCACAGGCGCTGGAACGCGTCCTGCGTCCCCACTCCGATCTGCTGCTCCGGCTCACTCGTCATGCAGTGAAGCATATGACTTGGTCCGATCGGAGCGTGTCGGCGGGGCGCCCGCCGGGCGCAGCGGCGCGAAGCTGGGGCGATGACCGATGACAGCCGTCAGGCACGCTGGGAGAACCGCACGGAGGCGCTGCTCGCCGTGGCCTCGCTTCTCTTCCTGACCTCGTACGCGGTACAGGTCCTGGCCTCGGATCTGCCCCGGGCATGGCGCACCGTCTGCGTGGTGGTGCTCTTCGCGGCCTGGGCGGTGTTCGCCGTGGACTACGCGGTGCGGTGGCGGCTGAGCGGACAGGGCCCGCGCTTCGTCCGCAGACACCTCCTGGACACCCTCGTCCTCGTCCTGCCCCTGCTGCGGCCGCTGCGCGTCGTGCACATCTACGAGGCCGTCCAGCGCCGGCACGGCAGGCCCCGGCTCGCACTGCACGCGCGCGTGGTCACGTACTCCGGTCTTTCGGCCCTGCTTCTCGGCTTCGCCGCGTCGCTGGCCGTCTACCAGCACGAGCGCGGGGCGCCGGGCGCGACGATCCGCACCTTCGGGGACGCGGTGTGGTGGGCGTCGGCCACGCTCGCGACGGTGGGCTACGGCGACGAGACGCCCGTGACGCCGATGGGGCGTCTGATCGCGGTGGGTCTGATGCTCTGCGGCCTCGCGCTGCTCGGCGCGGTGACGGGGTCGTTCTCGTCGTGGCTGCTTCAGGTGTTCACGCGGGAGGACGACAAGAGGCCTCCGGGACGCTGAACGTCCCGGAGGCCTCTGCCCCGCGTCGGCGGGGACGGATCACACCTGCTCGCGGCGCTCCACCACGTCGATGAGCTTGGCCAGCGCCTGGTCGCGCGGAATGCCGTTCTCCTGCGAGCCGTCGCGGTAGCGGAAGGAGATCGTGCCCGCGTTCATGTCGTCGTCACCGACGATGATCATGAACGGGACCTTCAGCTTCTGCTGCGTCCTGATCTTCTTCTGCATGCGGTCGGAGGAGGCGTCCACCTCTACCCGCAGGCCCTTCTTCTTGGCCTCGGCCGCGAACTCCTGGAGGTAGGGGATGTGCGCGTCCCCGACGGGGATGCCCACGGCCTGGACGGGGGCGAGCCACGGCGGCATGGCGCCCGCGTAGTGCTCCAGGAGCACGGCGAAGAACCGCTCGATCGACCCGAAGAGCGCGCGGTGGATCATCACCGGACGCTGCTTGGAGCCGTCCGGCGAGGTGTACTCCAGGTTGAAGCGCTCCGGCAGGTTGAAGTCGAGCTGCACGGTCGACATCTGCCAGGTGCGGCCGATGGCGTCCTTGCACTGCACGGAGATCTTCGGGCCGTAGAACGCGGCGCCGCCCGGGTCGGGGACCAGCGGCAGGCCCTGCTTCTCGGCGACCTTGCGCAGCGTCTCGGTGGCCTCTTCCCAGACCTCGTCCGAGCCGACGAACTTCTCCGGGTCCTTGGTGGAGAGCTCCAGGTAGAAGTCGGTCAGGCCGTAGTCGCGCAGGAGGTTCAGGACGAAGGTGAGCGTCGTGTCGAGCTCGTCCGCCATCTGCTCCTTGGTGCAGTAGATGTGCGCGTCGTCCTGGGTGAAGCCGCGGGCCCGGGTCAGACCGTGCACGACGCCCGACTTCTCGTAGCGGTACACCGTGCCGAACTCGAAGAGGCGCAGCGGCAGTTCACGGTAGGAACGTCCGCGTGCGTCGAAGATCAGGTTGTGCATCGGGCAGTTCATGGGCTTGAGGTAGTAGTCCACGCCCTCGTCGAGCTGCATGGGCGGGTACATGCCGTCGGCGTACCAGTCCAGGTGGCCCGAGGTCTCGAAGAGCTTCCCCTTGGTGGCGTGGGGGGTGTAGACGAACTCGTACCCCTCCTCCTCGTGGCGGCGGCGCGAGTAGTCCTCCATGACCCGGCGGATGATGCCGCCCTTGGGGTGGAAGACCGCCAGGCCCGAGCCGATCTGCTCCGGGATGGAGAAGAGGTCCAGCTCGCTGCCGAGCTTGCGGTGGTCGCGCTTCTCGGCCTCGGCGAGGAACTCCAGGTGGGCCTTGAGCTCGTCCTTGGTGGGCCATGCGGTGCCGTAGATGCGCTGGAGCATCGGGTTCTTCTCGCTGCCGCGCCAGTACGCCGCCGCGTTGCGCATGAGCTTGAACGCCGGGATGTTGCGGGTGGTGGGCAGGTGGGGACCGCGGCAGAGGTCCTTCCAGCACAGGTCGCCGGTCTTCGGGTCGAGGTTGTCGTAGATGGTCAGCTCGCCGCCGCCCACCTCGACGTCCGCGCCGTCGTCGCTGGACGCGGCGCCCTTGATGCCGATGAGCTCCAGCTTGTACGGCTCGTCGGCGAGCTCCTCGCGGGCGGCCTCGTCGGTGACGACGCGGCGCGAGAAGCGCTGGCCGCGCTTCTGGATCTCCTGCATCTTCTTCTCGACGGCCTTGAGGTCCTCGGGCGTGAAGGGCTTCTCGACGTCGAAGTCGTAGTAGAAGCCGTTCTGGACCGGCGGGCCGATGCCCAGCTTGGCGTCCGGGAAGAGCTCCTGCACGGCCTGCGCCATCACGTGCGCGGTGGAGTGGCGCAGGATGTTCAGGCCGTCCTCGGAGGAGATCTCGACCGGCTCGACCTCCTCGCCGTCCCGCACCACGTACGCGAGGTCCTTCAGCTCGCCGGCCACGCGGGCGGCGACGATGGTGCGCTCGCCGGTGAAGAGTTCCGCGGCCGTAGTGCCCGTCGTCACCACGCGCTCTTCCCGCTCGGAATCGCGTTGGATGATCACACGGACATCTGACACCGGTCTTCTCCTACCTGAAGGGGGTCGCGGCAGATCTGCTCCTGCGCGCGATACGAATCGTACCGAGCCGGGGGCGCCCATCGCGAAACGGTTGTCCGCCGGTATCCCCGGGCCTCGGCCGCGGCCCGCCTCAGTCCCCGCTGCACGCCTCCTCGAAGAAGTCGAGATTCTCCTGGAGCGACTTCATCAGGCGGTCCTTCTCGGCCTCGTCCACCTGCACGGGCACCACTCCGCAGGCCCCGGTCAGCCGCCGGAACCCGCCCCGGCTCTCCAGGCGCCCGTGCACCCGGATCGGCAGCCCCACGAGGTGGGCATGGCCCGCGATGCGATACGACTCCTCGTCCAGCGTCATGCGTACGTGGGGGACGTCCACGCCCGCGAGCACCCGGACCCGCACCGTGCCCTCGCCCCGCGGCCCCGACCGCCGCATCCGCACCACGGCCCCCGTGATCCGCACCGGCATCGCCGGCTCGTCCCGCAGATAGCGGGCGCCCGCCTCCCTCAGCACCGGCAGGTCACCGGGCGAGAACTCGACGGGCTCGGCGTCGACGGCGCACCCCTCGGGCACCCCGGCGGCCGGCGCCCACTCCACGGCTATGCGCGCCCCTTCCGTGCCCCGCACCAGGGCCACGAGAGCCTCGGTCAACTCCTGGCTGACGCCTGCCTCCACGGCGCCGTCGAAGGCGTCCATGCCACCCGTGGCGCGTTGGTAGTCGACGGCTTCGCGGACCGCGTACAACGCCTGGTGCAGCCGCACCGCCAGGAGCCGCCCGGTCATGACGGGCACGAACGCGGTGAGCTGGCGCCCACCGGGAGCGGGCCCCACCAGGACGCTCTCCAGGGACGCGGCGGCGGGCCCGCGGTGCCGCGCCCCGTAGTACCCGGCACGGCCGCGCGCGGCGAGTGCCCCCGCGAGCAGCATCTTGCGTGCCGCCGCCCGCAGTTGCTCCTCCGCCGTCCAGGTCGCGGCGCCCGCGGGGCCCATCGGGACATCACGCCACCAGCGGATCTCGTCGCTGGGCACGGTGAGCCCGACGAGCACGTCACGCGCCGACGGCGACCCGCTGCGCGACAGGGCGGTGAGCGCCTCGCCGAGCAGGTCCTCGCAGTCGGGAAAGGCCCTGCTCTCCGGCACGAGCAGGCTCGTGCCGCCGCCCCCGGGCCCCGGCGGGGTCCAGCGGGCGTAGCGCCCCGCCGCTCCTCCGCGCCGGTGCCAGCCGTGCCTCTCCAGCAGCGCGCCGAGCACGGCGGGGTCGACCTGTGCAGGGTCCAGGGGACCCAGCGGATCGGCCCAGGCGCCCACGGCTTCAACGGGGTGCGGGCGAACGGAACGTAGTGGCTCTTCGATCGGGCGGTGCATCAGGGTCTCCCTCCCGTCCCGACCCGCGTCATGATCTCGCAGAGGGCCTTGTCGTCGAAGATCCGCGAGGTCGGGACGCGCACGGTCGTCCTGCGCCGGCCGGTCACCTGGTGTCCGGCGAGGTTGGTCCAGTAGCAGCAGTGCCGTAGGTCGAGCCGGTCGTGGTCCGCGCGCAGCCAGTCGTCCTGCGACCGGGGCACGAGCATCACGACCAGGATCTTGTGCACCGAGACCGGCGTGCGGGCGAGCTTCTCCAGGTGCGGGTTGTCGAGCGTGAAGGAGAAGGCGGCGCCCGGGGGGTTCGGCGGTATCTGGTAGGTGCACTTGAGCTGCACCTTGATGGTGACTTCGTCGTCGACCGTGTGCCCGGGGGCGCTGTGGCTGACGTGCCAGTCGATTCCGTTGTCCGGGAAGGGCTGTGAGAGCGAGCACCCCGCCGCGGCGGCGACAGCGTGCAGATAACCCACCTGAAGGGTCTCCATACAGGCGGTGGTGGCGAGTGTGCCGCGCGGCGGTGCGATCCGCTCGGGCAGCAGCCCACCCTGTTCGGGCTGCGCGAGCGCCATGTTCAACGTGCCTTCCGAACCAGTGAATCCCCGCTTCGGGCCGGTCGACTTCCAAGCCCTGTACCTCTGTTGTCTCCGGGCCGCGTACAGCGCAAACGGCCCGGGTATCACCGGTGTGGGCAGGGGGAGGAAAGCCATCTGCCGGACATGATCGAGGAGTTGCGTCACTATGACGTGCTGGTACGAGGGGCCCTTGGCCGCATTCGACACGGAGACCACGGGCGTCGACGTCGAGACCGACCGCATTGTGTCGGCCGCCGTCGTCGTCCAGCAAGGCGTGGGCACCCGCCCGCGCATCACTCGCTGGCTGGTGAACCCGGGCATTCCCGTGCCCGCGGGAGCCACCGCGATACACGGCCTGACGGAGGAACATCTGCAGCACAACGGCCGCTGGCCCGCGCCGGTGATGGAGGAGATAGCGAGGGAGCTGGCGGAACAGGGCGCGGCGGGCCGCCCCATCGTCGTCATGAACGCACCCTTCGATCTGACGATGCTGGACCGGGAGTTGCGCAGGCACCGCGCGTCCTCGCTCGGCCACTACATGGCAGGTTCACCGCTGTGCGTGCTGGATCCGCGGGTCCTGGACAAGCAGCTCGACCGGTATCGCAAGGGGCGCCGCACCCTGACCGATCTGTGCGCGCACTACGCGGTGGAGCTGGACGAGGCGCACGACGCGGCGGCCGACGCGCAGGCCGCGCTGGATGTCGTGCGTGCCGTGGGGCAGCGGTTCGCTTCACGGCTCGAAAGGCTCTCGCCCAGCGAGCTGCACGCACTGCAAGCGGTGTGGCACGCGGCACAGGCGCGCGGTCTGCAGGCCTGGTTCGCGCGCAGTGGTACGCCGGAGGCGGTGGATCCGGCGTGGCCGCTGCGGCCCGAAATGCCTGCGGCTGCCTGACCGTCCGAACGATGCGGGCATGAAAAAACCGGTCCGTCGACGACGGACCGGCATTCTCCGGGTGGGCGATACTGGGTTCGAACCAGTGACCTCTTCGGTGTGAACGAAGCGCTCTCCCACTGAGCTAATCGCCCGGGAACGGACTGAACAATACAGGTCTTCGCGGGTTTCCTTCAAACCGCTTCCGCGAAAGCCCTCAGTTCCCGCGCAGGTGCTTCTTCAGACCTCGCTCGCCCGCGCGCATCATCAGCGCGTGGTTGAGGAGGAAGACGGGTCTGCCGGGAACGGCGAGGCGTCTCATCAGCGGTTTACGCACCACCACTTCCTGGTCGTAGACCGCCCGCGTCCCGCCTCGGGCCGCCGTGACGGTCCAGCGCGCCCAGCCTTCCAGGTCGCCGGTCATCGCGATCTCCAGGGTCCCGCTCGCCGGGTCGCGGCGCCGCTCCTCGGCGGTGACGAACAGGTCGTACGGCAGGAGGGAGCGGAAGCGCGCGGTGCCGCTGTGCTCGTCGACGGGTGTCACCTCGCGCACCTGGGGCCACCACGCCGGATAGTCCTCGGCGCGTTCGAGGACGGCGTACACGTCCGGGGGCGGCGCGGGCACGTTCCAGACGCTGCGGAAGCGGTAGTGACTCCAGTCCATGGACCGAGTCTGCCGGTAGGACGCCCGATCTGAGTACGTACTGAGTACGCGAACCGATGCCCGTCGCAGTGGCCCGCGCCACACTCCACCGACATGACGAACATTCCGCCCCCGGCCGAGGAGCTCCGCCTCCTCGACCTGGAGCTGCACCGACTCGACGCGCGCAGGTCGCAGTTGCTCCAGCGCCGCGCCTGGCTGCTCAGCGTCCTGCACCCGGCGGTGGCGCCCGCTCCCGCTCCCCCGCGGCCGGCCCGCGGCCCGCAGGCCGCACCGCCGAACGTGCAGAACGTGCTGCTCACGCTGGGCGGCATCCTGCTGACCGTCGCGGCGATCGCCTTCACGCTGGTGAGCTGGGGTCACCTCGGCATCGGCGGGCGCAGTACCGTCCTCGCCGTCGTGACGCTCACGGCGCTCGGCGTGCCCGTGCTGCTGCTGCGCCGGAAGCTGCGCTCGACGGCGGAGACGGTGGCCGCGCTCGGCCTCGCCCTGACCGTCCTCGACGCGTACGCCGTCCATGCCGTCGCCCTGCCGGAGACCGACCCCCTCGGCTTCACGGCGGCAGCGACCGCCGTGCTCTCTACGCTGTGGGCCGCGTACGGAGTGTCCTTCCGCGAGCTGCGGCTGCCGCCGGCGCTGGCTGTGGCGGGCGCTCAACTCCCGTTGTTCCTCTGGGCGCGTGCCGCGGACGCGGGTGAGCACGCGACGGCGGCGGCGCTCCTGGTGACGGCGGCGTTCGACGTCGCGATCGCGCTGCGGGCCGGCGACCCCGGCGTACGCGTCATCGCGACCGTCGGCGCCTGCGCCACGGGCCTGTGGGGCGCTGCGGGCGCGGGCCACCTGTCCTGGTCGGCCACGGACGTGCCGGGCGCCGCGCAGGCGGGCGCGCTCCTGCTGCTGGCCGCGTCGATCGCCCTGGTGGCGGCGTGGCTGATCACCCAGTCTCCGCAGGCGACGGGAGCGGCGTTCGCGGGCGGTCTGCTCGCGGTGGCCGCGGCCGGCGGTGTACTGCGCGAGGCACTGCCCGCCGCGTGGACGGTCCCCGCCTATCTGGCGTGTGCCATCGCCCTGTTGGCACTCGTCCGCACGCCCCTGCCACAGGCCGTCGTTCGCGGTACGGCAGGCTCTGCACTCCTGGTGCACGCGCTCGCGGCACTGTGGACACTGCCCGCACTCGTCACCGCCCTGCTCGGGCCCGTGGGGTGGGCGGGCAAGGCATGGTCGGGCACACCCCGGAACACGCCCGAGGCGTACGCCGTACCCCAACTGCCGGTCCACCACCCGGCGATGGCCTCGCTCGTACTGGCGGCCATCGCGGGCGTGACATTCACGGCGAGCCGCCTCCTGCCCGGAGCCACGGAGCGGCAGGGAGCGGCGGCCCTGGTCACACCGCCGGGCGGGGCGGGGGTCCCCACCCCAGCTCCCGCCCACGAGCCGCACGCCGAAGCACCCCTGGCCCCCGCCGCGGCACTCTCCGGCGCCCTGGTCCTCGCCTGGGCCGCCCTTCTCGTCCTCCCGTCGGCACTCCAACTTCCCTACGCGGCCGGGGTATCGGCGTACATCACCCTGACCGCAGCTCTGCTCGCCATCTCGTCGCTCGTCGTGTCGCGCGGTGTGTCGAAGGGGCTGGGCCTTACCTCGTTGTGCCTTGCCGTCGCCTCCTCGGTGAGTGTCGCCTTCCTGGCTCTGGCCACCACCGGGGGCACGCTCGGCACTCTCGGCGTCCTGACCGTGCTGTTCCTGGTGGCGACGGTGCTCGCGGTGCGCCGCGGGGTGACTGTCGTGGCGTCCGTCGCCGTTGGTGTGGCCGTCGCGTACGCCACCGCGCTCGTCTGCGCCTCGGGCGCCGCCTGGAATCTGCGGCCGGAACACACCGGGCTGCTCGTGCTGGTCGTCCCCGCGCTCGGCGCCCTGGCCGCGGCCCGGCTCGGGCCGCATCCGCTGACGCCGCCGGTGGAGATCACCGGAGCGCTCGCGGGCGGGCTCGCCATCGTCCTCACCGCGGGGCACGCGCCGACCCTCGCCCTGGCCCTCGCGCTCGGCGGCGCCATCGCCGCGGGCACCGCGCTGCGCACGGACCGCCGCCCCGTCGGGTACGCGGCCGGGTTGCTGTTCCTCCTGGCGACCTGGGTACGCCTGGCCGCGTGGGCGGTCGACATCCCGGAGGCGTACACCCTGCCGGTCACCGTCCCCGCGCTCCTGATCGGCGCGCTGCGGCTCCGCCGCGCCCCGCAGACGTCCTCCTGGACGGCGTACGGCCCCGGCCTCGCCGCGACCCTCCTGCCGAGTCTCGTCGCCGCCTGGAGCGACGCGCACTGGCAGCGGCCGCTGCTCCTGGGCACCGCGGCCCTGCTGATCACCCTGGTGGGCGCCCGGCACCGGCTGCAGGCGCCGCTGATGCTCGGCGGCACGACCCTCGCCCTGGTCGCGCTGCACGAACTCGCGCCCTACGTAGTCCAAGTGGTGGACGCCCTGCCGCGCTGGCTGCCGCCCGCGCTCGCCGGACTGCTGCTCCTCGCGATCGGCGCGACGTACGAACAGCGGCTGCGCGACGCACGCCGGGTCCGTGACGTTCTCGGCAGAATGCACTGACTGCACTGACTCCGCTTTTATCCGTGCGGCAGCCGACGGGTCATCAATTCCCGTGTGCGGTAAGGGAAAGCGCACGCGAAAACGACTGCGGCCCGGAGGCTTAAAGC
>NZ_JBHUZJ010000101.1:0-29560 GCF_042667685.1 Streptomyces sp. NPDC057302 | reverse complement strand
GGCTGTCGAAGCCACCGGACCACCACCGCTTCCCGCCCCGCGTCACGGAGCGGCCGGTCAGCTCTGCCGGGGGGAGGTGTCGGCGGTCGTGGTGAGGGCGGTGACCAAGGCCGGGGTGACCTGGGAGATCTGCCACTGCCGCGCGCCGTGCGAAGCGAGCGCCGCCGACACGGACTCCGCGTCCACCTGACCCGGCGGCTCCCAGCAGACCCTTCGTACGGTGTCCGGAGTGATCAGGTTCTCCTGGGGCATGTTCAGCTCCTCGGCCAGCGCCGAGACCGCCGCCCGCGCCGCGGACAGCCGCGCCGCTGCTGCCGGGTCGCGGTCCGCCCAGGAGCGGGGCGGCGGCGGGCCCGAGACGGTCTGTCCGGGCTGCGGGAGCTCGGCGTCGGGCAGGGCCCTGGCCCGGTCCACCGCGGCCTGCCACTGGTCCAGCTGACGGCGGCCCATGCGGTGCCCGAAGCCGGTGAGACCGGCGAGCGCGTGCACGTTGGGCGGAAGCCCGAGCGCCGCCTCCACGATCGCGCCGTCACTGAGCACCTTGCCGGGCGACACGTCACGCCGCTGGGCCACCGCGTCACGCGCGGTCCACAGCTCCCGGACGACCGCCATCTGACGACGCCGCCGCACCTTGTGCATGCCGGACGTGCGCCGCCAGGGGTCCACGCGGGGCGGCGGAGGCGGGGCGGAGGAGATCGCGTCGAACTCCTCGCGGGCCCACTCCAGCTTGCCCTGCCGGTCGAGCTCCTTCTCCAGGGCGTCGCGCAGGTCCACCAGCAGCTCCACGTCCAGTGCCGCGTACCGCAGCCAGGGATCGGGCAGCGGCCGGGTCGACCAGTCGACCGCCGAGTGCCCCTTCTCCAGGACGAAGCCGAGTACGCCCTCGACCATCGCGCCGAGGCCGACCCGGGGGAAGCCGGCGAGGCGCCCGGCGAGTTCCGTGTCGAAGATGCTGGTGGGGATCATGCCTATTTCCCGCAGGCAGGGCAGATCCTGCGTGGCGGCGTGCAGCACCCACTCCGCGTCGGAGATCGCCTCGCCGAGCCCCGACAGGTCGGGGCAGGCCACGGGGTCGATCAGAGTGCTGCCCGCGCCTTCACGGCGCAGCTGTACGAGATAGGCACGCTGGCCGTACCGATAGCCGGACGCACGTTCGGCGTCCACGGCCACGGGGCCACTTCCTGCCGCGAAAGCGGCGATCACCTCGGCGAGCGAGGCTGCGTCGGCGACCACCGGAGGGATTCCATCACGCGGCTCGTCCAAAGGGATCGGCGCCGTTTCGACGTCGTCCGGAGGGCCGCCTCCGGTGGTTCGCAGTGAGCTGTCTGCTGCGGTCTCTTGGGCGTCGGTCACCTGTCAAGGGTATCTGTGTATGCGCGGCGCCCGTCGACGGAACGTTCCGTCGACGGGCGCACGAGGGGTGTAAATGAGTCAGTGGATGATTCCGGTGCGCAGAGCCACCGCCACCATCCCGGCCCGGTCACCCGTGCCGAGCTTGCGTGCGATCCGGGCCAGGTGGCTCTTCACGGTCAGTGCCGAGAGCCCCATCGAGACGCCGATGGCCTTGTTCGACTGGCCCTCCGCGACCAGGCGGAGAACCTCCACCTCACGGCCGGACAGCTCGCGGTAGCCACCGGGGTGGCTCGGGGCGCCGGGCGGGCGGCGGTGCATTCGGGCGGCGGCCGAGCCGATGGGCGCGGCGCCGGGACGGGTGGGGAGTCCGACATTGTTGCGGGTGCCGGTGACGACGTAGCCCTTGACGCCGCCCGCGAGGGCGTTGCGTACGGCGCCGATGTCATCGGCCGCGGAGAGGGCGAGGCCGTTGGGCCAGCCCGCCGCGCGGGTTTCTGAGAGGAGCGTCAGGCCGGAGCCGTCGGGGAGGTGGACGTCTGCGACGCAGATGTCACGGGGGTTGCCGATGCGGGGACGAGCCTCCGCGATCGACGAGGCCTCGATCACGTCGCGTACACCGAGGGCCCACAGGTGGCGGGTGACGGTGGAGCGTACGCGGGGGTCGGCCACGACGACCATGGCGGTCGGCTTGTTCGGGCGGTAGGCGACCAGGCTTGCGGGCTGCTCGAGGAGAACGGACACCAGGCCTCCTGGGGTGCGGGACGGAACCGGCTCGGGGATGAAGCCGGGACGAACCGTGCTTTCAAGGTCACCAACCTCTTCGGCATCAAACCCGTCCGCCTTTAGAGAATGATCACGATTTGGTGAGTAACAATTCGGACCATTCGGACACGTGATCGATCATCCGAAGATCAACCCGAATCGCAGTCGTTCAGAATCGCTCATCCGCGTGACAGTTCAGTCCCGTAAGAAACCGGCGGCGGCCCCCATGAGGAACCGGAGGCCGCACGCTCACGGTGTCTGCGGCCCCCGCCGCTGCGGCAGCGACACCACGGACCCCTCGCCGTGCTGCCCCTGGTTCGCCGGCGGCAGCCCCGCCACCTGGCAGAGCAGATCGCACCAGGCCGCCAGGTGCGCGGCCGTGTCCGGCACCCCGCCGATCCCCTCCCGCGGCGTCCACGACGCCCGGATCTCGATCTGCGACGCGGGCGGCCGCTCGGAGAGCCCGCCGAAGTAGTGCGAGCCCGCGCGCGTGACGGTGCCGCTCGGCTCCCCGCACGCCAGACCGCGCGCCTGCAGCGCGCCCGTCAGCCACGTCCAGCAGACCTCGGGGAGCAGCGGGTCCGCGGCCATCTCCGGCTCCAGCTCCGCGCGGACGAGCGTGACGAGGCGGAAGGTGCCCTGCCACGCGTCGTGCCCGTCCGGGTCGTGCAGCAGGACCAGGCGCCCGTCCGCCAGGTCCTCGTCGCCGTCGACCACCGCCGCCTCCAGCGCGTACGCATGGGGAGCAAGCCGCTGCGGAGCCCGCGTCGGGTCGATCTCGATCTCGGGCCGAAGCCGTGCCCCGCGCAGCGCCTCGACCGCCGCGCGAAAGGGCAACGGAGTCGATTCCGCCACCTTCCCCTCCGTACTTTCCATCTCGCCAGCGCCGTCCGACCGTTGTCCTTGAGCCGCAGCCATGCGGGGAAGGTTAAGGGGAACGGTGGCTTCGCGCAGGGACAGACACCCGTGAGAGGGCCCCCGGTCAAGGCAGGGTGTCCCTCGGGACGGGGGTGCGCGGGCCCGTGCGAGACTTTCCGCGTGAGCGCCAACAACAGCCAGAGCCCCATGGGCCAGAAGAACGCAGCGACGTACGACTCCGCTTTCATGAAGGCCTGTCGGCGCGAGCCCGTGCCGCACACGCCGGTCTGGTTCATGCGGCAGGCGGGGCGCTCACTTCCCGAGTACCGCAAGGTGCGCGAGGGCACGGCCATGCTGGAGTCCTGCATGATGCCCGAGCTGGTCACGGAGATCACGCTGCAGCCCGTGCGCCGCCACAAGGTCGACGCCGCGATCTACTTCAGCGACATCGTCGTCCCCCTCAAGGCCATCGGCATCGACCTCGACATCAAGCCGGGCATCGGCCCGGTCGTCGCCAACCCCATCCGTTCGCGCGCCGATCTCGCCCAGCTGCGGGACCTGACGCCGGACGACGTGAGCTACGTGACCGAGGCGATCGGCATGCTGACCGCCGAGCTGGGGCCGACCCCGCTCATCGGATTCGCCGGTGCGCCTTTCACTCTCGCGAGCTACCTGGTCGAGGGCGGTCCGAGCCGTAACCACGAGCACACCAAGGCGCTCATGTACGGCGACCCGCAGCTCTGGGCCGACCTGCTCGACCGCCTCGCGGAGATCACCGGCGCCTTCCTGAAGGTGCAGATCGAGGCGGGCGCGAGCGCCGTGCAGCTCTTCGACTCGTGGGTGGGCGCGCTGGCCCCGGCCGACTACCGCCGCTCCGTGATGCCCGCATCGCAGAAGGTCTTCGACGCGGTGGCCTCGTACGGAGTGCCGCGCATCCACTTCGGTGTCGGCACGGGCGAACTGCTCGGTCTGATGGGCGAGGCGGGCGCCGACGTGATGGGCGTCGACTGGCGCGTCCCGATGGACGAGGCGGTCCTGCGGGTCGGCCCCGGCAAGGCGCTGCAGGGGAACCTCGACCCGGCGGTCCTCTTCTCCACGCGGGAGGCGATGGAGACCAAGACGGACGAGGTCCTTGACGCCGCCGCGGAGCTCGAGGGGCACATCTTCAACCTCGGCCACGGCGTGCTGCCGACCACGGACCCCGACGCGCTGACGCGGCTCGTGGAGCACGTCCACACGCGGACCGCGCGCTGACGGAGCCGTTTCGAGGGCGGTTCGTAGTTGGCTGAAAATCTCGCCTGAATATGACGGGTGGGACGGGAGAGGGGGCGCTTTCGCGGTGGAAGACGCCCCCTTCGCGGCCTAACCCGCCGACCGGACCGCCGCGACCGCCTTGCGCGCCGCCACCAGGACCGGGTCCCACACCGGTGAGAACGGCGGTGCGTAGCCGAGGTCGAGCGCGGTCATCTGGTCCACCGTCATCCGGGCCGTCAACGCCACGGCCGCGATGTCGACGCGCTTGCCCGCGCCCTCCCGGCCGACGATCTGGACGCCGAGCAGCCGCCCACTGAGTCGCTCGGCGAGCATCTTCACGGTCATCAGGGCCGCGCCGGGGTAGTAGCCCGCGCGGCTCGTCGACTCGATGGTCACCGTCACGTACTGCAGGCCGGCCGCCCGCGCCTCCTTCTCGCGCAGGCCCGTGCGGGCGATCTCCAGGTCGCAGACCTTGCTGACGGCCGTCCCGACGACGCCGGGGAAGGTCGCGTAGCCCCCGCCCACGTTCGAGCCGATGACCTGGCCGTGCTTGTTGGCGTGGGTGCCGAGCGCGATGTGGCGCTCGCGGCCCGAGACCAGGTCGAGGACCTCGACGCAGTCGCCGCCCGCCCAGATGTTCTCGTGCCCCCGCACCCGCATCGCGAGATCCGTGAGCAGCCCGCCGTGCTCGCCCAGCGGCAGCCCCGCCGCACGGGCGAGTTCCGTCTCGGGGCGTACGCCGATGCCGAGCACCACGACGTCCGCCGGATACTCGGCGTCCCCCGTGGCCACCGCCCTGACCCGGCCGTCGTCACCGGTGAGGATCTTGGTGACCTCGGCGCCGTTCACCATCTCGATGCCCATCCCGGACATCGCGTCATGGACGAGGCGGCCCATGTCCGGGTCGAGCGTCGACATCGGCTCCGCGCCGCGGTTGACGACCGTGACCTCGTAGCGGCGCTGGATCAGCGCCTCGGCCATCTCGACGCCGATATAGCCCGCGCCGATGACGACCGCCCTGCGGCCCGGCGTGCGGGCCAGCGTGTCCAGGAGCGCCTGGCCGTCGTCCAGGGTCTGCACGCCGTGCACGCCGGGGGCGTCGATGCCGGGCAGCGAGGGGCGCACCGGCCTGGCGCCGGTGCCGATCACGAGCTTGTCGTACGACGTCCAGTCCTCCGTCCCCGACTCCAGATCCCGGGTGCGGACCCGGCCGCCCTCGACGTCGATCTCCGTGACCTCCGTCCGCATCCGCAGATCGATGTCGCGGGCCCGGTGCTCCTCGGGCGAACGCGCGATCAGCTCGTCCCGCGAGGGGACGTCACCGCCGACCCAGTAGGGGATGCCGCAGGCCGAGTACGAGGTGAAGTGGCCGCGCTCGAACGCGACGATCTCCAGCTCCCCGGGGCCCTTGAGCCTGCGTGCCTGTGACGCGGCGGACATGCCCGCCGCGTCACCCCCGATGACCACCAGTCGCTCTCTCGCGCTACTCATACGGACACGCTACGACGAGGCGGCAGTTGAAGGACCGCTAGTCGTCCTCGCCCTCGCGCGTGGATGTCCCGGGAGCCGCGGCGACCGCGGGCCGCCGCGGCAGCCGGGGCCGCACCAGGCGCTGCCACAGCAGGAAGAGGAGCGCCGCCACGGCCGCGAACGGCAGGACCGCGCCGATGACGACCGCCAGCCACCGCAGCATCGTCACGAAGGCGTGCCAGCCGCCGGACAGGGCGTCCACGAACGTCGGGTCGTCGTCCTGTGCGGCGGCCTTCTGCACGGCCGTCTCACTGAGCGAGAGCGTGATGGTGGACATGCTCGTACGGTCCTTCAGCGAGGACTGCTGGGCCAGCAGCGCCTCCAGTTCGGACTGGCGGCCGCTCAACTCCCCTTCCAGGGTGACGACATCGCTCAGCTTCGTCGCCTTGTCCATCAGCTCCCGCACCCGCGCCACGCTCGCCCGCTGCGACTTGACGCGGCTCTCGACGTCGACGACCTGGTCGGTGACGTCCTGCGCCTTGGCCTTGCGCTCGATCAGCTTGCCCGTGCCCTCGATGGACGTGAGGACCTCGTCGTACCGGTCCTGCGGGACGCGCAGCACGATGCGGGAGCGCTCGTGGCCGCGGTCGTCGCGGTCCGTGGTCTCGTCGCCGACGACACCGCCCGCGTCGGTGGCCGCCGCGCGCGCCTCGTCCAGCGCCTTGGGCACGTCCTTGACGCGGACGGTCAGGGTCGCGGTGAGGATGATGTGCGTGCCGGTGAGCTTGGGCGGCTTCTTCGTGCCGGACTGGTCGGCCCGGCTGCCGTCGCCCACTCCCTTGTCGTCCTGGCTGCCGGAGACGGCCGCGTCCTCCTTGCCGGAGCCCACCGCCTTGTCGCTGTCGCCGCTGTCGCCGCCGCCCGCGCTGCACCCCGTGAGCGCGAGGGCCGCCGCGAGCAGGACGGCCGAGAGTGCCTGGACGGTCCGGTGCCTTGACGTGCTGGACGCGTGCATCTCGACGTACCCCCCGAAGGTCGTGGTGACTGGTGCTCCTTTGACGCCGGGGAGGTGCGGAAAGGTGGTTGCCGACCGGTCCCGATGGGGTCACGTTCAGGACTCGCACGGGCCGCGGAACGCGACTCGTAGAGTGGAGGCATGCGCGAAACGGACACACGTACGGGTCATGTCGTTGTCATCGGTGGCGGGATCGCCGGGCTGGCCGCCGCCCACCGATTGCTCGACACCGGAGCCCGCGTGACCGTCCTGGAGGCCTCCGGCCGGCTCGGCGGCAAGCTGCTCCCCGGCGAGATCGAGGGCGTCCGCGTCGACCTCGGCGCCGAGTCGATGCTGGCCCGCCGCCCCGAGGCCGTCGCCCTCGCCCGCGAGGTGGGCCTCGCCGACCGGCTGCAGCCGCCCGCCACGGCGAGCGCCGCGATCTGGACCCGGGGAGCCTTGCGGCCGATGCCCAAGGGGCACGTCATGGGCGTACCGGGCGACGCGTCCGCCCTCTCCGGAGTGCTCTCCGACGAAGGCCTGCACCGCATCGAGCAGGACCGAGACCTGCCGCGCACCGAGGTCGGGGACGACGTCGCGGTCGGCGCGTACGTGGCCGCGCGCCTCGGCCGAGAGGTCGTCGACCGCCTCGTGGAGCCGCTGCTCGGCGGGGTCTACGCGGGCGACGCCTACCGCATCTCGATGCGCTCGGCGGTCCCGCAGCTCTTCGAGGCCGCCCGCACGCACGCCTCGCTCACCGAGGGCGTCCGCGAGATCCAGGCCCGCGCCGCGAAGAACCAGCAGAGCGGCCCGGTCTTCATGGGCATCGAGGGCGGCGTCGGTCAACTGCCGCTCGCCGTCGCGGAGTCGGTACGCGCGCGTGGCGGGGAGATTCTGCTGAACTCGCAGGCACACGGCCTGCGCAAGGTCGACGAAGGGTGGGAGGTGTACGTCGAGGACTGGGACCTGGAGGCGGATGCCGTGGTCGTCGCCCTGCCCGCCCCGCACGCCGCCCGCCTCCTGGACCATGACGTACCGGCCGCCGCCGCCGAACTGCGCCGCGTCGAGTACGCCTCCATGGCCCTGATGACCCTCGCCTACCGCCGCGGCGAGACCGACCTCCCCGAAGGCAGCGGTTTTCTCGTGCCGCCCGTCGACGGGCACACCATCAAGGCGTCCACGTTCGCCTCGCGCAAATGGGGCTGGATCGCCGAGGAGGACCCCGACCTGCTGGTCCTGCGCACTTCCGTGGGGCGGTACGGGGAGACGGAGATCCTGGGACGCGACGACGCCGACCTCATCGCCCTCTCCCGGCGCGACCTGCGCGCGGCCACCGGCCTGACCGCCGAGCCCGTCGCCACCAGGGTGACCCGCTGGAACGACGGCCTCCCGCAGTATCCCGTCGGCCACCACGCGCGCGTGGCCCGCGTCCGGCAGCACGTGAGCAAGCTGCCCGGCCTCGCCGTGTGCGGAGCGGCCTACGACGGGGTGGGCATCCCCGCGTGCATCGCGAGCGCGTACGCCGCCGTCGACCAGCTGGGCGGTGACCTGGCCGGTGTGCAGGAGCTCACCGCCAACCCGGTGCAGAGCCTGCACGGCGGCGGAGGAGAATAGGGCCATGAGTGACGACGCCCCCGCCAAGAGCCCGAACGCGGGCAAGAAGGCCAAGGACCTCAACGAGGTCATCCGCTACACGCTGTGGTCCGTCTTCAAGCTGCGGGACCTGCTCCCCGAGGACCGCGCAGGCTACGCCGACGAGGTCCAGGACCTCTTCGACCAGCTCGCCGCCAAGGACATCACCGTCCGCGGCACGTACGACGTGTCCGGCCTGCGCGCCGACGCCGACGTCATGATCTGGTGGCACGCCGAGACGGCCGACGAGCTCCAGGAGGCCTACAACCTCTTCCGCCGGACCAAGCTGGGCCGCGCCCTGGAGCCGGTCTGGTCGAACATGGCGCTGCACCGCCCCGCCGAGTTCAACAAGTCGCACATCCCGGCCTTCCTGGCCGATGAGACGCCGCGCAACTACATCAGCGTCTACCCCTTCGTGCGCTCCTACGACTGGTACCTGCTGCCCGACGAGGACCGTCGCCGCATGCTCAAGGACCACGGCATGATGGCCCGCGGCTACCCCGACGTGCGCGCCAACACGGTCGCCTCGTTCTCGCTCGGCGACTACGAATGGCTCCTTGCCTTCGAGGCCGACGAGCTGTACCGCATCGTCGACCTCATGCGTCACCTGCGCGCCTCCGAGGCCCGCATGCACGTCCGCGAAGAGGTCCCGTTCTACACCGGCCGCCGCAAGTCCGTGGCCGAGCTGGTGGCGGGCCTCGCCTAGTTAATTCGGTTGCCGTGCCCGGCCGGTGCGGGTTTCATCGAGAGGTCGAAGCCGAGAACGGAAACGAGAACGGAAGGATGGTGCTTGTATGCCCAGGGCCCCGCGGAACAGCTCGAAGTCAGCCCATTCCGCGACGCACTGGAGTCACTCCCACCATGTCCCGAAACACCTCTCGGCGGGCCCGCACTGAGTCGCGCGCCCAGTCCTTCCGCTGTCTGCACTGCGGTCTCGACGTCTCGATGACCGCGCCGGGCACCGACCACCGCAACCACTGCCCGAACTGCCTGTGGAGCCGTCACCTCGACGACACCCCGGGCGACCGGGACGCTGACTGCGGCGCCCGGATGGAACCCCTCGCCATCTCCGTACGAGGAGACGGCGAGTGGGTTCTGGTCCATCGCTGCACGCACTGCGGTGTCCTGCACGCCAACCGCACCGCGGGCGACGACAACGCCCTGCCGCTGACCCGGCTCGCGGTGCGTCCGCTGGCTCAGCCGCCGTTTCCGTTGGAGCGGCTGGCAGCCCTCTAGCGGCTAGTGCTCCTTGGGCAGGGCCGCCGCCCGCTCGCCGGACAGCGGCTCGGGCTCCTTGTGCGGTGCGCACGCCGCGCGCCGCACGGGGAGCCTGCCCTCCAGGAGGTAGGCCTCCATGTGCCCGTTGACGCACTGGTTGGGGCCGCCGCCGATGCCGTGCGTGCCCGCGTCCCGCTCGGTCACCAGGACCGAACCCCGCAGCCTGCGGTGCAGCTCCTCGGCGCCCGCGTACGGGGTCGCCGCGTCCCGCTCGGCGGCCAGGATCAGCGTCGGGGCGAGCGCGCCCTCCTCGGTGCGGACGTCGACGGGACGCTGCCGGGGCGCGGGCCAGTAGGCGCACGGCAGGTTCATCCAGGCGTTGTCCCAGGTCTCGAAGGGAGCGCTGCGGGCGAGCCGTGAGTTGTCGCGGTTCCAGGTCCCGAAGTCCGTCGGCCAGGACGCGTCGTTGCACTCCACCGCCGTGTAGACCGCGTTGCCGTTCTCCTGCTCCTTGGCGCCCTTCGGCTCGGGCGCCGCCTGCTCGATCAGCGGCTTCGGGTTGCCCTTCAGATACGCCGAGAGCGCCGACGCGCGCGCCGGCCAGTAGTCGTCGTAGTACCCGGCCTGGAGATACGCCGACTGGAGCTGGCCGGGGCCGACCTTGCCGCCCGCGGGCTTGGCCGCCAGCTTGTCGCGCACCTTCTCGTAGCTGCGCATCACCGCCTCGGGCGTCTTGCCCAGGTGGTACGTCTTGTCGTGCTTGGCCACCCAGGTGCGGAAGTCACCCCAGCGGTGCTCGAAAGCCGCGGACTGGTCGAGGTTGTTGCGGTACCAGATCTGCGCGGGGTCGGGGTTGACCGCCGAGTCGAACACCATGCGGCGCACGTGCGAGGGGAAGAGCGTGGCGTACACGGCGCCGAAGTAGGTGCCGTACGAAGCACCCATGAAGGTCAGCTTCTTCTCGCCGAGCGCCGCCCGCAGGACGTCGAGGTCACGGGCGTTGTTCAGGCTCGTGTAGTGCTGCACGGCCTTCCCGGAGCGCTCGACACAGCCCTGTGCGTACGCCTTCGCCTGCTTGATCCGCTTCAGCTTGTACGCGGCGTCCGGGTGCGTCGGGGACTGCGAAGGAGCCTTGGCGAACTCCTTGGGGTCCTGGCAGGAGATCGGAGCCGAGCGGCCCACACCGCGCGGGGCATAGCCCACGAGGTCGTACGCCGCCGCGATGCGCTTCCACTCGGGGAGCATGCCGACCATCGGGAAGTACATGCCGGACCCGCCGGGACCGCCCGGGTTGAACACGAGGGCGCCCTGCCGCCTGACGGCCTTGCCCCGCCGGGGTTCGGCCTTCCGCGTGGCCTTGGTGCGGCTGACGGTCAGCTTGATCTGCTTGCCGTCCGGGCGTGCGTAGTCCAGCGGTACCGAGACGGTGCCGCATCTGACCGACGGGGGCAGGCCCTCCGCCGCCGGGCAGGCGCCGAAGCGGATCCCGGCCGTGGTGGCGCGCTGGGCCGCGACGAGGGTGCCGCGGGCCTCGGGGTAGGGGGAGGTGTCGGCCGCGGACGCGCTTCCCGTGGGTGCGGCGACGAGTGCGGTCAGGACCAGGGATCCGGCGGTTCCGTAGAGGGCGGCTGCTGCTCTCATCGCTGCTCATTCCTTCATTCGGCCGTGCGTTGCTCGAATAAAAGGGATGATTCGTTCGGTAATTGGCGAAGTAAAGCACCGCCCTGCCGGTGTCGGGCGTGTCGGGCTCAATGACCCCGATGCGCCGCATCCCGGTGCGCGAAAGCCGCCCGCAGCTCCGGGTCGGCGAGCGCGCGCGTGCCGCGTACGGCGACGGCGGCGAGGTCCGAGCCGCCGCGCGCGGGCAGCGCGCTCAGGAGGAGCTGGCCCGCGGGCGACGCCCAGCGGGGGTAGGGGTGGATCTCGAAACGGGCGACGGCCAGGCAGCTCGCGTTCAGGACCAGGGGCAGCGCGAACCAGAGTGCCACGGGCACCTCTCCCGACGGTTCCTGAACGGGCATCAGCAGGGCGACGGCCCCCAGCGCGACCACCGCCGCCGTGGCCGCCCGCACCTGCCGGACCGCACCGGCGACCCCCGACCACGATCCGTCCGGCAGCGCGAGGCCCGCGGCCACGAGACGGTCCGCGAGGGCGCGCATCGCGTCGGTACCGGCCGCCGCTTCGCGCACCGGCGCTATCGGCGACTGCCCGGCGGGCCCTATCGCGCCGAGCACGGAACGCTCCATGTCGTCGCCGCCCACCGGGTCGACGACCGTGGCCCAGCCGGTGTGCGCGAGCAGCAGCCGCCGGGCGCGGGCCATCGACACCAGGGTGAGGTCCGTGACGCGCGCGGGGCCGCCGGAGAGGAACGCGGCTTCGTAGAGCGTCAGTTCATGGCGGTGCTCCGGGGCCGTGCCGCGCGGGGCCGCGCGGTAGGCGGTGAGGCAGAGCCGGGCGCAGGACAGGCCCGTCGCGACCCAGGCCACGAGAAGGAGGGGAAGCCAGAACATGCCGGTGTTCTATGCGAGGGGGCGGGGGCGGCGCCATGGGTTATTCAGCATGCGGACGGGGGGTCGCGGGTACGTAACGTTCCGCTTTGGGGCGGGACGCGGGCGGAGGCAGCGAGAACGTGGGGGAGGGGGAGACCGGGGTCGCCGGATCCGGGGTCCCGGTCGGGCCCGGCGGGGCGGGGGAGCGGGTCACCGGGCCGGGGGCCGCCGATGCCGCGTCGCGCGCCAGATCGTCGAAGTCGACAAGGCCCGTACCTTCGAGGACCGTGATGTGGTCGAGGACCGTCGTGTTCGCGTCGTCGGCGAGCCCCCGCACCAGCGAGTTGCGGGTGCTCGCGCGGACCTCGGCGACCACCGAGAAGACCTTGCCGTGGGCGGCGCGCAGGATGTTGGCGAACTTCTCGTCGTACGCCTCGCCGTGCGCGTCGCTCATCTCGTCGAGCCAGCCGCGCTGCTGCGGGTTCGGCTGGTTGGGCAGCTCCAGCTTGAGCTGCGTCGCCACCTCGCGCACCCGCGCGTCGAGGAACGTATGGCCCTCGACGAGATGCTCGCCCGCCGTCTTGACGGCTTTGGTGGTGCCGCGCGCCTCGGCCTGCTGTCCCGCGGGGAGCTCCCACAGCCCCGCGAGCCGCACCTTGGTGATGAAGTCCCGGTCGAGCGCGGAGAGCGGGCCGAACTCCGTCGACACGGTCTCCGCGTCGAGTCTGTCCAGGGCGGTGCCCGACCTGTCCTCGTACGACCAGAGAGGGAAGAGCAGCGCCGCCAACGTCGCGACGAGCCCCGCGACGATGAGACCGGTGCCGTTGATGGATCGCATGACGCCTCCTGTTGCACCGCCGCACGTTAGTGCGCGGCGGCGGGGCGCCTGCGGGATACCGCCGGGAGTACGTCAACTGCCGTATCGGTAAGGGGCACTGGAGGCGGGCGGGCGCCTGTGCCGTGGCCGGCGACTGGGAACTGCGCCTGCCACCGGGGGCGCTGGAGGCGGGAGGGCGTTGTGCCGTCACCGGCGGCTAGGAGCTGCCCCCTCCGCCGCCCCCGCAGCCGCCTCCGCTGCCGCCGCAGGACGAGGAACCGCCGCCGCAGCCACCGCCGCCGGAACTCCCGCAGCCGGAGCCGCCGCACGCCGAGCCGCCGCCGTCTCCGCCTCCGCACCACGCGATGGTGCTCGTCCCGGAGCTCGCGTACGACGAGGACGACGCCGCCGTACGCCCCGGCCGCACGCGGTGCGCTGCCTGCAGCTGCGCGTTCAGCTCGGGGTCGAGCACGCCGACCAGGCCCTCCACCGCCACGCGGTGCGCCGCGCCGGACACGTGCGCCCCGGCCGCGCGGTACTCCGCGAGAGCGGTACGGCCCGTCGCGGTCAGCCTGGTGCGGGTCGCTCGGCCGCAGAGTTGGCCGACCAGGGCGCCGATCACCCAGGCCGCGATCAGGACGATGGTCGACGTGCTCACGGGGTCCCACGAGGGGCCGTCGCCGTCCTCGACGGCGATGACGCCGACGACGAGGATGAACCCGGCGAAGATCAGGGCGTTGTGCCGGAACTTACGGCGCCGCAGCCGGACCAGGGCCTCGGGCCGCACCATCAGGCCGCGCCGGGCCAGCGTGTCGCCGATCGCCTGTACGGCCGGGCTGCGCATCACGCCGATGCGCAGCCAGTGCAGCGCGCCGCTGGGCGCGGTGGCATGGGCCTGGAGCACGGCGCCCTCCACCGGGTTGCGGACTTCCGGCGACTGGATCGCGACGACCCCGGGGAAGGCGACCACCAGGCGCCCGTCCTCGTGCAGGGCCGCGATGGCCGCGTCGGCGACCCTGCCGGGGCCACCGGCCAGGAAGGCGGCCTCCAGGGGGTCGAACACCGCTCCGTGCCGTGCGTCGGGCCGCGCGGGGGCGGCCTGCCTGATGCGCGAGACGCCGACGAGGAGACCGGCCGACGAGGCCGCGACCAGCAGGGCGAAACAGAGGGAAAGGATCTCCACGGCCGCCGCCCCCTCATCCCCGCCGCAGCGCGAAACGCGCCGCCCGCAGCCACCGCGTGACGGGACGCCCGTCCAGCGGCGCGGGCCCGGACCGCTCCAGCCACCACCGGGTCAGCCGGCCGCGCGCCTCCGCGTCCTCGGGCTGCCCGGCGAGCAGCAGCCGCTCGGCGAAGTCCAGCGCGTCACGGCGGTATCCGCCGGACATCGGCCGCGCCTGGGCGTACGCGAAGAACCGCGCGCGATAGGCCTTGCCGAGGATCTCCGGCAGCTCGGGCGCCACCTTCGCCACGACGTCCGCCCGCTTGCCGGTCAGTGCCCGGCTCTGCACGGTCAGCCTGGCCCGGTCGAACCCCTCGGGCGCGGGCGTCCCGGCCACCAGGGCGGACAGGAGCGCGGTCTGCGCCAGGGCGAGACGCTGCCGGGTGGCGGCGGGGACGGCGGACGGCGCCGTGGCCGAGGACTCACCCGCGGCCGATGCCGCGCCGGTGGCGCACTCCCCGGAGGCAGGCGCCCGGGTCCGCACCCTCTCCCGTATCGCGTCCAGCTCCCGCTCCAGCTCCCCCGGCGCCGGGAAGTTCTCGTCCCGTTCGAGCAGGACGCCCGGCGGGGTCACCCGTGCCGCCAGGTCCGACAGGATCGCGAGGACCGGCTCGGGGACCGGGTGGGCGTGGCTGTCGTGCCAGACGCCGTCCCGCGCGAAGCCGCCCGCGACATGGACGTACGCGATGGCCTCGACGGGCAGCTCGTCCAGCGCCTTGCCCGGGTCCTCGCCGCGGTTGACGTGGTTCGTGTGGAGGTTGGCGACGTCGATGAGCAGGCGTACGCCCGTGCGCTCGACGAGCTCGTAGAGGAACTGCCCCTCGGTCATCTCCTCGCCGGGCCAGGAGATGACCGCCGCGATGTTCTCCACCGCGAGCGGCACGGGCAGCGCGTCCTGCGCGATGCGTACGTTCTCGCAGAGCACGTCCAGGGCGTCGCGGGTGCGCGGCACCGGGAGCAGATGGCCCGCCTCCAGCGGCTGCGAAGCGGTCAGCGGGCCCCCGGCGCGTACGAACGCGATGTGCTCCGTGACCAGCGGTGAGCCCAGGGCCTCCGCGCGCTCGGCGAGCGCCGCGAGGCGGGTCTCGTCGGGGCGGTCGGCGCCGCCGAGACCGAGCGAGACGCCGTGCGGCACCACCGTGACGCCGCGCTCGCGCAGCCGCAGGAGGGAATCGGGGAGGTGCCCGGGGCACAGGTTCTCCGCGACGGCCTCGACCCAGTCGATGCCGGGCATCCGTTCCACGGCGTCCGCGATCTCCGGACGCCATCCGATTCCGGTCCCCAGGTGCTTCATGTTCCCCCTCCTCCGCCAAGACCCCGCCGCCAGGACCCGCGTCGTACCGGTGTCCTGTGGTCGCGCGCGGGGCTTGTGAACGCGTGCAGAGGTCATGACCCCGGCAGGCGCTGCCGAACCCATGAGGAGGGACGTTCAGAGCTACATTTGAGGTTCCGGCCTGTCCGTGTTGACCTCCCCGGGCGGGGCGGGCGAGGGCCGTGACGTCGTGGACACATCGCCGGTCGGACCGGCGGGCGGCGGCTCCGGGGGAGCGACGCCGGAGGGCGGGGGCGGACCGCTGGGGCTGGCCGTGGCGGTGGCGGCGCCGCCGTTCGCTATGTCGTCGAAGTCGACGAGTCCGGTGGCCTCCAGCATCGTGATGTGGTCGAGGACCGTCTGGTTGGAGTCGCTGGCGAGCTGCCGGATCAGCGTGTTGCGGGTGCTGTCCCGTACCTGTGCGATCACCGCGAACACCTTGCCGTGCGCGACGCGCAGCAGATTCACGAACTTCCGCTGATACGTCTGGCCGCTGGCCTCGGTCAACTCCTGCAGCCAGCCCTGCTGTTGTGCGGTGGGCTGGTTCGGCAGCTCCACGCCGAGCTGGGCTGCGACCGAACGGGCCCGCTTGTCGAGGTCCGTGTGGCCGACGATCAGATGGTCACCGGCCTCCTTGATCGCCTCGGTCGGCGCGCGCTCGACGGCCTGCTGGCCCGCGGGCAGCTCCCACAGGCCGGCGAGCCGCACCTTCACGAGGAGATCACGGTCCGCCGCCGAGAGCGGACCCCACTGGGTGGCCACGGATCCGGCGGCCAGATTGGCGGGCCCCGTGCCCGAGCGGTCGGCGTAGGACCACATGGGGAACGCGAGCGCGCCCAGTGTGACCACGAGTGCCGCGATGATCAGAGCCGTGCCGTTGATGCGCCGCAATGTGCCGTGCCTTCCTGCCCGTCAACCTGCCGTGGAGGCAAGCTACTTCCTGGTACCGGGAGATACGGAAGGGGCGTGCGTGATGTTCAACGCATTGCCCTACGGGTGCGGGAAATCGGGGGACCGTCCCAGGAGAGCCAGCATCTCCTCCAGCGGGGAGGCGTCCTCCGGCGTGGGCAGGACCGGCGCGAACGCGGCTCCGGGGCCGCGTCGTTCGGGGTCCTTCGGCACCCGGCGGGCGATTTCGAGAGCAGCCACGAGGACCGGCCGCGGGAGGTCGAGACCGACGCCGATGGTCGCCGCCACGTCCCAGGAGTGCACCACGTAGTCCAGGAGGTGGAAGCCGACGGCGATCCGCCCCGTGAACGTCCCGCCGAGCTCGGGAAGGGTGAACCCCCGCTCCACGACGCCCTCTTCGGCGAAGGCGGCCAGTACGTGCCGCACCGACTCGTCGTAGACCTTGAACGGATCGCGGCCGAGGTCCGGCGCGATCCAGTACGTACGGTCGGCACCGGACCCGCGGGCCGCCGCGGCGAATCCGTGGTGCTGGGCGGCCATGTGCGCCACCAGGTCGCGCAGCGTCCAGCCCGCGCAGGGCGAGGGACGCTCCCAGTCGCCGTCGCGGGCGGAACGCAGGAGGCGGAGGGATTCGCGGAGGGCGGTGCGGTCGAGTGTGACGAGGTCGGGTGCGCCGAGGTCGGGCATGCGGTTTTCACGGTCCTTCCGTGGCGTGAACGGCCGGATGCGGCCAGGTACTTGAGCCGTCGAGCAGTGCGTGCGCGGCAGTCCAGACGGCATCCGTGTCGAGCCGGTCCACCGTCCAGGTGGTGGCGCGCGTCTCGCCCTGGTCCCGGTGCGCACGGACGATCCGTATGTGGTCGGGGCGCCCGACGAACGCGTACAGGGCTCGCTCGTCGGTCCAGACCGAGACGGAACCCGAGCGCTTGCGCCGCGGATCGGCCCAGAGCCACATGCCGACGGCGCCGGGCGTTCCCGGCCAGCTCCGCCGCAGCCGCAGCCCCGCCAGGGCGATCGGAACGGTCTGGGTGTGCCGACGGGCGGTGAACTCCGTGACGCTCACCAGGGCCGGGCCCGGCGCGTGCGTCTCGGGGCCCGCTTGCCAGGGCGAACGCATGATCGGTGAAGTCATGTACCGAGCATAAATCTAAACGAACGGTCGTGCTACTAGTTTGGCAGAGTCGGTACGGACGCGATGTGCGCTGCCGATGTGCCGATGTGCCGAGCGTTCAGGGGAGTTGAGGCACCAGTGACGGGTCCGTCGCCGCCGCACGCAACCGTGCCGTGATGGCGACGCCCGCCCTGCGGTAGGCCTCCGGTGCGTCGTGCAGCACCGAGTGCGCGTTCGCCGTCTCCATGACGGCGATGAGCTCGAAGGCGAGCTGGGGGATGTCGGTGTCGGGGCGCAGCTCGCCGGTGTCGCGGGCTTCGGTGAGACAGCGCTCCACCTGGCAGGTCCAGTCGTGGTTGGCGCGGACCAGCGCGTCGTGCACGGCTCCCTCGCGGGCGCCGAACTCGGCGATCACCCCGTAGAAGAAGCAGCCGCCGGGAAAGATCCGCTGCTCCGAGTAGTCCAGCCAGCGCGCACACACCTGTCGTACGCGGTCGATGCCGGGCGGGGTCCTGTGGGCGGGCTCCACCACGTTGTCCAGGAAGATGCGGCCCGCGGCGCGGACGGTCGCGAGCTGTAGTTCTTCCTTGGAGCCGAAGAGCGCGAAGACCCCGCTCTTGCTGAGCTTCAGCTCGGTGGCGATCCGGCCCACCGAGAGCGCGTCCAGGCCCTCGACCGAGGCGATGTCGACCGTACGGCGCAGGACGAGACGCCGGGTCTGGTTGCCGCGCTCGACGCGGCCGTCGAGCTTGGTGGCGCCAGTGCCCCCGCCTGCTGCCGCGCCGGCGCTCACGCCGGGCTCGGGGTCGTCACCATGACGGGATCGTAACGCACCGTGGTGTGCCGGTGAGGGGAGGTGGGTGCGGGTGCGGGTGCCGGAGGGGGTGCCCCCGGGGATCGGAGAGGGATGGACCCGGGGAGAGGCCGGGGGTCGACATGGCTGCGCAAGAATACGGCTCCGACGCTGCGCTGCACCTCGCGGTGCTCCGGCCCTTCGCGGTGCTCCGGCCCTTCGCGGCCTTCGAGGGCTCGCCCTCTCCCGGCAGGCACCTGGTCACGATGGAGCGGCGCGGCCTCGTGGTCCGTACGCGCGACGGGGGGCCGACCGCAGGGCACCCGCTACTGCTGCCGGCCGCCCGGCAGTGGGCAGAAGTGGCTGCCGCCTTCGGAGACGACGGTCGGGCCGGGCTCGATCTCCGTGAAGCCCGCGTCCCGCACCACCGGCAGGCCGCTCGCCATGAGTTCGCGCCAGCGTGCGGTGTCCGGGGTGCGGACGGAGAGCGGGTAACCGGCGTCCCGCCAGATCACGCGCTCCTCGTCCGACAGCTCCCACCAGGCGAGTTGGGCGCCGTGGCCCGCCTGCGCCATCGCCTTGCCCGCCGACATTTCGACGTCGGGGTTCATCCACAGGACCGGCGCGGTCGTGTCCGGCGGGGGCACGGCCTCGGGATCGTCCAGGTCGGTGCCGGAGACCTGGAGCCGCGCCAGATCCTTGGGCCAGCCGTCCAGCGGCACCGGCGGGAAGACGCGGACCTCGGCGGACTTGCCGGTCACCGTGATGCCCGGGAGTGCCTCGGCCCGCCGCCACTCGGCGCCGCGGGCCCGCCGCACCACCTTGCGGATCCGGGCGTCCTGCCAGTCCCGCATGGCCTGCGCCCACTCGCCGTCACCCAGCGACCGCTCGTCGCCGAGCATGACGAGCACCGCGCGGGCCGCCGTTTCCAGGGCGTCCGTACGGTGCGGAGGCTCGGCGCGCTCGATGCGGGCCACCAGCGGCAGTACGAACTGCGGCGCCTCGTCGCGCGTCGTCCGCTCCGCGCGGAAGGGGCTGTCCTGGGGGTCTTGACCGTCCTGGGTGCCCCGGCTGTCTCGGCTGTCCTGGCTGGCCTGCGGCTGGGAGTTCCCGGCGGTCTGATCGCTGCTCACGCGTCCAGTCTGCCAGGCCGAAGATCGGACCCGTCGCGGGCTTCGCCCCTTGCCCCGCTGCCGGGTCCCTGCGCGAGGATGGCCGCATGGACAGCGATCTTGCGGGGGCCGCGCTGCGGCTCGACGGGGTGGGGCGGCGCTACGTGATGGGCGGGCCGTGGGTCCTGCGCGGCGTCGGGTTAGGTGTGCGCGCGGGCACGCTGGCGCGGATCGGGGGTGCGAACGGCACCGGCAAGTCGACCCTGCTGCGGCTGCTCGCCGGGATCGACGCCCCGACCGAGGGCCGCGTCGTCGGACGGCCGCGCACGGCGTACGTACCCGAACGCTTCCCGGCGGCACTGCCGTTCACGGCCGCCGGATACCTCACGCACCTGGGCCGCATCCACGGCCTGGCGAAGGCCGAGGCAGCGCGGGGCGCGGAGGAGTGGCTTGAGCGCTTCGGGGCCGGGAGTTACGCGCGTACGCCCCTGTCGGAACTGTCCAAAGGCAGCAGCCAGAAGGTCGCCGTGGCCCAAGCGCTCCTCGCGGAACCGGAGTTGCTCGTCCTCGACGAGGCGTGGACGGGGCTGGACACCGCGGCCCGCGACGAACTCGACCGCGCCGTCGCCGAGCGGGTCGCGCAGGGCGGCGCGGTCGTCTTCGTGGACCATGACCCGCGGCGGCTCGCGGGCACGGTCGACGTGACGTACGCGGTGGTCGGCTCGGCGGTCAACCTCCGTACGCCGGACGGAACTTCACCGCGGGATGCGGCCGGGGGAGGCCCGTCGGTCGTGATCGAGGCGCAGGGCCCGCCGGGTGCCGCGCCGCCGCCGTCCGTGCCGGGGGTCGTCACCGGGCACTCGCCTGAGGGGGCGCTGCGGCTGAGGGTGGCGGCGACGCACTCGGACGTCGCCCTGCGCGGGCTGCTCACGGCGCGTCCGCCGTGGCACGTGGTGTCGGTGTCGGTGCCGACCTCGGCTTCTGTTTCGGAGTCGGAGTCGGAGTCGGAGTCGGAGGGTGTCGCGGGGGCTGTCCCTGTCCCGGGGGCCGCCCCCGCCGCTCCCTCCACCCCATCGACTCCCTCCACCCCATCGACTCCGTCGACGACGAGCGCGAGCGAGGTGCGCGGCCGATGAACGCCCTGGTCCACTACCAGTCCGCACTCCTCCTGCGCTCCCAGCGCTGGCTCGCGCCCGTCATCCTGTACGCCGCTTTCCTCGCCGTCGGCGTACAGAGCGGGCAGCCGATCCTCGACTCCCTCGCGTACGCTGCTGCCGCGCTGCTGCCCGTCGCCGCCTGGCTGGTGCGGATCTGCGCCACCAACGAGCCGCCCGCAGCCCGCAGTTGTGCTGCCGCGGCCGTCGGTCCCTGGCGGGCGCAGCTGGCCTGTCTGCTCTCCGCGGTCCTCGCGACGGCGGTGCTCGGCGTCGTCGCCAGCGTCGTCGTCGCGGTGATCAGCGACCCGGCGAGCACCGATCACCGGACGGCCGTGAACCGGCTCGCGGCGGTCGGCGCCGGGCTGTTCGCGATGCTGGTGAGCGGGCTGACGGGCATCGCACTCGGTGCCGTCACCAGCAGGCCGCTGATGCGCTCGCCGGGGCGGGCGATCCCGGTGATGCTGCTCGCCTCGCTGCTCGCCCTGGTGACCACGGGCTCCCCCGCGAAGGCGGCCATGACCGCGCTCGTCACGGGGTCGCGGGACGGAGTGGTGCCGGTGCCGCTGCTGCCGGTCGCGGGGGCGGCGGTGCTCGCGGTGGCGGCGGTGGGGGTCTCCTGCGGGATGGCTTCGCGCAGGGGGTGAGCGCCCGCAAGTACCGGTAGCACCCGCAGTACCCGCAGTACCCGTAGTACCTACGAATGCTCGGGAGAGCGGGAGAGCGGGAGAGCGGGGGAGGATCAGCCCGAGCAGGCCGTGCGCTGCGCCTCGTGCCACTCGCACACGGGGCACAGCGTCACGCCTTTGTGTGTCTCCGGGTACTCGGTGGGCTCGCGGCACAGCACGCACTCGGCGAAGGGGCCCTCGGGGGCGTCGGCGGTGCCGACCGTGTCGTCCATGCGGGCCAGGCTATCCCCGCGCGCCGGCCGCCCGGATCTGCTCCGACACCCGGACGAACCGGAAGCCGCGCTCGCGCAGCTTCGGGACGATCGTCCGCAGGGCGCGCTCCGTCGTGGGGGCCGCGCTGCGCGTGCAGTGCATGACGACGACGGAACCCGGCCGCACCCCGTCGAGCACCTGCCGGGCCACCGCGTCGGCGTCCGTCGCGAAGGCGTCGCCGCTCACCACGTCCCACTGCACGGCCGTGACGCCGCCCGGAGCGAGGGCACGCAGCGCCCGCTTGTCGTAACAGCCGCCGGGGAAGCGGAAGTACGGCACCTGGTGCTCGACGCCCGCCTTGCGGAAGGCGGCGAAGGCGCGCTCCATGTCGGCGCGCATGCGGGAGGCGGGGACGGTCGGCAGGCCGTAGCAGCGGCCGGTGAAGGCGTAGTGGCTGTACGAGTGGTTGGCGACCTCGAAGAGCGGGTCCCGGCCGATGTCCTTGGCCTGCGCCGGATACTCCTCGGCCCACCGCCCCGTCATGAAGAACGTCGACGGCACCTTCAGCCTGCGCAAGGTCGCCACCAGCGCGGGATTGTCGAACCGCTCACCGGCCGCGGCACGTGGCCCCTGATCGGCGGTCATGTCGGCGTCGAAGGTGAGGGCGACGGTGGGGGCGTCGGACGCCGGGGTGCGGGGGGCGTTCTTGAAGACGGGGGTGAGGCCCGCGGGGCCCGGGGCGAGGGTCGCGGGGCGGGGCGGGGCGCTCACCGAGGGGCGTGCGGCCTGGTCGCGGCCGTCCGGTGCGCGGTCCGTGCCGCAGGCGCTGAGTGAGGCGAGCGCGGTGAGGGTGAGGGCCGACAGGGCGCAGGTGGTGGTCAGTCTCCTTGCCAGGGTGATCATCCGGCGAACATATCCGCACAAAAAGGATGAAAGGATGAAGGACCAGCCACACTGCCCCGGACGGCCGAACCGTCGGCCGAACCGCTGACCGAACCGCCGACCGAACCGGGCCCGTCCCTAGACCCAGCCGTCCAGCGACCCCATGAACGCGTCGAAGTCGTCGCGATGGATGGTGTGCCCGGCGCCCTTGACCGTCCGTACCTCGAATCCGCGCCGCTCCAACTCTCCCTTCAACGCGTCGGCCACGAGGAAACTGGGGTCCGCCACCTGCACCAGGGACGGGACCGCGGGCGCGGTGGGCGTGCGGTCGAGCGCGTGCGGTCCGGAGAGGCCGAGCGCGGTGTCCGGGTCCCAGGCGGCCAGCGTGGCGAGCTCGACGTCGACGTCCGCCTCGTCCCAGCGCGGGTTCAGGTTCACGATCGTCGTCCGGGTCGCGGTCCGGAACGTGACGAACACGGCAGGGTCCACCGAGCCGGCCGCGCCGAGCACCCACGCCGGGTCGGAGTAGACGGCCCGCGCCGGAGCCAGCCGCTCCACCGCGAGGGCGAGCGCCATCCCGCCCAGCGAGTGCCCCACCGCGAGCTCCGCCCCGCCCGGCAGCGTCTCGACCAGATCGTCCGCGAAGATCTCCGGGCTGTAGGCGCCGCGCCCGCTCTCGCCGTGACCGCGCAGGTCGACGCCGATCACGCGGTAGCCCTTGTCGGCGAGGGCAGGACCCACGCGGCGCCAGGTGCGGTGGTCCGACATGATGCCGTGGACCAGGAGGGCGACGCGGTCGCCGGAGCCCCACTCGCGAGTGTGCAGCTTCATCGTGATGGCCTGCTTTCTTGCTCTTCGTACGTGAACTGGTGTGCACCGGTGGGCAACTGGTCCGGCTGGTCCGGGCGATCCGGGCGGTCCGGGCTGTCCGGGCGGTCCGCTGTACGTCAACTCCCGCCCCCGGCAGCCGATTCCTCAGCGCACGCCGCGGATCGGGCGGACCGCGAGCGCACCGAGGACGGACAGGGCGGCGCCCGTGATGAACAGGGCCGTGTAGCCGCCGCCGTCACTGCCCCCGCAGAGCGTGACGATGACGGAGGCGACGAAGGGGGCCAGGATCTGCGGGCCCGCCTGCGCCATGTTCAGGACGCCCAGATCGCGGGCGGCGTCGTCGGCGCTCGGCAGGATCATGGACACGAGCGCGTTGTCGACGGCCATGAAGCAGCCGAAGCCGAGGCCGTTGAGGGCGGCGAAGACGATCATCGCGGGCCAGGTCGGCGAGACGGCCGGGACGAGGAGGGCGACCGCGGAGATCGCCGCGGAGGCGGCGACGAACAGCTTGCGCCGGTTCAAGCGGTCGGAGAGCACGCCGCCGACGACGGTGGACACGGCCATCGCGACCGCGTTGACGGGCGCGAGGACGGCGACGGCGTCCTCGGGTTCGAGGCCGGACGGCAGGTCGATGTGGTCCTGGAGGATGTAGAGCTGGTAGCCGAAGACGCAGAAGTAGCCGAGCACCAGCAGCGCGCGCCCGATGAACGCCCAGCGGAAGTCGTGGTGGCGCAGGGCGCCGAGGAACGCGGCAAACTGCTTCGTGACCGGGACCGCCGCCGGGGCCGCCGCCGGGGCCGCCGCCGGGGCCGGGCCCGGCGTACGCACCGCCGAGTCCCCCGACTGATGCCGCGCCGCCGACCTCGGCTTCTCGCGGGCGAACGCGGTGAACAGGACCGCCGAGAGCGCGACGAACAGGCCGAGGACCAGATATCCGGTGCTGAGGTGGTCGGCGAACGCCGAGCCGATGAGCGCGCCCAGGGTCGCACCGATCGGCAGCCCGATGCCGACGGCCGCGGACGCCTTGCCGCGGGCGGCGAGCGGCACGCGGTCGGGGACGACCGAGGTCAGCGCGGCCTGGAAGACGTTCATCACGGCCTGGCCCAGACACCAGACGATCGTCACGAGCAGCACCGTCCGCGCCCCGCCGAGCAGCGCCATCGCGCCGACGGCCGCGATTCCGCCGCCGAGTATCCAGGGATTGCGGCGGCCGCTGCGGTCGGAGAGCGCTCCGGCGATGGGGTTGAAGACAGTGGCGAAGACCGCGCTGACGCCGCTGACGAGGCCGAGCATGGCGACCTTGTCGGCCTTGTCGATGTGCTCGATCTGGAGCGGCAGCAGCACGCTCCCCACACCTAGGTAGAACGCGTACATCGCGGTGTTGGCCAACGCCAGGAGGGGCATGAGCCCGCGCGGGGCCCGGGTGGTGATCGGGAAGGAGGTCCGGTCCTCCGGGGGAGTCTGGTCCTGACGAGCGGAAAGGGCCACGTTGCCCTCCTCCTCAGAAGGTCGGTCGCGATGACCGAAACGGTTCGTGACACGTGTAACTTGACACGTGTAAGTGCACTTTCTAGCACTCACCCCATGTCCGCACCAGAGCCGCGACGGAAAGGCCTCCGAGACAGGCCGCCGTGAAAGGATGCACGGCAGGATGAACGACAGCTCAGCCCCGCGAAAGGCCGGCGCCCCACGCCCGGCGAGCACCCCGCCCGCGTCCCCGGCGTCGCCCGCACCCCCGACGAGCACCTCGGTGGCCCGCCTCGCCGGTGTCTCGCGCGCGACGGTCAGTTACGTCCTGAACGGTCTGGCCGCGGGCCGCGTCAGCGCCGCCACGCAGGAAAAGGTCCACGCCGCCGCCGAGGACCTCGGCTACGTTCCGCACGCCGCCGCGCGGTCCCTGCGCTCCGGCAGCAGCGGGCTCGTCCTGATCGCGGTGCCCGCCGATACGGTGCCGGTCTTCGGGCCCCTGTTCACGGACTTCGTCGCCGCGTTCCAGACGGAGTTGCAGGCGTACGGACACACCGGCGTCCTGCACGGCGCGAGCGTGGGGAACTCCCCGCAGGCCGCCGCCCGCGCCTGGGCCGAGCTGCGGCCCGCCGCCGTCATCGCCACGGTCGGCGCGCCGCTCGACGAGGCCTCCGTCGAGATGCTGAAGCGCTCGGGCACCTTGGCCGTCGTCTCCTACGGGCCGCCGCCCGCGCCGGGCGCGCACGGCATCGCCATGGACCAGGAGGAGGTCGGCGCGGTGGCGGGTGCGCACCTCCTCTCCGGCGGGCGGCGCCGTATCGGTGTCGTCGTCCCGCTCGCGCGCGGCCTCGACCTGTTCAGCGAGCCGCGCCTCAAGGGTGTCCGGGCCGCGGCCGCCGCGTATCCCGGCGCGCGGGTGGAGCCGCTCGAGCTGGCCGGTACGGAGGAATCGGCGGCCGAACTGGCTTCTCGGTGGCGGGACTTGGACCTGGACGCGGTGTTCGCCTACAACGACGAGTACGCGATGCTCCTGATGCGGGCCTTGCAGGACGCCGGGATCGACGTCCCCGGAGACGTGGCCGTGGTCGGCGCCGACGACCTGCTGCTCGGCAGGCTGCTGCGCCCGAGGCTGACGAGCGTACGCATCGAACTCCCCCCGCCCGCCGAGGTGGCCGCCCTGGTGGACCGCCTCATCCGGGAGCCGGAGACACCGCCCGCGGTGCACCGGAGGTCGACGGCACACATCGAGGCCAGGGAGTCCAGCCGCCCCGCCGGGTAGTCCCAGCCGCCCGGCCGGGTAGTCCAGCCGTCCGGCAGGGTGAGGCCCTCCCGGGTCACCGCCGCCGCGGAGTCACGCGCCGACCACCGCCTCCGGGCCGGGCGACCTCGGCGACACCGCATCGGTGAACCGCCGCCGCAGCAGTTCGTACTCCGCATGGCGGCGTGGCAGCCGCCCCGGCGGACGCGCCACCGAGCGCGGTGCCGTGATCCGCTGCCCGAGGCGGAACTGCTCACGGGTGAGGTCCAGTTCGACCCCGCTCGCGAGCCGGTTCCACCAGTGGAACCCCTGCTGCTCGCCACCGGCCGACCACACCTCACCGACCAGCAACTCGCCGCCGAATATGTCGTGCACGACGATCGCGGTGATGTCGCAGTGTCCCCAGGCGGGGTTGTCGGCGGTCCACGGAGCGCGGGCGACGTCGTCGGGGGAGCAGGTGTCTGCCGCCCACGCGGCGCGCAGCGCCGAGTGGAGGCCGGTCAGGGTCAGGGGCCTCGCGGACGCCTGGGGCAGCGGCTTCATGCTGACCACGATGGCACCCGCCACTGACAACGGGGCCGGGCGCCATGGGGCGAGCGATTCTGGAGCGATCGATTCAGAATGTGTTAGCGTCCTGCTCGGTGGTTTTGGAGCGATCGCTCCATAAATCGCTTCCGGATGTGGGCCACGATCAGAGAAGGAGCACCAATGCCGCTTGCGGTGTACATAGTTGCGCTCGGCATCTTCACTCAAGGGACCTCGGAGTTCATGCTCTCCGGCCTCCTGCCGGGCATGGCCGCCGACCTGGGAGTGTCGATCCCGGACGCGGGACTGCTGATCTCGGCCTTCGCGATCGGCATGGTCGTCGGGGCGCCGCTGCTCGCGGTGGCCACCCTGAGCTGGCCGCGGCGGACCGCCCTCGTATCGCTCCAGGCGGCCTTCGTCGTCGCCCACGTGATCGGCGCGCTCGCGCCCGGCTACGGGGTCCTCTTCGTCACGCGCGTGATCAGCGCCCTCGCCTACGCGGGGTACTGGGGCGTGGCCGTGGCCACCGCGGTCGCCCTCGTGCCGGCCGCGGCCAAGGGGCGGGCGGTCGCCGTCGTGGCGGGCGGGCTCACGCTGGCCACGGTCGTCGGCGTACCGGCCGGGACCGTCCTGAGCCAGTACTCCAGCTGGCGCGCCGCGTTCTGGGCGGTCGCCGCGGCCACCGCGCTCAGCCTCGTGTGCACGCTGCTCGCCGTCCCCGGCGGCCGGGCCGAAGCCGGGCGTACGTCGGTCAAGGCCGAACTGCGCGGCATGGCGCGGCCCCAGCTCTGGCTCTCGTACGCCGTCACGGCCTTCACCTTCGGCGCGGTCATCGTCACCTTCAGCTATCTCGCGCCCCTCCTGACCGAGGTCAGCGGCGTGTCGGAAGGGTGGGTGCCCGCGGTCCTCGCCCTGTTCGGCGTCGGCGGGATGGTGGGCCTGGTCATCGGCGGACGCACCGCCGAAGCGCACCCGCTGCGCACCCTCGGCCTGGGGCTCGGTGCGCTCGCCCTCTTCTCCGCGCTGCTCGCGCTGACCGCTCGCTCCACCGTCGTCGTCATCGCGCTGGTCTTCCTGCTCGGCCTCGTCGGCTACGTGACCAACCCGGCGCTCCAGTCACGGGTGTTCACCCTCGCCCCAGCCGCCCCGACGCTGGTCGGCGCCACCAACACGGCCGCGTTCAACGTCGGCAACACCCTGGCCCCGCTCCTCGGCGGCCTGACCATCGACGCCGGACTCGGCTACGCCTCCGTGGCCTGGGTCGGCGCCGCGCTCGCCACCGCCGGAGCGGCGGCCGTGCTCTGGGCGGCGCGGCTCCAGCGGGCGGAGCGGGACGCCGTGACAGAGCCCCGGGAACGTACGCGAGTGGCCGTATGAGGGGAGGCGCCGGCGTTCTCGCGCGGCCGGAACATTTTGTACGTGTGTTCCAAAACCCGTATTATGGGGGCATGGCCAGGCCACGAGAGTTCGACGAGGACCGCGTCGTGAACGCGGCCATGGAGACGTTCTGGCGTCATGGCTACGAGGGCACATCGACGCGCGCGCTCTGCGAGAGCACCGGGCTCGGGCCCTCCAGCCTCTACAACACCTTCGGCGGCAAGCGGCAGCTCTATCTGCGCGCTCTGCGGCGTTACTACGAGACGAGCACCGCCGAGCAGATCGAGATCCTGCGGGGCGAAGGCCCGGCGAGGCAGCGGCTGCGGGACATGATGGTGCACGCGGTGGACGCCGATCTCGACGAGGCGGACGGGCGCGGCTGCTTCGCGATCAACGCGGCCGTCGAGATCGGCGGGCTCGACCAGGACGTCAAGGACGCGGTCCGGTGCAACTTCGACCGGGTGGAGGAGGAGCTGCGCGCGGTCGTGGAGAGCGGCCGGCGCACGGGTGAGTTCCACTCATCCGCCGACACGAAGGCACTCGCGCGCCGCGTACAGAGCACGTACTACGGCCTTCGCGTCCTCGCCCGCGTCCAGGACGACCGGCAGGCGCTGCTCGACACGGTGGAGAGCACGCTCGCCGCTCTCTGACCCATGGGGGAGCGGGAGGGGCGATTTCAGTCTTGGCGGGTCACACAAAAACGTCACGTTCCCGGCGCGGGATCTTTGTTCACGTGAAGTATCCCCAGAAGTAATCACGGCTGATTGGATTGCGGCGCCCCATCAGTCGCACCGGTGCACCACACACGTGCACCCTCCCAACGGCCCCCCACTCTCAGGAGATTCAGTGCCGCACCCAGCGCTGCGCAGGACTCACGCCGCCGCGATCACCACGGTGCTCGCCGCGGCCACGCTCGCCGCCGTCGCTCCGTCCGCGACCGCCGACGCGCCTGCCGCCTCTGTCGACACTCCCGCACTCAAGGTGCTCTCGTACAACGCGTTTCTCATGAGCAAGAACCTCTACCCGAACTGGGGCCAGGACCACCGGGCCAAGGCGATAGCAGACGCGGACTTCTTCCAGGGCAAGGACGTGGTCGTCCTCCAGGAGGCCTTCGACAACTCCGCGTCCGACGCGCTGAAGGCCGACGTCGCCGACCGCTACCCGCACCAGACCCCGGTCGTGGGCCGCGGCAAGAGCGGCTGGGACGCCACCGGCGGCGCGTACTCCGCGGTGACCCCGGAGGACGGCGGAGTGACCGTCCTGAGCAAGTGGCCGATCGTGCGCAAGGAGCAGTACGTCTACAAGGACGCCTGCGGCTCCGACGCGTACTCCAACAAGGGCTTCGCCTATGCCGAGTTGAACGTGAACGGCAAGAAGGTGCACGTCGTCGGCACCCACACCCAGTCCACGGACCCGGGCTGCGGCTCCGGCGAGGCGGCGGCGACCCGCGCCCTCCAGTTCAAGGAGATGGACGCCTTCCTGGACGCCAAGAACATCCCGGCGGACGAACAGGTGCTCGTGGCGGGCGACTTCAACGTCGACTCGCACAGCGACGAGTACGCCTCGATGCTCGCCGACGGCGGCTTCGCGCCCGCCGACGGCCGCAGCGGCCACCCGTACTCCTTCGACACCCGGGACAACTCCATCGCCGCCGAGCGCTACCCGGACGACCCCCGCGAGGACCTGGACTTCATCCTGCACCGCAAGGGTCACGCCCGCCCGGCCAACTGGCACAACGAGGTGGTCAAGGAGCAGAGCGCGCCCTGGACGGTCTCCAGTTGGGGCAAGAAGTACACGTACACGAACCTCTCCGACCACTATCCGCTGATCGGTTCCTAGCGGTCGGCGTACGGGTGCGCGGCGGCCCCCGAGGAGCCGC
>NZ_JBHUZJ010000100.1:0-30192 GCF_042667685.1 Streptomyces sp. NPDC057302 | reverse complement strand
GGGCGGAGTCCTTCCCGCCCGGCGCCGCTCCCCGCCTGCCCGCCGGCCTCCTTGCCGACGACCGGCCTACGCGCAGCTGAACTTCGCCGCTGCCCAGTCCCCGTGGTCCCCGCTCTTGGAGCCGTTGGTGTCGGTCACCTTCAGCTCCACGTGCCGCGCCCCGCTCACGTCGACGTCCACCGGCACGGTCGCCGACGCACCCGTCACCTTGGGCGAGGTCCACAGCACCTTGCCGTCGGCCTCTACGGAGAAGGCGACCTCTCCGTAGCCGTTGATCTCGTCGTCGATGCCGGCGTCGGCGGTGAAGCGCGTGCACTTGCCGCCGGTGTAGACCTCGACGGCGGAGTCGGCGTGGGTGCCGAGCCCCTTCTCGTACGTCTTCCCGGCGAGGGTCAGCGGATGGCCGTCCGAGGCGCCCGACTCCCCGTTGCTGCGGTCGCGTTCGGCGGGTCCGTAACCGTTGCTGGACTTGAGCCACACCATGTCGCTCGCCCAGGTGTCGGCCGTCGGCGCCGGAGGCATGACGGCGACCGCGATCCGCTGGGTGGCGGTGCGGTCCTGGCCCGCCGAGCGGTGGCGGGCCGTCGCCGTCAGCGGCTGCTCACCGGGGTCGGCGCCCTTGGGCGGGGTGACGGCGACCTCGACGCGCTGTGTGGCGCCCGCCTTGACGCGACTGGCGTGGGCCGTGCCCGCGGTCCAGCCCTTCGGCACGTCCAGGGTGACGTCGACCCCGGTGGCGTCCCGCGTCCCCGCGGTGACGTCGACGGCGACCTTGCCCGCCGCTCCCGCGCCGATCTCCTGACCCGCGGGTGCGCTCAGCGCGGCTGCGGCGCCGGGTACGGCGCCCCCGACCGCGCTGGTGTCGTCCAGTTCGAGCGCGAAGGACCGGTCGGTGCGGATCGCCGCCGTCTTCACCTCGACGACACCGCCCCGGTCGTCGCGGTCGTAGAACCAGCCCCGCGCCGCCTTCTCGTACGCCGTCCTCGAGGTGAACCGCGCCAGCTTGTCGCCGCCCAGTTCCACGCGGCTCGGCGCGTCACCGGTGTGCAGCGTGAACGCGTACGGCCGCTTGGTCTGCTTGCCGCTGAACTCGCCCTTGCTCGCGCCGATCCGCACCCGTACGTCGCCCGCCCCGGAGCGCGGCGCATCGACGTCGGCGCGCTGGGTGGCGTACTTGCCCTCGCGGTGCTGCCTGCTCTCGCCGTCGTCCTCGTACAGCTCGAAGGAGGACTTCCCCTGCGGGTAGATGTCCCAGGCGAGCGGAGAGTCCGCGGCGCGGTCCTTGTAGGACCTGATGCCGCCGGGCCACATCGGCACGGTGGCACCGCCCTTGACGAAGAGCGGCAGGGTGTCGAGGGGCGCGCTGTAGCCGTCGACGGTGGTCGGCCCCTGGTACGTACGGCCGCTCCAGTAGTCGGTCCACGTGCCCTTGGGGAGGTAGATGGAGTCCCGGACGGTCGTGTCCTTGTAGACGGGCGCGACGAGGAAGTCCTCGCCCGTCAGGAACTCGTACTTGGCGGCGTCGGTGGCGGCCTTCGGGTCGTCGGGGTATTCGAGGGCCAGCGGGCGCACGGCGCCGACGCCGGTCTCGGTCGCCTCGTGGCCGTACGAGTAGAGGTAGGGCAGCAGGGATTCGTGCAGCTTCAGGTACTTGCGGTTGATGGAGGTGTAGGGCTCTCCGTAGCGGAAGGGCTGCTTGTCGTTGGCCGCCCAGCCGTCCATCGTCATCGTGACCGGCAGGAACGACTTCCACTGGAGGTCGCGCGCGTACGTCTTGGCGCTGCCTCCGAAGATGCCGTCCACGTCACCGGTCGTGTAGGCCATGCCGGACATGGTCGCGCCCGCGTACGTGGGGATCTGCCAGCGGATGTACTCCCAGCTGCCGCTCTGGTCGCCGGACCACTGCACTCCGCAGCGCTGGGCGCCCGACCAGCTCTCGGGGGCCCAGGTGAAGCCGCGGGCATCGCTGTTGTCCTCGATGCCCTTGTAGGCGTCCTTGCAGCCGTCGAGCGCCTTCTTGTAGCCGTCGCCGACCCAGGCGACGTCGAGCTTGGCGATGCGCTGGCCCGCCTTGACCTGGTCTGCGATCTTGTCGATGCCGTCCTCGGTCCACAGCCCGAGCTGCATGTCGCGGTCCTGGAGGCCCTTGGCGGTCTCGGCGAGGTCCTCGTAGCCGCAGCCGTACCCGTCGTTGACGAGCATCCAGCCGTTCGGCATGTCGTGCTTCTTGTACTCGTCCGCGATCTTCAGGGAGTCCAGGGTGTGCCGCTCGCCCTGGTTGGCGTTGTGGAGGTAGCAGTCGGCGTCACCGATCTCCATCCCGTACATGGGCGGCAGGAACGGCTTTCCGGTGAGCTTGGTGTACTGCCCTATGACTCCCTTGACGTCCTTGGCGCCGCGTCCCGCGAAGTAGTAGGCGTCGAAGCGCTGTTCCTCGGCGGTGGCCGTCACCGGCTCCGCGAAGTCATAGGTGTTGGGGGCGTACGTGTTCCGGAAGACTCCGTAGCCCTGCGAAGACAGGTAGAACGGCACGGAGTTGGGGTGGCCGCCGTCGTCCCAGTTGTAGTCGACGCTCACCTCGACCTTCTTGCCGCGGTGCGAGGTGTTGCCGCGGCCGTTCTGCATCCCGGCGCCGTAGTACTGCTCGTCGGCGCCGCGGGCCAGGCTCTGGGTGGTGGCGTCCTTGGTCCAGCTCAGGCCCTTGGACTCGGCCCAGATTTGGGTGCCGTCGGAGCGGTACAGGGCGAAGCGCAGCGGGGACTTGTAGGCGCGCAGCGTCACCTTGGAGGTGCGCAGTTCGTAGCGGTCGCCCTTGTCGGCCCACTTGGTGCGCGGCGGGTCCCCCTGTGGAAGGACGATGTCCTTGCCGGTCGGATCGGTGAACGCGCCGTCGGGGGCGAGTTCGAGCCGGAACGTCTCGTCCGACACGAAGCTGACGCGGGCCACGGCCTTGCCCGCGGTGAGGCGGTACACGGAACCGTCGGCGGCGAAGTCCGTGACGTCCCCGACCGTGGTCGCGGGATCGTCGGCGGCTTGCGCGGCGCCGCCACCGGGGCCGGCGAACACCGCGAGGAGACCGAGCAGGGCGGCTGCGACGGCCGCCCGTCTGAAGCGGGTGGGTGATCTCATGGCCGGTGTCTAACGCCCCGGAGGGTGTGGTGGCCATGGACTTTGCCGAGCCACTACTGGACTCCTGGAAGGGAATCCGGCAGCGGCCCGGCGAACAGGTCCTACAGGGCCACGCCGAGCAGCGCGTCGACCGCACGGGAGACGACGCCGGGGGCGCCCTCCTCCGTGCCGCCCTCGGCCTCCTGGCGGGCGGCCCAGGCGTCGACCGCGGCGAGCGCGGCCGGGGCGTCCAGGTCGTCGGCCAGGGCCACGCGGATCTCCTCGACCAGCGCGTCGGCGGAGGGTCCGTCGGGACGGGAGACTGCGGCACGCCACCGGCCGAGGCGCTCCACGGCCTCGGTCAGGACGGCGTCGGTCCACTCCCAGTCGGCGCGGTAGTGGTGGGCGAGCAGCGCCAGGCGGATGGCGGCCGGGTCGGTCCCGTCGCGCCTCAGCTTCGACACGAAGACGAGGTTGCCCTTGGACTTGGACATCTTCGCGCCGTCCAGGGCGACCATGCCGGCGTGCACGTACGCCTTGGCGAACGGGTGCTCGCCGGTGAGCGCCTGGGCGTGCGAGGCGCCCATCTCGTGGTGCGGGAAGGCGAGGTCGGAGCCGCCGCCCTGCACGTCGAAGCCCATCCCCAGGTGGTCGAGGGCGATGGCGACGCACTCGATGTGCCAGCCGGGGCGGCCACGGCCGAGGGACGCGCCGTCCCAGCTCGGCTCGCCCTCGCGGGCGGCCATCCAGAGCATCGGGTCGAGCGGGTCCTTCTTGCCCGGCCGGTCCGGGTCGCCGCCGCGCTCGGCGGAGAGCAGCTTCATCGCGGAGGCGTCGAGTCCGGAGACCTCACCGAAGTGCGGGTCGGACTCCACGGAGAAGTAGACGTCGCCTTCCAGCTCATAGGCGGCGCCCATGTCCCTGAGGCGTTCGACGAGCGGCACGATGCCGGGTATCGCCTCGACTGCTCCGATGTAGTGCTGCGGCGGAAGCAGTCGCAGGGCGGTCATGTCCTCGCGGAACAGGGCGGTCTCGCCTTCGGCGAGCTCCACCCAGTCCTTGCCGTCGCGGATGGCGCGTTCCAGGAGCGGGTCGTCCACGTCGGTCACGTTCTGGACGTAATGAACCTGCCGCTTGTTGTCGAGCCACACGCGCTGCACGAGGTCGAACGCGTTGTAGGTCGCCGCGTGACCCATGTGGGTGGCGTCGTACGGAGTGATGCCGCAGACGTAGATACGGGCGACGGGACCGGGGTCAAGGGTGACAAGACCACCGGTCGCGGTGTCGTGGATCCGGAGGTCGCGGCCCTTGCCAGGAAGGGCGGGGACCTCAGAAGCGGGCCAGGCATGCATGCCATGAGCCTAACCGGACGGAGCGTCCGTATACGAGTGGGGGCCTGGCGGGGGCGCCTCGGACCGGCCACTGCACCGCCGCCGCGCGCCGGTTTTTCCCCCGCCCACCGCTCACCCGGCAGCCCGCCGCTCGTGGTGGCAGGCGTTCCAGAGATCAGACCGGCGGCCACGGAATGGCAGGCCACTCGCCGCCGGGCACGGGATGCCGACCCGAGGCCAGCAGCGCGGCGACCCGCGCGCGCAGCGCGTCCACCTCGGCCCCGGTGATCAGCTCCGCCAGCCGCGAGGCAAGGGCGGCGCCCTCCACGAGCCCGTCCCGCAGGGACTCAAGGACCTCCACCGCCTCGGCGGTGAGCGACTCGCCCGCCCACCCCCACAACAGCGTCCGCAGCTTGTCCTCGGCATTGAACGAGACCCCGTGGTCGATCCCGTAGAGACGCCCCCCGCGGGTCAGCAGATGCCCACCCTTGCGATCCGCGTTGTTGATCACCGCGTCGAGCACGGAGAGCCGCCGCAACCGCTCGTCGTCCGCGTGCACGAGAAGCGCCGTCCGCCCCTCCCCCACATCGGCGAAGCCGATCGCCTTCCAGCCCTCGCCGGGCTCCGCGCCCTCGACGAGGGCCAGCAGCTCCCCGCCGTCCTCGGAGGACTGCGGGTCGGACTCCGAGCCCTCGATCCACAGCTGGCACATGCCCTCGCCGTGCGGCCCGTCCCGCAGCACGGTCGGCGGGACGAGGCCCCACCCCGTCGCCTCGGAAACCTCGTACGCGGCCATCTCCCGCTGCGCCAGCGTCCCGTCGGGGAAATCCCACAGGGGACGCTCCCCGGCGACCGGCTTGTAGACACAGGCGGCTTCCCGGCCCTCGTACGAGACCGAGCAGTAGAGCACCGCGTTCGAGGCCTCGCGGATCCGCCCCCGCACGGTCAGCTCGCCGCGGGTGAGCAGGTCCACGACACCGTCGGACGCACCGGCCCGGTCGGTGCCGGAGGGGCTCACGCGCCCCGCCGGTACCCGTTCTGCCGCGGGCATACATGTCCTTCCGGGTCGAGCGGGAGGCTGCACAGCGGGCACGGCGGCCGCCCCGCGTTCACGACGTCCAGGGCGCGCTTGGCGAACGCGCGCGCCTGCGCCCCGGTGAGCCGGACGCGCAGCATCGGCGGCCCGTTCTCCTCGTCCTGCAGAAGCCTTTCCTCGGCCTCCGCGAGATCCTCGTCGGACTCGGCGTCCAGTTCGACCAGGGCCTGCGCCTCGACGATCATCCGCTCCTCGTCGCCGTCCCAGGCGAGCGCCATCGTGCCGACGCGGAACTCCTCCTCGACGGGCGAGTCCAGGGGCGCGCTGTCATCGACCTCGGCGGGTGCGACGGCGGGTACGGGAGCATTGCCGCCGCTGCGGCGCACGACCTCGTCGAGGAGCTCTTCCATGCGTTCGGCGAGCGCCGCCACCTGCGTCTTCTCCAGGGCGACACTGGTCACCCGGATTCCGGCGGACGCCTGGAGGAAGAACGTGCGCCGTCCGGGGAGCCCGACGGTTCCGGCCACGAAGCGTTCCGGCGGGTCGTAGAGGAACACCTGACGCGACACGTCCTGTCTCCATTGGGATCGACTGCGATTGATCATTTGCGCCCGTGCGGCGCGACCACTGCACCCTACTGCGGGTGACGATCACGGTGCTCCCGTGTCGCCGCCCACCGCCGCGTCACTGCCGGGCGGCTCCACGCGGGGCGCGAGCGACCCGAAGTCGCCGGTGTCCCCCAGGCGTACGAGAAAGGGCCGCAGGCGCGTGAAGCGGATGGCCGTCACGGAGCAGGGCTCCACGGAGATGCGCTGGAAGAGGTCCAGGTGCAGTCCGATGGCGTCCGCGACAAGGGACTTGATGATGTCGCCGTGCGAGCACATCAGGTACACGGCGTCCGCGCCGTGCTCGCGCTCCACGCGCGCGTTCCACTCGCGTACCGCCTCCGCCGCCCGCGTCTGCATGGCCCGCATGGACTCGCCGCCCGGGAAGGCGGCCGCCGACGGGTGCTGCTGTACGACCTCCATCAGCGGTTCACCGGACAGCTCGGCCAGCTTGCGGCCCGACCAGTCGCCGTAGTCGCACTCCCCGATGCGCTCCTCGGTGTGCGACCGCAGGCCGGGCCGAGCGGCGAGCAGCGGCGCGACGGTCTCCTGGCAGCGCTGGAGCGGGCTCGTGACGACTTCGGCGAGCGGCAGGTCCGCGAGGCGCCCGGGGAGCGCCGCGGCCTGTGCGGCGCCGCGCTCGTCCAGGGCCACGCCGGGGGTCCACCCGGCGAGCAGTCCCGCGGTGTTGGCGGTGGATCGTCCGTGCCGGACGAGGATCAGCGTGGGCATGCGGGCCAGCCTAAGCGGCCGACGAAGTGCGCCCCGCGCCGAGGTTCGGAAGAATGCGCTCCGTGATTGTGGACTGCGCGATGTACCGGGAAGGCCGCCGGACCGAGTGCGAGGCCGACTTCTCGGACGCCCTCGACGACGCGCGCAGCGCGGGAGACGCGTTCGTCTGGGTGGGCCTGTACGAACCGACGGAGGAAGAGTTCGACGAGGTCAGCAGGGAGTTCGGGCTGCATCCGCTGGCCGTGGAGGACGCCTTGAAGGCGCATCAGCGGCCCAAGCTCGAAGTGTTCGACGACTCGCTCTTCGTGGTCCTGAAGCCCGTCATGTACGAGGCGGACAGCGACGCCGTCTCGTCGGGCGAGGTCATGGTCTTCATCGGCGACGCCTTCGCGGTGACGGTCCGGCACGGCGAGGGCTCGCCCCTCGGTGTCGTACGCCGTCGTCTGGAGGAGGAGCCTCAGATGCTCAAGCACGGCCCGACCTCCGTCCTGTACGCGATCGCCGACGCCACGGTCGACCACTACCTGGACGTCGCGGGCGAGCTGCAGACCGACCTGGAGGAGCTGGAGGCGGAGGTCTTCTCGCCCGACAGCGGCGGCAGCCGCAACACCGCGTCGCGGATCTACCGGTTCAAGCGGCAGATCGTGGAGTTCCGCCGGGCCACGGGACCGTTGGCGATGCCCATGATGCGCCTCTCCGGAACGGGCCCCTTCGCGCCCGACGTGCCCTTCGTGAAGGGCGCGGCGCAGCCCTTCTTCCGGGACGTCAGCGATCACCTGACGCGCGTGAACGACTGGGTGGACAGCCTCGACCGCCTGGTGTCGGACATCCTCTCCGCCCACCTGGCCCAGATGAGCGTGCGGCAGAACGACGACATGCGGAAGATCTCGGCGTGGGCCGCCATGGCCGCGGTCCCCACGATGATCGCCGGGGTCTACGGCATGAACTTCGACCACATGCCCGAGCTCCACTGGGTCTGGTCCTACCCGGCCGTGATCCTGCTGATGGTCGCGCTCGAGTTCTTCCTCTACCGGCAGTTCAAGCGCCGCGGCTGGCTCTAGCGCCCCGCCCGGTGCCCGCCCGGGTTCAGGCGAACCCGGGCGCCGGGGCGGCGGGACCGCCGAGGGCGTCGCGCCGCTGGGGCATCTTCAGGGACACCATCCGGCGCCAGCCGCCGACGCGTTCGTACGCGTAGACGGCACGGATGCCCGAGGCGAGCGCCGCGGACTTGGGCTTCGGCCAGCCCAGGACGCGTCCCATGTGGCCCATCACGGCGAGGCTCACGTCGCGGTACACGCGGGTCTCGGCACGGGCGCACTCGTGCAGGGTGTCCAGGATCGTCCGCCCGTGTCCGGCGGCCGCCAGGCGCAGCAGCTCCTCGTGGCAGTAGGCCAGGTGGTTGTCCTCGTCGTGGGAGATCATCTTTATGGCCTTGCCGACTTCGGGGTGGTCTCCGAAGTACGTGACCAGCATGTCCATCTGGTCGGCGGCACGCTGTTCGGTGACGCGGCTGTGCGCGAGGTAGACGACGACGTCCCGCTCGGCCAGCGGCTCTTCGCGGCGCAGCTTCTCGTGCGCGAGGCCGATGCCCTGCCGCTCCAGGAGCATGGTGTAGTCGGTCTCCGGCGGCACAGGGACGGGGTCGAGGCCACGCTTCTTCAGAAGGGCGTCGAAGATCCGCCCGTGCTTGTCCTCGTCGGCGCCGTGCCGGGTGACCTTCGGGGTGAGGGAGCGCTGGCTCTCCGGGAGGAGCGCCGCGATGCGCCCGTTCTCCCAGCCGCCCTGCGACTCCCCGCTGGCCGCGATGGAACAGAAGAGCTGGAAAGACTCGTCGTTGTCGAGGATCTCCTCGAAGACACTCCTGGCCGAAAGCATCACTGGCACCTCCATGCCCTCCGCGCGAACTCCGCAAAGAGCAAGTCAAATGCCGTGGCGCGGGTGTGGCAACAGCTGTCAGGGAGAGCTGCGCCAAACGAAGGACAGCTGACCACGGACGGGGCCGTAACCGAGAGGCCGCGCGGCGCGTTGTGTTCCGTGACGGCCGTGGCGGGGAAGACCCCCGAGCCCCCACCACGGCCGCAGAACTTCTCCCCTTGGCTCAGGCGAGCCCAGCGCGCTCCAGTGCCTGTGTGCCCGCGCGCAGAGCCGCGATCCGCTCGTCCAGCGTGAAGCCGGCGGGCGCCAGCGTGAGCGTGGTGACCCCGGCGGCCGCGTAGGCCTGCATCCGCTCGGCGATGCGGTCCACGGACCCGAGCAGCGTGGTCGAGTCGATCAGCTCGCGCGGTACCGCGGCTGCCGCGCCCTCCTTGTCGCCGGACAGGTACTTGTCCTGGATCTCGGCGGCTTCCTTCTCGTACCCCATGCGCTGGGCGAGCTGGTTGTAGAAGTTCTGCTTGCGGCTGCCCATGCCGCCCACGTAGAGGGCGGTGTACGGGCGGAACATGTCCGCGAGGGCGCTGACGTCGTCGCCCACCGCGAGCGGCACCGTCGGGACGACGTCGAAGCCCTCCATCGTCTTGCCCGCCTTCTCGCGCCCCGCGCGCAGGTGGCGGATCGCGGTGTCCTCCAGGTGCTCGGCGGAGGGGAAGATCAGCAGGGCGCCGTCGGCGATCTCGCCGGTCTGCTCCAGGTTCTTGGGGCCGATCGCGGCGACGTACAGCGGGATGTGCTCGCGCTGCGGGTGGACGGTGAGCTTGATGGGCTTGCCGGGGCCGCCGGGCAGCGGGAGCGTCCAGTGCTCGCCCTCGTAGCTGAGGCGCTCGCGCGTCATCGCCTTGCGGACGATCTCGACGTACTCGCGGGTGCGGGCCAGCGGCTTGTCGAACTTGACGCCGTACCAGCCCTCGGAGACCTGCGGCCCCGATACGCCCAGGCCCAGGCGGAAGCGGCCGCCGGAGAGCGAGTCGAGCGTGGCGGCCGTCATGGCGGTCATCGCGGGCTGCCGGGCCGGGATCTGGAAGATCGCGGATCCGATGTCGATGCGTTCGGTCTGCGCGGCCACCCAGGACAGCACCGTCGCGGCGTCCGAGCCGTAGGCCTCCGCGGCCCAGCAGACCGCGTAGCCGAGCTTGTCGGCCTCCTTGGCGACGGCGAGGTTGTCCGCGTCCATCCCCGCGCCCCAGTAGCCGAGGTTGATACCGAGCTGCATGGCCGAATCCCCTTACTGAGCAGTAACGTTCCCTGTGCCGGGGACTGTAGCGCGTGGCCCCGCGCGCCGTCAGCGGCGGGCGGAGGGGTGGCCGGGTTCTCCACAGGCACAGGTTTGTCCACAGCCCCTCACGTCACTGGAGCACGGCCAGTAATCTCAGCGCCCATGGAGCAGAGGCATCTCGGCCGTACCGGCCTTCGCGTGTCCCGGATCGGACTCGGCACCCTTACCTGGGGACACACCCAGGAGAGCGACGCCGCCGATCTGCTGAAGGTGTTCTGGGAAGCGGGCGGCAGCCTCGTCGACACGGCCGATGTGTACGGCGACGGGGAGGCGGAGTATCTGCTCGGCCGACTCATAGAACGGCTGGTGCCGCGGCGCGATCTGGTCATCGCGACCAAGGCGGGCAGCGTGCCCGACCCCGACCGCCGCTTCGACGGCTCGCGCGGCCACCTCCTCTCCGCGCTCGACGCGTCCCTGGCCCGTCTGGGCACGGATTACGTGGACCTGTGGCAGCTGCACGCCTTCGACCCCTGCACGCCCCTGGACGAGACCCTCCAGGCCCTGGACATCGCCGTCAGCAGCGGCCGGGCACGCTATGCGGGCATCTCGAACTTCTCCGGCTGGCAGCTCGCCAAGGCGGCGACCTGGCAGCTCGCGGCGCCGGGCTCGCGAACGCGCCTGGCCAGTACGCAGATGGAGTACTCCCTGCTGCAGCGCGGGGTCGAGCGGGAGCTGCTGCCCGCGGCGATGGACCTGGGCGTGGGCCTGCTGCCCTCCTCGCCGCTCGGCCGCGGCGTGCTCACCGGGAAGTACCGCCACTCCACCCCGGCCGACTCGCGCGGCGGCTCCGAGCATCTGGCGCCCTTCGTCGCGCCCTACCTGGACGACGCCGCGAGCCGCATCGTCGACGCGGTCGCCACGGCGGCGGACGGCCTCGCGGCCACGCCCCTGCACGTCGCCCTCGCCTGGGTGCGCGACCGCCCGGGAGTGACCGCGCCGATCGTCGGCGCGCGCAACGCGCAGCAGCTCACGGCCGCATTGTCAGTGGAGACCCTTAGTCTTCCTGACGAGATCTGCCAGGCGCTCGACGATGTGTCGGCGCCCGTGCACCGCTACCCCGATCAGGACTGGAGCACGCTGTGAGTACGGAGCCGGAAACCGCTGCCGCGCAGGAAGCGGAGCCCGCTGCCGCGCAGGAAGCGGAGCCCGCTGCCGCGCAGGAAGCGGAGCCCGCTGCCGCGCAGGAGACCGGGGCACAGGCGCCGGAGGCCGCGGGCGCGGCCGACACCGACACCGACGCTGCTGCCGCCGGCTCCGAGGGTCCTGACGCCGCGGGCGACACCGCAGACGCCACCGCCGACGCCACGGATTCCGCGGACGCCGCCGCCGAGAGCAAGGAGCTCTCGGAGACCGAGGCCGAGATCGCGGCCCAGCGGGAGCTGCTCGAGCGGATCGCCGAGCGCAAGGCCGCCAAGCAGGGACCTGTCGACGCCGGGGCCAAGCTCAGCGGCAAGGCCGCCGATCTGCTGGCCGCCGTGCGCGCGGTGGAGAGCGGCGAGAAGCCTGCCGCCAGCGCCTTCCGCGAGCCCGAGCCCGCACCGCGCAAGGCCGCGCCCGAACCCGTGCGGCGCCCGCAGCCCGTCGTGACGGCCGCCTCGGGCCCCGGCGACGAAGCGGTGGCGGCGGTCCGTGCCGTGCTCGCGGACGGCGGAGCGCCCGCCGACCTCGCCGCGCGGACGGCGGCAGCGCTCGGCGAAGGCGCCGACGCGCAGCTTCGGGACGACCCCTGGCAGTTGCTGCGGGTCACCGGCGTGCGCACGGAACAGGCCGACGGATTCGCGCGGGCGCTGCTCGGCGCCGAGTGCGGACCCGACGACGAGCGCAGGGGCCGCGCGATCACCGCCTGGCTCCTCGAACAGGCTGCCGTCGCCGGGCACACGGCACTGGACGCGGCTGCGCTCACCGCGGCGCTCGGGCAGCGTGCCGTGCCCGATCCGGACGCGGCGGTGCAGAGCGCCATCGCGGAGGGCGACATCCTGGTCTTCCAGGACGTCATCGAGACGCCGGGAGCTCCGGCCCCCGTGCGGCAGGAAAGCACCGACGACGAGGGCGCGGACGAGGGCGAGGAGGCCGCGCAGCCGGTCCGCGTCCTGGTCGGCCTCGAGCAGTACGCCCTCGCGGAGGAGAGCCTCGCCGACGGACTCGCCCGCGTGATCAACTCCCTGCCGAAGGAAGAGAACGCGGGCCCGGGGTCCGACGACTGGGAGTCCGCCGCCGCAGTAGCATCCGGTTCCACCGCCGAGCTGATCCGCGCGGCGGCCGGTCACGGCCTCGTCCTGCACACCGGCGGCGAGGCGGCTCGCGCCGAACCGGCCGCCCTCGTGGCCGCCGCGGCGGGCCTGGGCCTGCGGGCGTGGGCGGCCACGCACAGCACCGCGGGGCGGGGGCGCGTCGCCGGGCTGACGGGCACGGACGAAGCGGGCACGGCGACCGTGGCGGGGCTGCTCTCCGGGGCCGAGGGCCCCGGACGGGACAGGGACGGAGCGCTCGCCCTCGACCTCCTGGTGGTCCTGGACGCACCGCAGCTGGACGTGGAGAGCGCCGCGATGCTGGTGGAGTCCCTGCCGGACGGCGCCCGCCTGGTGCTGAGCGGCGACACGGGGGTGCTGTGGTCGGCGGGCCCCGGTCGGGTCTTCGCCGATCTCCTGGCGGCGCGCTGCTGCCCGCAGGTCGTCTCGCGCGTCCCGGACCCCGGGCCCATCGGGGAGCTGGTCTCCGGCGTCGGCATCGGCGAGCTGAACCAGGTCGAGGCGCCGGGCAAGGAAGTCGTGATCGTCCCCGTGCGTGACGCGGGCGAGGCGGTCCACCGCACGGTGCAGCTCGTGGCGGACTCGGTGCCCCGGGCGATCGGGGTGCCCACCGAGGACACCCAGGTCATCACTCCCGGGCACGGCGGCGCCGCGGGCACCCGCGCGCTCAACACCGCGCTCAAGGAGCGGCTGAACCCCGGCCCCGGCCGGTTCGGCGGCTTCGACCCCGGTGACCGCGTCGCCCACGTCCCGGCGCCCGGACGCACGACGCTGGGCCGGGTCCTGCGGGCCGACGCGGAGGGGCTGCACCTGGAGTGTGACGGCGCCCCCGTCGTCGTACCGAAGGAGCAGGTGGAGCAGACCGTGCGGCACGCCTGGGCGCTCACCGCGCACCAGGCCGTGGGCCTGAGCTGGCCCGCGGCGGTCGTGGTGCTGCCCGGCGACGCGACGGCGGCCCTGAGCAGGCCGTGGGTCTACACCGCGTTCAGCCGCGGCGAGCGGCACCTGTCGGTGGTGCAGGGCGCGGAGCAGGCGCTGCCGCGCGCGGTGGCGGAGATCCCCGCGAAGGCCCGCACGACGCGCCTCCAGACCCTGCTGCGCCCCCAGGTCCCCGCCACGGCCTGAGCCGGAGGAGGTCCGTCCCGCGCTTCCGGGCGCCGGTGCATCCACCGGCGCCCGGAAGCAGCGGGCACGGCCCTGAAGGGTCAGCGATCCGCGTCAGCGATCCGCGTCCAAGGGGCTCCTGTCGTCGTCGTCGACGACGTCGAGCTCCTCCAGGACCGCCACGGCGTCGGGGTCGACGCGGACGCGGTCGTCGGCATCGCTGCCGTCGTCGTCCGGATCGTCGTCGAAGACGGCGCTGACGTCGAACCGGCACACGACCCGGTGCGGGTCCGCCTGGTCGAAGGGGGCGTCGAGCCACTCGCCCGGCTCGGCGGGTTCGTCCGCCGCGGTGACCCAGAGCGTGGAGTCGCCCTCCTCCAGGCCGAACTCCTTGTGCCGGGAGGCGATCTCGTCGGGCTCGAACTCCCCGAACAGAACGCCGAGTGCGGCGTGCACGCTGCTGCCCGCGGCTGCGGCGGCCGGGCTGTCGCCCGCCGTGTCCGCGTCCAGGTCCGCGACCCGCTGGGCCTGCGCGAGAAGCCGCTGCGGCTCCGCCACGGCGTAGTCCCTGCGGATCAGCACGCTCAGCGCGTTCGCCTCCTCCGGGCCCTGGTACGGCGGCAGCACATCGCTGTCCGAGCCGGGGATCTCGAAGGGGGTGACCTCGTCGTAGCGGTCGTAGAGGAGCTCGTCGTACTCCTCGGCCGCCGCGGCCAGCTCGTTGAACGCTTCGTAGACGGCCGGGTCGTCCTCCCCCGACCTGCGTTCGACCGCGGCAAGGTGACGGTCGAGCGCGGTCTTGACCGCCTCGGCGGCGGCGCGTACCTCGGCAGCGGTGGGCTGCGCAGCATCAGACATAGTGCAGACGCTATCCGTACCGGGCCTGTGCTTGCACAATAGATGCGATGCCGGAATACGAATTTGTCGACGTGTATGTGCCGCGCGGGGTTACCCGCAAGGAAGCAACGCGCCTGCTGACGGACCACGCGGAGTACGGACACTGGGAGTTGGACCGACTGAGCCTGCACTCGGACGGCAGCCGCAGAGTGCGGCTGAAGCGGCGGATCATCCGCCAGCTGCGGGCCACCTGGTGAGGTGAGAGAGCGACAATGGAGGGCGCCCCGACCAGACGGGACGCCCTCCATCGCGCTTAGCGGATCAAGCGGCCGACGTGCGGCCCCCGTGCGCCCTTGATCAGGCGGCCGACCGCGACCTGCGGTACAGCACCGTTCCCGCGAGCAGCATGCCCGCGCCGACCGGCAGCACTACGCCCATGGGCAGGTCGCTGCCCGTCTGAGCGAGCGATTCCGAGCCCTTCGGCATGTCGATGGCCTGCGCGCCCGGCTGGTTCGGCGACCCCGGGTGGCTGGGGATCGCGCGGTCGTCCGACGGCTTCTCACCCGGCGTCCCGGGCTTCCCCGGCTCTCCCGGATTACCGGGCTCGCCCGGGTTCCCCGGATTACCGGGCTCCCCCGGGTTGCCGGGCTCTCCCGGATTGCCCGGCTCCCCCGGATTACCGGGCTCACCGGGATTGCCCGGCTCCCCCGGGTTCCCCGGCTCGCCGGGATGCCCGGGGTTCTCGCCGCCCGGCGGGGTCCCCTTGCCCGAGTCGTTGAGGCAGTCGTCGCCGCCGGTCGCGTTGCCGAGACCGACGACGGTGACGCTGTTGCCGCAGACGTTCACCGGCACGTCGACCGGCAGCTGTACGTCGTTGCCCGAGCCGACTCCGGGCGAGTCACTGCTGTGGCCGTGCGCCGAGGCGCCGCCGCCCGAGGGCTTGTGCGAGCCGCCGCCACCCTTGTGGGAGGTGTTGGCGCAGTTGTTGCCCACCGCGGGGTTGAGCACCCCGACGACGTTGACGGTGTTGCCGCACACGTTCAGCGGCACATGCACCGGGAGCTGGACGGAGTTGCCGGACAGTACGCCCGGGGAGTCCGACGCACCCCCGCGGGCGCCCGAGTCGGCTTGCGCGTGTCCACCACTGATGGCGATTACGCCCGTCGCGGCCGCCACCGTGATCAGGCCTTTACGAGTGACCTGTCGCATAGGTTTTCCCTGTCTTATGACCTTCAGGAATGCGCACGCTCCTTGAGGCTCGTGCGCGGAATGCCGGAAGGCCCCGGAGTGCATGGCGCGCACTCCGGGGCCCACAGACTCAGACCCTCATGGGGCGAGGCACAGCAACGTCACTTGTTGATGCAGGTGTTGCCGAAGGTGGGGTTCAGCAGCCCGATCACGGAGACCGTGTTGCCACAGACGTTGACCGGCACGTGCACCGGCGCCTGGACGACGTTGCCCGAGAGCACACCGGGAGACTTCACGGCGGCACCCTGAGCACCGGCGTCGGCAGCAGCGATACCCGCACCCGCGAGCACGAGACCACCAGTGGCTGCCGCAGCAGCGACGATCTTCTTGAGCATTATTCCTCCTTGTTGGCAATGCGATCCCAGCCGCGGACCGCACCACCTGTAACGAGGAGGAGGTAGCGGGGCTACGAGCGTATGGTCCCTTTCACTCTTTTCAGTCAAGTACGTACGCGCTGACGATTATTGGAGTTTCGTTTCAGCACGTTAAACGCCACCGAAGGGGCGTACGAACCGGCGTTCAGGACGCGTCGATGAACCGGTCGAGCACGCGCACACCGAACTTGAGGCCCTCCACCGGCACCCGCTCGTCCACTCCGTGGAACATGCCCGCGAAGTCCAGCTCCGGCGGCAGCTTCAGCGGCGCGAAGCCGAAGCCGCGGATGCCGAGGTCGTCGAAGGACTTGGCGTCCGTGCCCGCGGAGAGCATGTACGGAACGGCGCGGGCGATCGGGTCCTCGGCCTGGAGCGCCGTCTGCATGGCGTCGACGAGCGCGCCGTCGAAGGTGGTCTCCAGGGCCTTGTCCGCGTGCACGTCCGTCCGCTTGACGTTCGGGCCCAGGATCCGGTCCAGGTCGGCGAGGAACTCCTCCTCGAATCCGGGCAGGAAGCGGCCGTCGATGTGCGCCGTCGCCTGTCCCGGGATGACGTTGACCTTGTAGCCCGCGCCCAGCTGGGTCGGGTTGGCGGTGTTCTGCAGGGAGGCGCCGATGAGCTTGGCGATGCCGCCGAGCTTGGCGAGCGTCGCGTCCATGTTCTCGGGGTCGAGCTCGGTGCCCAGGGCGTCGCCGAGCTCGTCGAGGAAGTGCCGAAGCGTCTTGGTCACCCGCACCGGGAACTTGTGCTGCCCCAACCGGCCGACGGCGGCGGACAGTTCGGTGATGGCGTTGTCCTTGTGGATCATCGAGCCGTGCCCGGCGGTGCCGTCCACGGTCAGCTTCATCCAGTGCATGCCCTTCTGGGCCGTCTCGATGAGGTAGAGCCGCAGGTCCTCGTTGACCTGGAAGGAGAAGCCGCCGACCTCGCTGATGGCCTCCGTGACGCCCTCGAAGAGCTCGGGGTGGTTGTCGACGAGGTAGCGGGCGCCGTACGTGCCGCCGGCCTCCTCGTCGGCCATGAAGGACAGCACGATGTCGCGCGGGGGCTTGCGTCCCGTACGCATGCGTTCCCGGACGACCGCGAGGGTCATCGCGTCCATGTCCTTCATGTCGACGGCGCCCCGGCCCCACACGCAGCCGTCCGCGATCTCCCCGGAGAAGGGGTGGTGCGTCCAGTCCTGCGCGTTCGCCGGTACGACGTCGGTGTGGCCGTGGATGAGCAGCGCGGGCCGGGAGCGGTCCTCGCCCTCGATGCGGGCCACCGTGGAGGCACGGCCGGGGTGCGATTCGAAGATCTGCGGTTCGAGCCCCACCTCGGCGAGCTTCTCCGCGACGTACTCGGCGGCCTTGCGCTCCCCCGGGCCCGAGTGGTCGCCGTAGTTGCTGGTGTCCATGCGGATCAGATCGCGGCAGATATCGACGACCTCGTCCTCACCGGTCACGGTCCGCGACCGGTCCGCCTCGCCCGCCCTGTCGCCCCTGCTCGACTCGCTCACGATGGTTCCTCCCGCTATCGCTGCTGGTGGTCCTCCTCATCCTCCCGCGCCCACCCCCCGACACCCAAGGCCGGGCACCCCTCGTCACGCCCCGTTCACGCTCCTGGCCCGTGTGATCGAGGGCCCCCGAATGTTTGCTATGGTTTTCCACGTCGCCGCGGGAAACCGCGACAGACCACCGGTCCGGGTGGCGGAATGGCAGACGCGCTAGCTTGAGGTGCTAGTGCCCTTTAACGGGCGTGGGGGTTCAAGTCCCCCCTCGGACACAGAGGTAACAAGCAGTGTTGCACCGCGAAGAGCGGGCCAGGATCTCCTGGCCCGCTCTTCGCGGTTTCGCGGGTTACCGTGCGGCCTCCAGCGCGGCGGTGGAGCGTTCCTTGAGGTGGCGGATCAGGGCCATCAGGACGTCGCGGCTCGACTCCCGGTCCCTGGCGTCGCAGGCGACGACCGGTGTGTGCTCGGATATGTCCAGTGCGTCCCGTATCTCCTCCACGGGATACGGCCGGGAGTCCGGGAAGACGTTGAGGGCGATGACGAAGGGCACGTCCTGCCGCTCCATCTCCTCGATCGCCCGGAAGCTGGACGCCAGGCGCCGCGTGTCCACCAGGACGACGGCCCCCAGGGCGCCCTTGAACAGGCCGTTCCACAGGAACCAGAAGCGCTCCTGGCCCGGTGTGCCGAAGAGGTAGAGGACGAGGTGGTCGTTGAGGCCGATCCTGCCGAAGTCGAGGCTGACGGTGGTCTCGTTCTTGTCGGCCACCCCGATGAGGTGGTCGACGTCGGCGCCGGCCTGGGTGAGGGTCTCCTCGGTGGTGAGCGGTCTGATGTCGCTCACGGAGCGGACCATGGTGGTCTTGCCGGTGCCGAAGCCCCCGGCGATCATCACCTTGACCGAGCGGCTCCCGGCCGGCAGTGAGCCCGCGGGTGTCGGCTGGTCCGGGCGGTCAAAGCCGTTGAAGTCCACTGAGTACCTCCTCTAGGAGCGCGATGTCCGCTCCATGGCCGGGCGTGGAAGCCGGGATGGGATCGCGGGCGTCCACCAGGCCTGCTTCCAGCAGATCGGCCACGAGCACGGCAAGGATGTTGAACGGCAGCCCGAGGTGGGCGCTCAACTCGGCCGCAGACAGCGGGTCCCGGCACCAGCGCACGATCTTCTCGTGCTCGTGCTGCATGCCGGGGGCGGGAGCGGAGGCGGAGCGGGAGACCACGAGAGTCGCCACGTCGAGGCCGGCGGCCGGCCCGCCGGGTCCACTGCGACCGCCGGTGAGCACGTAGTAGCGCTCAAGACCGGACGGGTCGGTGGGCCGTGGGGGGCCGGACCGGTGGGCGCCGCTCATCCAGGCTGCTCTCCCTGGCGCGCGGTGGTGCCGAGGAGTTCGCCCATCCTGCGGGACAGGTCCCTCATCTGGTGTCCGAGCAGCCCCTGGTCGAGCCCTTCCTTGGCGAGGACCCCGAGGTACGTCTCGACGCCGGCTCGCACCACGAACAGGTGCCCGCCGTCGACCTCGATCATCGCCAGGCGCAACTGGCCGCCGTACTTGGGAAACTGGTCCGCCACGGGCTGGGCGAGCGCCTGCAGGCCCGCGACCACCGCGGCGAAGCGGTCCACGTCGTCCGGGTCCTCGGCGCCGTACGCCGCGATGGCCTTGCCGTCGCTCGACGCGACGAGGGCGAAGCGGATCTCCTGGATGCTCTCGGTCAGATCGCGCAGCGCCCAGCTCACGTCGGTCATGTGGTGCGTCATGTGGCTAGTCGCTCTCTTCCGTGCGGGGCTCGTCGGTCTCTCGTCCGGCGGTGGCGAAGGCCGCCATGCCGGTGAAGGAGGCGTCCGGCGGCATGGCGTGCTGCACGGCGGCGCCGGTCGCGTCGCGCGGCACGGCGCCTGCCCTCCTGGGGGAATCGGCGTGCCTGCTCCTGCGCCGGGGCAGGCCGCCGGGCGTGACGTCCGCTTCGGCCTCGGAGGGCGCGGCGGGAGCGACGAGCGCCTCGGCCGCAGGGGCGGCGTTCACGGCGGGTGCCTGCCTCTGTGCCTGGGCCGGCGCCGCCTCGGGGACGGCGGGCAGCTGGCTGAAGTACTTGTGCGGCACGACGACGACCACCGAGGTGCCGAGCCAGGGCGAGTCGGCGAAGGTGACCTTGATGCCGTACTTGCGGGCGAGCGTGCCGACGACGCGCAGGCCCAGGTGCGAGTCCTCGGAGAGGCCGGCGAGGCCGGAGCCCGCCCCGACGCCGTCGAGCGACTGGAGCGCCTGCTGCTTCTTCTCGTCGGTCAGGCCCTTGCCCGCGTCCTGGATCTCGATGCCGACGCCGTTGGGCACCTCCTTGCCGGACACGACGACCGGCTCGGTGAGCGGCGAGTAGCGTGCCGCGTTGTCCAGGAGGTGGGCGAAGATCAGCGTGAGGTGGTCCACCAGACCGCCGTCGACGCCGAGTTCGGGCAGCGGGCGCACCTGGACCCGGTCGAAGTCCTTGATCCGGCCGATGCCGCCGCGTACGACGCTGAGCAGGCGCTGCGGCTCCTGCCACTGGCGGCCGGGCCGGTCCGTGCCGCCCAGTACGCCGATGCTGGCGGCGAGGCAGTCGGCGGGGCCGATCGCCTGGTCGAGCTCCATCAGGCCCCGGGCGACGGCCGGGGTCCCGCCGTGCTCGCCCTGCATCTCGTGCAGCCTGCCGCGGATCTTTCCGGTGAGCACGTGGATCCGGCTGCCGATGCTGATCACTGCCTGTTCGGCGGAGGCGCTGCGGTTGAACTCCTCCTCGACGGCGATGAGGCCGGTGCGCAGGACCTTGCGCAGTTCGAGCCTGAACTCCGGTGAGATCTCGGCCTCTTGGTCGAGCGCGAGGGGCAGGAGGTCGTCGATGGCCTCGCCGCCGCGCAGGCCCGCGAAGGCCGTGGGCAGGAACTCGTCCGCCAGGCGGGCCACCAGTGCCTGCTGCCGGTCGAGCCGCCACTGCCAGGCCTTGGCCTCGTCCGCCTGGTGGGCTTCGTAGGCGGCGCGTTCGTTCTCGTGGCGCCGCTCCAGGGCGGCGACGTGCTGCTGCCACTGCTGGGAGTGGCTCAGCTGGGCGGTGTGTGTGTCGTCGGCCGCGCGGCCGAGCTCCTGGCGTGTGCGCAGCAGGAGGCGGACACACGCGGCGGCGGCCGCGGTCGCCGCGAGGCCCGCGACCGCGGTGGGTATGCGGGCCGGGTCGGAGCCGGCGGCCACGGTGGCGACACTGCCGCCGCCGAGGCCGATCGGCAGCAGCCACCAGCTGTGCCGGGCCGCGGGCGCGCGGGCTGCCGCCGACGGCGGCGTGGCAAGTTCCATCTGCATCCTCAAACCAACGCGATCGAAGAGTGGACAACCCGGTCAAGGGCTCGCACCCATCGCAGCTCAGCGCCCCCTGTGGCGGCGGCGCCCCCTCGATCACCTGCGTGATCCCCCGTGCGACAGCGCGACAGCGCCGTGGTGCGCGACAGACTGATATCGCGTCAACTCACGGCGCTGCAGGGGAGCTTAACCGGTGGAGCACCTCGTAGATCAACCCCGCAGGTGGCGGGCGGAGGGGGCTAGCCGTCCCACAGGCCCGCGTGCCGGCGGTGTGCCGGTGTCAGGCCCTGGGTGAAGTACTTGTCGTAGTACTCGTTCTCCACGTGGTGGGCCTGGAGCCAGATTCCGGGGACGTGGATCGCGTCGGTGTGCGCCGGGAAGCGGCGGTGCGTCCGCAGGATGTACGTACAGATGTCGCGGGCGCACTCGATCACGCGCTCCTCGTACTCGCTCGCCTCGGCGAGATAGCGCTGCCCGTAGTCCTCCCGGTAGATGCGGGTGAAGACGTCCTTGTCGCCGTAGACGCCCCCGGGGCCGAACTTCTCCCGGATCACGGCGTCCACCGCGTCGGACATCGAGTCGAACGCCGGTGGGCACATCGCGGAGATCAGCTGCTCGCCGCCCGGCGCCTTCAGGCCGACCGGGTGGGAGCGGACGTTCGCATACGTGGGGAGCGGGATGTGCCAGCGCCACACGTCGGCCGGGCGCCAGCGCGGGGTGACGAAGGTGAAGCCGAGCATCCTGCCGTAGGCGCGGGAGAACTTCGGGTCGCCCAGGGCGATTTGGGGGTTGATGGAGGCGTGGATCCAGGCGCCCAGGCCCATCGCCTCGGCCACCAGCATCAGGTTCTGGAGCAGCAGGTCCGCCTCGATCTGGGTGCGGAGCGGGCCGAGGGCGCCCAGCGGCAGCTTCAGCTTCTCGTTCAGGAAGCCGTTCTTGATCCATTTCTTCACGCCGGCGGGGCGGTAGAAGTTCCGGTCGTCCACCAGCGTGGGCCGCGCCCCGTCCGGCTGGGTGAGCAGGTACATCAGGGCGTTGATGTACTGGTGGGACAGGTCGACCACCGGGAACAGGACCGTCGTTCCCGGCAGGTTGGACAGGAACCGGTTGGAGTCCAGGTAGGCGGGGAAGTCCCGCAGGCCCTCCGCCACGTCGAGACGGTGGTCCAGGACCTTGACCTTGGACTCGCGCGCGCGGGCGGTCAGGGTCGCGTCGTCGAAGGGTTCCTGCGGGGCCGGTGGCAGCTTGCGCAGGTAGTACGTGCCGGTGTCGTTGATCAGGAAGAAGTGTGTGCCCTGCGCGTTGTCGGGGCTGCCCGCGGTGCGCCCCGCCATGGTCAGGTTCGGCTTCGCCATGATCGGCTTGCCGTCGCGCGGGTCCTCGAAGGGGCGGTCGGGCATCGTCAGCCCCGTACAGCCGGTGAGGGAGATCAGGACCGCTTCCTCGAGTTCGGTCAGTGGCTGCGGGGCGTCCTTGGAGACGTAACTCATCGATCCCGCGGGGACGGTGGCGCCGCGGCTCACCCGGTGGGTGCGGCGGCGCCAGACCGTCTCCAGGAGGGGGCGTACGAAGAGGTCGGCGAGCCCGGGGTGGTGTCCGTTCGCCCGGCTGTCGGGCCCGCCCTCACTCGACGGCATCACTGCCTCCGTCCCGCATCGGCTGCACCTGCCGCCACGGGGCGAACGCGCTCGCGCCGCGCGGCAGCAGACCCGCGAGGTCCGGGGCGTGCCGCTGGATCACGGACTTCATGCCGCCCTTCTCGACCCACTCGATGCCGAGCGGCGTGTAGATCTCGGGGCGGTAGTCGACGGTGAGGAAGCGGTCGCTCTGCAGGCGGCGCGTGGCCATCAGGATGAAGATGCGGAAGGCCGTGTCGCTGAAGCCGAAGCCGGTCGGCGGGTTCTCGGCGAACAGGCCGACCACGGTGTCGATCTCGTCGACCGAGCTGTAGACGTCCTTGAGGCGCGCGACGGTCTCGGGGTCCTGGCTCAGCTCCTCGAAACGGCTGATGCGCGGCTTGTGCAGGCCGGCGCGGAAGTCGTTGTAGCGCGGCACGCCCCGCCTGCGGGTGCGCACGAGGTCAACGACCGACAGGTCGATGATCTCGCCGTCGCGCTCGAAGCGCTGGAGCGCGCGCGGGAAGTTGTTCAGGGTGATCGCGCCGGGGTGGGCGATACCGAACGAGTAGAGGGTGTCGGCGAGTCCCGTCTTGCGGATGGCGGCCTCGGCGGCGGCGCCCTGGATGTCCTGGAAGGTGAGGCTCTCCAGGCGCTGCCCGAAGTGGTGCTCGCGCATCTCGTAGTCGTCGGGGATCAGCGGGTGCATCCGGTAGACGGTGACGAAGTCCTCGGTGAGGGAGTACGGCGCCGCGTGGTGGTCGGGCAGGGTCTTGGGGATGCCGGTCAGCGAGTGGGACTCCAGGAGCCACAGGCCCAGCTTGTTCAGCCAGTTGTCCGGCGGGCCCTCCCAGTTGGTGTGCAGTCCGAGGTCGATGGCCTCGGTGGCGAGGATCGCCGGGGTCCACTCCACCGTGTGGATCTTGGCGATGAGGGCGGAGACGACCAGACGTGCCGTGTGGTAGATGCTGTCCTCGCTCATGGCGGGGTACTCGTGGCGCAGCGCGGCGCAGACCGAGTTGTGCTCGCGGGCGAAGAGCGTGTGCATCGCGCTGAGGCCGAGCCACCAGCTCTCGTTGAAGCCGGTGAGCGGGATGCCGTTCTGGCCGACGGGCAGGTGGCCGTCCTCCAGACGGAGGTTGGCGCTGCCGTCGGGCTCGCGCAGGAACTTGGCGGTGCGCTCATCGGCGCCGTACACCTCGGAGCCGTCCCACCAGTGCGACGCGGAGTTGGCGAAGAGGATCGGCGGCTGGTTGCCGGGCAGTTGGATGCCTTCGTTCTCGGCGAAGCGCATCACGTTCTCGGGCGGCCCGCCGGGGGTGTTGTGCCAGGTGCTGCCGGGCGGCAGCGGGACCTCGACGGCCTTGCCGCCCGCCGGGTAGCGGCGGTGGTTGACCCAGTCGTGGACCTGGAACTGGATCCAGGCAGCGGCCAGGACGTTGAGCGAGGTCGCGGGCACGAAGGTGTCGCGGGTCAGGAGCCGGCGGCTGACGGTGACCGGGTTGGGGGTGTCGAAGAGGTCGGGCCGGTAGTCCGGCTCGAGGTTGCGCCCGAAGGCCGCGCCCACGGCTCCCATCGTGGGCGCGGAGAGGTCGTTGTACGTCCCGTCGTACGACCGTGAGGTGCGCAGCCGCTCGTCGACCGGCGCGGGTACGGGGACGGCCTTCGGCGGTGCCTCGTGGACGTCGGTGTCGATGAGGTTGAGGCGCCGCAGCACCTTGCGCAGGAAGACCAGGTTCAGCAGGCTCGCCGACACCGGCAGCCTGTACCACGGCACATAGCGGTTGAGGGCGCCGAAGAAGCGGCCGACGGGGATGCCGAGCAGCGTGTTGCGCAGCGGCTCCCCGGTGGTGAAGCGCAGGCCTTTGCGGTGGGCGGCGCTCGCTTCGTACGCGGCTTTGCGGGCGCGGTTGAGATTGCCGAGGGGGCGGTACGCGTCAGTGGTGTACCAGGGGTTGAAGGCGAGTTCCTCGACCCGCCCCGCCGCGGCCATGGCCTCCGCGGTGGCCAGGTCCTGGCGCGGCACGGTGAGGCGCCCGACGGGCACCGGGGGCGTGATGCCGTCCTTCCACTCCACGGAGCCGTCCTCGACGGGCGTGCGCTGCTCGTCGACGTACCGCTGGACGCACAGGTCGAAGGCGACGTCCGAGGTGACGAGGCGGTGCGCGAGTTCGCGGTGCAGGAAGCCGGGGTCGCGGCGCTCGGGCTTGGGCCCGGGGGCGCTGCCCGCGACGGGGCGCAGGAGGTAGCGGACCGGGCCCGCCTCGCCCCAGAGGATGGCGCCGCGGCTCCAGTACGTCTCCTTGGCGAGGCTGTCGACCTTGTGCCGGGTGGCGGCCTGGATGTTGCGCCGCATCCGGGTCGCGGTGGAGAGGCCGACGGCCAGCGGCAGCTTCACGAACAGGCCGAACGCCTTCTGCAGCGGGCTGTTCGCGCCCGCCATGGCCTTGGCGAAGGCGACGAACTCGCGGGCGTCCCGGGCGTGCGACACCGGGAAGTTGGTGGCGAGCAGGTCGTGGCTCTCCTCGGCTGACACGTTCACGCGTACGGCGAGGCCGCGCAGGTCGGCCGCGGCGTCGGGCTGCCGGGTGCCGCTGGCGTTGGAGAGCCGCACGGTGGCCGGATAGTCGGCGCCGGGCCGGACGAATCCGCCGCGCAGGGCTTCGGGCACGTCGTCGTGGATGGTGAGGCGGGCGTTCTCCACGCCGAGCGCGGGTTTCGCGTGCTGGGTGCGCGCGAGGGAACCGGCGCCGCTCGTACGCCGGTTCTTCGCCTGGACCTTCATGATCTCCTGGGCGAGGCGCTCGAAGAGGCGGTATTCCGCCTCGGGGCTGCCGCCCATGTATCGCTCGTAGGTCTGCTCGTACTGTCCGGTGTCGGCCATCAGGCGCTTCCTTCGCACGCAGGCATACGGGACGGGGGCCAGGCCCTGTCCGACGACAGGGCCTAGGACGCTACTGGCGGTGCGGGGCGGCCACAGCGCGGGTTCCCGCCTATGTGCGGGGCACCCTCCGCACCTCGAACAGGCAGGCGGGCGACGGCATTTGGGCCCGTCGGCGGCCTGAGGTGGCCGTGGGGCGCGGGGCGGGTGATCGTCCGGGCGCCCCTCTGGGGTCACCCTTCCCAGCAACCCCAGGAGCGATGCGCGCCGGTGGCCGGTCCGTTACGGGTCGGCGGGGGCCCCGCGCGTGCGGGTTGACCGCGGATCGGGCCCGGTGGTGTGCTCGCAACTCCGTTGCCGTCAGCGCCCGTTCGGGGGAACGCATGCGCGACCACCACGCCAAGGCACCGCCCTTCAGCGATCTGCGGCCGTACAAGGACGCCACCGGAACGGGACCCGCACCGGGCTTCCCGGTCTATCCGGACCTGGTGGAGCGGCTGTTGGAGGACAAGGCGCAGCCGGATCCGGACGGCGTCGTCCCGCACGCCCTGGCGACCTGTGCGGCGTACGCGTACGCCGGCACTCCGGAGGGACCCGACCCGGCGACGCTCGCCATGATCATGGCGGGGCTCGGCCTGGAGGAGAACCGCTGCCGGGTCTTCGAGCAGCGGGTGGGCGCGCTCTACATCGCGTCGGCGGCCTATCTGCTTCAGGACAAGGACCGGCGGGTGGTGATCCTCTGCTATCGCGGCACCCAGCCCGAGGACATCATCAGCATCCTCACCGACGCCGACGTACGGCCCGAGATGCTCCACGTGGACCTGGGCGGCGAGCGGTACGACGTCCACGCGGGCTTCTACCGCAACATGCGGGCCTCCCGTTACCTGGTCATGCAGGCCCTGGAGCGGGCGCTGCGCGGCGAGTCGGTCGACCCCGACGAGCAGGGCACGGTGGGCGACGGCATGGAGGCGCTGTACATCACCGGGCACAGCCTCGGCGGTGCGATGGCGGCCCTGATGGGTGTCGTGCTGGCCCACGAGCCGCGCTACGCCGCCGTCGCGGAGCGCCTGAAGGCCGTCTACACCTTCGGCCAGCCCATGCTCGGCGGACCGGAGCTGGCCCGCGCCTGCCACCGTGCCCGTGATCCGCGGGGCGTCCACGTGCTGCGCGACCGGCTCATCCGCTACATCTACGACCGCGATGTCGTGCCCTCGCTGCCGCCGCGCCCGGTCGGTCCGTACGCGCCCTTCGGCCGTGAGTTCCACTACCGGCGCCGGCGGGGCGCGGTCGACGGCGCCCTCACGCTGGTGGCCGATGCGGCGATCGAGGCACTGTCCCTGCCCGGCGATCTGCTCGGGGGCCGGCTGCCCGCGGTGGCGGGGCGCCGGGCGAAGGCGGTGGGGCGGGCCCTCGCGGCGCTGACGCGGGGGCAGGGCCGGGAGCCCGGCTGGGTCGAGGTGCGTGATCCCGCGCCGCGCTACCCGCAGATGGACAGCCTCGCGGGGCTTGCGGTGGTGGCCCCCCTCGCGTTCTTCGCGGCCCGGCTCGCGCTGACCCGCGGCGTCCCTTTCACGTACTCCTTCGAGGACCACGGCCCTGGGCACTACGTGAACGCGCTGGCTCCGCCGGGGGTCATGAGCGAGTACGGGGACATCCGCTAGCGGGCGGCCCCGCGGCTAGTCGATGAACGCGCCGTCCACGTACACCCACGCCCCGTCGAGCCGCTCGAAACGGCTCCGTTCGTGCAGGGACTCCTTGCGGCCCCCGTCGGTGTAGCGGGCCCGGAACTCGACCGTGCCCGTGGCGTGGAACGCGGTGCCCTCCGCCGTGTCCAGGATCTCCAGGCCGACCCAGCGCAGGCCGGGGTCGAACTCCACGCGCGGCGGCCGGGTGCGCGGGTGCCAGGTGCGCAGGAGGTACGGCTCGTCCTTGACGGCGAAGGCGCAGTAGCGGGAGCGCATCAGCTCCTCGGGTACGGCGGCCACGGCCTCGCCCCGGTGCAGCCGGCCGCAGCACTTCTCGTACGGCTGGGGGTGGCCGCAGGGGCAGGACCGGGCAGGGGGGACGCGTCGAGACATGTGGGCCATTGTCCCCGACCGGGGTATGCGCAGGGGCAGCGCCCCGGCCGGAGGGGGCCGCTACGGGGCGAGGATGTCCAGCTCGTGCAGCGCCCCCACGGCGATCTCCCGGGTCAGCTCCTCGGCCCGCGCCGCGTCGCCCTCGCGCACCGCCTCCGCGAGCCTGACGTGCAGGGTGACGGCCGCCGGGTCCGGGTCCTCGAACATGACCTGGTGGTGGGTGCGGCCCGCGAGCACCTCCGCGACGACGTCGCCGAGGCGGGCGAACATCTCGTTGCCCGAGGCGTTCAGGACGACGCGGTGGAAGTTGATGTCGTGGAAGAGGTAGCCCTCGAGCTGCTGTCCCCGCGAGGTGGCGACCATGCCGAGGGCGCATTCGGTGAGGGCCGCGCACTGCTCGGGGGTGGCGTGCCGGGCGGCGAGTCCCGCGGCGGCCGGTTCGATCGCCGAGCGCAGGACCGTGAGGGAGCGCAGCTGGCGCGGCCGGTCGGCGCCCGCGAGACGCCACCGGATCACCTGCGGGTCGTAGACGTTCCACTCCGCGGTGGGCAGGACGGTCACGCCGACCCGGCGCCGGGACTCCACGAGGTGCATCGACTCCAGGACCCGCACCGCTTCCCGTACGACGGAGCGTGACACCTCGAACCGCTGGGAGAGCTCGTCCGTGCGCAGCACACTGCCCGGCGGGTACTCGCCGCCGGTGATGGCGGGCCCGAGGCTTTCCAGTACGCGAGCGTGCAGCCCACGGGCCTGTGCGGTCATGACGTCAGGGTATGTGGGGACCCCTGGGAACAAAAAGTCAGACTTTTGTGTCACAGACTCTTGAATTTGTCGGACCTAATGAGTTTCAGTGACGTGAACGAGCCACGGGTCTCCCCCGTCCCGTGGCTCGTTCTCGGACCGATGTCGAAGAAGACAGCGAGGCAGCACAGCGATGAGCACCCCCCATGTCGTCGTGGTGATGGGCGTGGCAGGAACCGGCAAGACAACGATCGGTCCCCTGCTCGCGGCCCGGCTCGGCGTTCCCTACGCCGAGGGCGACGACTTCCACCCCCCGGCGAACATCGCCAAGATGTCGGCCGGGACCCCGCTGACCGACGACGACCGCTGGCCGTGGCTCGACGCCATCGGCGCCTGGGCCCACGGCAGGGCCGGGCTCGGCGGTGTGGTCAGCAGCTCGGCGCTGAAGCGCGGCTACCGCGACCGGCTGCGGGCCGAGGCCCCCGGCGTCGTCTTCGTGCACCTCACCGGCGACCGGGCCCTCATCGAGGACCGGATGTCGCACCGGGAGGGCCACTTCATGCCGACGGCCCTGCTCGACTCGCAGTTCGCCACGTTGCAGCCGCTCGGCGCGGACGAGGCGGGCGTCGCGGTGGACGTCAGCGGCAGTCCGCAAGAGATCAGCGAGCGGGCCTTCAAGGCGCTCGCCCTGCTCGACCAGTAGTCCCCCCAGGAAGACCCCCGCACCCCCTCCCCTGACGTACAAGGAAGACACCGTGACCAGTCTCAGCGTTGAGATGCTGGCAGCGGACGCCGTCGAGCCGATCACCTCCGCTGGCCATGCCCAGCTGGGTATCGCCGTCCTCGCGGGCATCGCCGTCATCGTCCTGCTCATCACGAAGTTCAAGCTGCACGCGTTCCTGGCCCTGACCATCGGATCGCTCGCGCTCGGCGCCTTCGCCGGCGCCCCGATCGACAAGGCCATCGTCAGCTTCACCAAGGGGCTCGGCGACACGGTCGCGGGCGTGGGTGTGCTGATCGCTCTCGGCGCGATCCTGGGCAAGCTGCTCGCCGACTCCGGCGGCGCCGACCAGATCGTCGACACGATCCTCGCCAAGGCGGGCGGGCGTTCGATGCCGTGGGCGATGGTCCTGATCGCCTCGGTGATCGGGCTTCCGCTCTTCTTCGAGGTCGGCATCGTGCTGCTGATCCCGGTCGTCCTGATCGTCGCCAAGCGCGGCAACTACTCGCTGATGCGGATCGGCATCCCGGCCCTCGCGGGCCTGTCCGTCATGCACGGCCTCATTCCGCCGCACCCCGGTCCGCTGGTCGCCATCGACGCGGTGGACGCGAACCTGGGCATCACGCTGGCGCTGGGCGTGCTCGTCGCCATTCCCACGGTGATCATCGCGGGCCCCGTCTTCTCGAAGTACGCGGCCCGGTGGGTGGATGTCTCCGCCCCCGAGAAGATGCTGCCGCAGCGTCCCTCGGAGGACTTGGAGAAGCGTCCCGGGTTCGGCGTGACGGTCGCGACGGTGCTGCTGCCCGTCGTGATGATGCTGGCCAAGGCCCTGGTCGACATCATCGTCGACAACCCCGAGCACACCGTCCAGCGGGTCTTCGACGTCGTCGGTTCACCGCTGATCGCGCTCCTCGCCGCGGTGCTCGTCGGCATGTTCACGCTGGGCCGTGCGGCCGGATTCACCAAGGACCGTCTCTCCACGACCGTCGAGAAGTCGCTCGCGCCGATCGCCGGTGTGCTGATGATCGTGGGCGCCGGTGGCGGCTTCAAGCAGACCCTCATCGACTCCGGTGTCGGTCAGATGGTCCTGGAGATCTCCAAGGACTGGTCGATCCCGGCGCTGCTGCTCGCCTGGCTGATCGCCGTGGTGATCCGTCTCGCGACGGGGTCGGCGACGGTGGCCACGATCTCGGCGGCAGGGCTCGTGGCTCCGCTGGCCGCGGACATGTCCGACGTCCATACGGCGCTGCTCGTGCTGGCCATCGGGGCGGGGTCGCTCTTCTTCTCGCATGTCAACGACGCGGGGTTCTGGCTGGTGAAGGAGTACTTCGGGTTGAGCGTGGGGCAGACGATCAAGACCTGGTCGGTCATGGAGACGATCATCTCCGTGGTCGCGGGCGGGCTGGTGCTGCTGCTGTCGCTGGTGATTTAGCCGGCGCCGGGGCCTTGTCCGGCGTCATCACCGGCTTCGCCGAGTTCGTCCTCAAACGCCGGACGGGCTGGAAGTATCC
>NZ_JBHUZJ010000099.1:0-30809 GCF_042667685.1 Streptomyces sp. NPDC057302 | reverse complement strand
TCTAATCTTATTACTTCGTCGGCTGCGTCAGTTGTTTATAAGAGACAGCGCTGGCGGTGTCGCCTAATGACGTCCCGGCCTGCTGTGGCATGTCCGTCCGGACGCGACGGCGCGGCGGTCGCGGGGCACCCCTCACCGCTGCCCCGCGACCGCCCACTCCTGGTGTGCGCTGTGGACGCGGTGCCACAGCGCTGCCCGCGCGAAGGCATCGATGTCAGTCAGGTTCAGGTGGAACACGTCGGCCAGTACGTCGTACCAGTCGCCGGCCGAGTCAATGGTCCGCTCGTACGTGCCTTCGGCGTCGATCCGGCGCAGCACACAGCCGCGCAGCATGTCCACACCCTTGGCATCGCGGAGCTGGGTCTGAAGGACCCGGACGAATCCGGACTCGGGGGAAGTGGACAGCCGCTCGTGCTCCGCGGCGAAGGAGGACAGCTCCACGGGCTCCGGCGCGAAGACCATCGCCGTGAACGCGCCGCGGGGGTCGTGGGCGAACCTCCAGCCGCCTGGCACCACCGTCGACGGCGCCATCGCGTAGGTGAACGGCCCCTGGGTGTAGGTGCCCTCGCGCAGCGGAAGGGGTTCGTACATTCCACCGGCGAGCCCGGTGTCGACCAGCCACCGCTCACCGTCGAGCCCCACGGTGAGCGCGAGATGGTCGCCGCCCGGGCCGTCGGGGTCCTCGACCTCGCCCTGCACCCCGGCCCGGTGCAGGGTCACGTCGTAGCCGAGGGCCGTCAGCAGCGCGGCGAAGGCTCCGTTGAGGTGGAAGCAGTAGCCGCCGCGCCCGCGCAGGATCCGGGCCACGGATTCCTCGGCGCCGACGCCCGACGGCCGTCCCAGCTGGTTGTCGAGGGTCTCGTAGGCGACCCGCTCCACCTGCGCCCGGTGCAGCGCCCACAGCGCCTCGGCGCTCGGGCCCGTCGGCCGCTCCACCCCCAGCACGGCCAGATACCCGTAGACGTCAATCATGATCCCCCTAGCCATCCGAACGGACGATCAGCCTAGTCGCCGGTACCGCCGTCCCAGGCAGTGTCAGAAATGGGTGCCGCCGCCTACGTCGTTTCGCCCACGTTGGCGACCAGGCGGACGAGGGTGTCGACGAGCGCTACGGCCCGCGGACCGCGCACCCGTCGCACCGCAGGTGCATGAGCCACCGAGGCAGGCCCCGTATCGCCGTCATGGGCAGACCGTGGAGGAGCCGCGCTTGCCGGCGGGGGTCAGCGCCTGCGGCCGCCGCGCAGCTCGAACCGCTCCCCCGGAAAGCGCTCGCGGAAGCCCTGGTCGTGCGAGACCGCGACCACCGCCCCCGGGTAGACCGCGAGTGCCGCCTCCAGATCCTCGACCAGGTCGAGCGCGATGTGGTTCGTCGGCTCGTCGAGTACGAGGAGGTCCGCGGGCCGGGTCACCAGCCTCGCGATCTGCAGGCGCCGCTGCTGCCCTGCGGACAGCGCCGCGACCGGGACATCCATGTCCTGCTCACGGAACAGCCCAAGGGCCAGCAACTGATCGGCGTACTCCTGCGGCAGGCCGGGCCGCCCGGCCGCGAAGGCGGCGAGCAGCGGGAGCCGCGTGGAGCGTGCGGGCAGTTCCTGGGCCAGGTATCCGATCCGGGCCGGTCGGCGCACCGCGCCCGCATCGGGGTCCAGGTCGCCCGCCAGGACGCGCAGCAGCGTCGTCTTGCCCGCTCCGTTCTCGCCCGTGACCAGCAGCCGCTGCCCCGGCGCGATCGCCAGGACTCCTTCCAGGCGCAGCCGTTCGCCGACGCTCACGCCGTCGAGCTCGGCGAGGGGGTGTCCCCCGTCCAGGTCGGTCCGAGGGCTTGGGGACGGGTCCCCGTCAGGTTGCGCACCGCCCACCGCCGTCAGCGCCGCGCGGAACCGCAGCGGTTCGGGCGGCGGCGCCACCGGGTTGCGCCGCAGGTGGGCCAGCCGCTCCCGGACGGATCGCACCTGTCCGCCGAGCTTTGCCTCATGCGAGCGCCGGTGCTTTCCGAAGCCCTGCCGCGGATCCCTTCCGGTGGTGGCCAGCCGCTTCCCGGCGGCCTGCAACAGCTCTTCGGCACGGGTCACTTCCTCACGCCAGCTGATGTGATCCCGTTCGGCGCTACGCCGGGCGGCGGCCTTCGCCGTGCGGTAGCCGGCCCAGCCGTCGCCGTAGCGGTGCACCGTGCGCGCGTCCCGGTCGACCTCGAGGATCGTGGTGGCGATGCGCTCCAGGAAGCCGCGGTCATGGGTGACCGCGACGACGGTGCCGCGGTGTGCGCGCAGGTGATCCTCCAGCCAGCACACGGCCGCCGCGTCGAGGTGGTTCGTCGGCTCGTCCAGGAGCAACAGTTCGGGGGCGGCGGCCAGCACGCAGGCGAGCGCGAGCCGCGACTGCTCGCCGCCGGAGAGCGAACCGAGTGCGCGCGCCCGCGTGACCCCGGCCAGCCCCAACCCGTGCATGGCGGCATCCACGCGGTTGTCAGCCTCGTATCCGCCGCGTTCCTCGTACGCGGTCAACAGCTCGCCGTAGGCGGCGAGTTCCTCCGGTGAGGCCTCCCCGAGGTGCTTCTCCGCTCCACGCAACCGGCTTTCCATGTGCCGCAGTTCGGCCAGGGCGAGGTCGACGGCGTCCTGCACGGTGCGGTCCGGGTCGAGATCGAGGCTCTGGGCGAGGTGTCCGGTGCCGCCCGGGAAGCTGACGGTGATCTCCCCGGCGTCCGGCATCTCGGCCGCGGCGAGCAGCCGCAGCAACGTGGACTTGCCGGAGCCGTTCTCACCGATGACGGCGGCCTTCTCCCCCGGGCGGACGGTGAAGCAGACCTGATCGAGGACGATCCGGGTGCCGTAGGACTTGGTGACATCTTTGACGGACAGCTGCGCCACGGCAGCGGGCACAGCGGTATGGGCACGTACGCGCATGGGACTTCCCCTGGGAATGCGAAGGGTCTACGGGCAGCAGAAACGGCGGCGTCGGCCGTGCCCGGACTCAGAGGAAGAAGTAGAAAGCCACGACCCCACCATACAAGACGATTCGTCTCGTCTCCACTCGTGCGCGTCACACATTCCGTGCCGCGCACGTTGCGCGCGGGCAACCACCGCGGTTCAAGCAGCCATTGACCCGCCGCATGACCTCCTTGTTGGAGATGATGTGCGATGAGGGTGAGTCTGCGTCCAGTGCGTCCGCCCGCGGCCACAAGCACGTAGCCTTCGCTCACCGCACATGAGTTACTGCTGGTGCAGGTTGGGCAGCCAACATGCAGGGGTGCACCCAGTTGCCCCCGTCAGGAGTGCTCAGTCGTGGGCACATCCCGCAACCCGCACGACCGCGTGCGCTCACGAAAGGTCACTGTCATGTCAGACGTTCAGTCGGAAACTGCCGGAGTGCAGGCCCAGTACGCCGTCCGCGTAGCCGCGGACCTGGAGGCCAACCGTACGGAGCAGGGGCGTATCGGCGCTGAAGTGGCAGCACTGCAGGAGCAGTTGCAGGCACTTGAGAGCGACCATGCGTTGCTGCTGAGCATGCAGCAGGCGTTGGGCTCCCCCGAGGCAGCACCTGCCGCCCCGGCCGCGGCCAAGAAGTCGTCAACCCGCAAGAAGTCGGTCCCCGCTCCGCGGTCAAGTGCGAACAACTCCGGTGCGGCCCGAACAAAGAAGCCCGCGGCCGCCAAGACCAAGGACACCAAGGAGAAGGACAAGGCCAAGGAGAAGCCGGCCAAGAGCGCGCCCAAGGCCGCCGCGAAGAAGCCTGCCGCCCCGGCAGCGGGCCCGACGCTGGTCGAGCTGATCGACGGCCACCTGGCCGGGCAGAGCGAACCGCGCTCGGCCGCCGAGATCACCACCGCGCTCACCCAGGAACTCCCCGACCGCACCATCAAGACCACTGTCGTGCGCACCACGGTGGAGGGCCTGGTCGCCAAGGGCCGCGCGCACCGCACCAAGCAGGGTTCCTCCGTCTTCTACACCGCGGCCGCCCCGGCGGAGAAGCCCGCCGAACCGCAGCCGGAGACCGCCGCCACCAGCTGAATCGGCATGGGTGCGCGGATGTTCCGGAGGGGGCTGCCCAGCAGACGGCGATCCTTCGGTGACCGGTCGAGCGTCGGCGTCCCGTTCACGGACGTTGCGCTCGACCGTCGCGTCGTAGCGCGCCCTCCAGGTGTTGGGGTTCTCGGGCGTCCAGGCGTCCAGGCGTCCAGGCGTCGCTTGGCGAGCCAGGTGACGATCTCAGGATCGTGGTGGTCGAGGAACAAGTAACTGCCGGTGTCGAGGGTCGAGGGTGGCGATCCTTCGTTCTGTTCTGCATGTGTATGTGGGGGGGGGCGCGACTCAGGGGCGGATGAGGGCTTTCAGAACCTCCCGGTCGGCCATGGCCCGGTAGGCGTCCGGGGCTTGGTCGAGGGTGAAGTCCTGGTCGAAGACGCGGCCCGGGTCGATCGTGCCGTCCAGAACGTCGGGCAACAGCTGCTCGATGTACGCGCGGGCGGGGCTGGCTCCGCCGGTGAGCGTGATGTTGCGCATGAACTCGGCCGGGCCGATCGGCCCCTCCTCGTACTGCGGGACACCGAGGCGGCTGATCGTGCCGCCGTCGAGGACCGCGCCCAGGGCGGTGTCGAGGGCCTGGCGGGTGCCGACGGCTTCGATCACCTTGTCCACACCGCCGGTCAGGTCACGGATGCGGGCGATGCCTTCCTCACCGCGTTCGGCGACGACGTCGGCGGCGCCGGACTCGCGGCCCAGGCCGGTGCGCGCCTCATGGCGGCCTGCGAGCACGATCCGCTCCGCCCCGAGCCGCTTGGCCGCGATCACCGCACACAGGCCCACCGCGCCGTCCCCGACGACCAGCACCACGTCCCCCCGGCCGACACCGGCGGCGACCGCGCCGTGGTGGCCCGTCGTCATCACGTCCGACAGCGCCAGCAACGACGGCAGCAGCGCGGAGTCGGCGGCCACCGGCAGTTTCACCAGAGTGCCGTCGGCGTACGGGACGCGGACGGCCTCGCCCTGGCCTCCGTCGACACCGTCGAAGCCGTATCGCCCGCCGTTGCGGCACGAGATGTGCAGGCCCTTGGCGCAGTAGTCACATGTGTTGTCGCTGTAGGTGAACGGGGCGACGACCAGATCCCCCGCCGTCAGACCGGTCACGTCCGCGCCGGTCTCTTCGACGACGCCGAGGAACTCGTGGCCCATGGGGCGGCCGGTGTCGGTGGCGGGCATCGACCGGTACGGCCACAGATCGCTGCCGCAGACACACGAGGCGAGGGTGCGGACGACCGCGTCCGCGGGCTGGATGATCTTCGGGTCGGGCCGGTTCTCGACGCGGACGTCTCCGGCTCCGTACATCACTGCTGCACGCATGAGAGGACGTACTCCAAACGGGGAAGGCTGCCGCGTCAGGCGGCAGCGATGTGGGTGCCGTGCGGCTGTCGTACGGCTGTCGTGCGGCTTTAGGTGCCGCGATCAGCGTTCGAGCATCTGTGCCTGGGCCTCGGTGTGGGTGTCCCCCGCGGCGGGCGGCAGGGTGCTGAGCTTGGCGAGCTGCTCGCTCGTCAGGGTGATCCCGTCGGCGGCGGAGTTCTCCTCGACGCGGCTGACGCGCTTGGTGCCGGGGATCGGCGCGATGTCCTCGCCCTGGGCGAGCAGCCAGGCCAGGGCGACCTGCGCGGGTGTGGCGCCGACCTCGGTGGCGACGGCCTGGACCTCGTCGGCGATACGCAGGTTGCGCTGGAAGTTCTCGCCGGAGAAGCGCGGGTTGCCACGTCGGAAGTCGGATGCGTCCAACTGGTCGGTGGAGCGGACGGTGCCCGTCAGGAAGCCTCGGCCGAGCGGCGAGAACGGCACCAGGCCGATGTTCAGCTCGCGCAGCACCGGCAGCACCCGTTCTTCGATACCGCGCGTCCATAGGGAGTACTCGGACTGGACGGCGGTGACCGGCTGGACGGCGTGGGCGCGGCGGATGGTGTCCGGGCCGGCCTCCGACAGGCCGAATCCGCGGACCTTGCCCTCGGTGATCAGCTCTGCGACGGCGCCGGCGGTCTCCTCGATCGGCGTGTTCGGATCCACGCGGTGCTGGTAGTACAGATCGATGTGGTCGGTGCCCAGCCGCTGCAGGGAGCCCTCGACGGCGGTGCGGATGTTGTCCGGGCCGGAGTCCAGGTTCCCCGCGCCGGCGCCGGCATGGGAGACCAGACCGAACTTCGTGGCCAGCACCACCTGGTCCCTGCGGCCCTTCAGCGCCCGGCCCACCAGCTCCTCGTTGGTGTAGGGCCCGTAGATCTCCGCGGTGTCGATGAGTGTGACGCCGAGTTCCACCGCCCGGTGCACGGTCCGGATCGACTCCGCGTCGTCGGAGCCGGAGCCGGAGTAGCCGTGGGACATCCCCATGGCGCCGAGACCGATCCGGGAAACTCGCAGGTCACGCAGTTTGATGTAGCGCATTCGCTCTCTCCGGTCGTGGCGTGTCCCGCACCCTCGCTGCCGGGCGGCCGACGTGAACGCATGTGCTCAGCCGCTGGCCGCCTGGAGGGGGTGCCGGTGTTGTGTCCCTTCACCTTCACCCGGATTCGGCCGGTGTGGCAGGGCGAGCTCTTCGGGGGTAATGACAGGACCCCTCTCGCGGCTGCGCCTTCCGTGCGGGCGGTGTGAGACTGGGAGGCATGGCATCCGAGAGCGCGAACAGCGCGGGCTCGAACAGCGAGGGCGCCGAGCTGGGTCGCTTCCTGCGGGCCCGCCGCACCCAGACCAGCCCCCAGCACGTCGGGCTCACCGTCGGCGCCGGAGTCCGCCGCACCCCCGGCCTGCGCCGCGAGGAGCTCGCCACCCTCTCCGGGATCAGCATCGACTATTACGTACGCCTGGAACGCGGCAAGGAGACCCGCCCCAGCCCCGCCGTTCTGGACTCGCTGGCCCGTGCCCTGCACATGGACGACCAGGAGCATCAGCACCTGCGCGAGCTTGCCGCCCGCGCCGCCCGCTACACTCCCGAACCGCCACCCGCCCCCAGCCGCACCGTGCGCCCCCACCTCCGGCAACTGCTCGACTCCCTGCGGCCCAACCCGGCCTATGTGATCAGCCGCAGCATGGACATGCTCGCCTGGAATCCCGGTGGCCTCGCCCTCTACGCGGGTTTGGACGACTGGCCCGCCAAGCACCGCAATCTCGCCCGCTACCTCTTCCTCCATCCTGCGGCCCGAGACCTCTTCCCCGACTGGGACCGCCAGATCACGGCCTGCGTGGCCCGGCTGCGCGCCACCGCGGGCACGGCTCCGGACGCCCCCGACTTGACCCATCTGGTCGGCGAACTCCTCCTGAAGAGCCCTGACTTCGCGGGGCTGTGGGAACGCTACGAAGTGACCGGCCGCAAGCCCGCCCACAAGACGTTCCGCCACCCGCAGGTCGGCACGGTCACCCTCACGTCCCAGTCCTTGCACGTGGAAGGCACCCCCGGGCAGCGCATCGGCGTCTACACCGCCGAGCCGGGAAGCCCCGACCACGACGCGCTGCTCCTGCTCGACATGACCGCGCCGGCGCCGATCGCTCGCCAGACGTGAGGCCCGATCCGGCGCGCGGGGCGGCCTTGGGTCGCGCGCGCCTCACGTCTGACGGGCGTGCCGTACGGGTGGCTCGCTCGCGGACCGCTGCGGTTCCTACGCTCCTGTGCCGGGGCGGTATCGCACGTCGACCTCGGCGAAGGGCTGTGCGCCGTGGGCGTGGCGCAGTCGGATCGGCCGGCCGCCGGGGTTGTCGAAGAGCCGGATGCCGTCGCCGAGCAGGACGGGTGCGATGTGCAGGTCGATCTCATCGATCAGGCCCCGTTCGAGCAGTTCGCGGCCGACCGTCGGGGAGAGGACTTCGAGGTTCTTGCCGTCGGCGGCCTCCAGGCCGATGCGTACGGCCTCGGCCACGTCGCAGTTCAGGAACGTGACGCCTTCGGCGGGCGCGGCGTCTTCGGGATGATGGGTGAGGACGAAGATCTGCCCCTTCCAGTCCTCGCTGTAGGGCCGGGCACTCGGGTCGCGGTCCCAGCCGTTCCGCCCGCCCAGGACCGCACCGGTGGTCTCCACGTACTCCTCCTCCACGCCGTCGCGACCGGTGACCCCGGACAGCCAGTCCATGGAGTGGTCCGGGCCCGCCACGAACCCGTCCAACGACATGCTGAAGTGAAAGAGGACCTTACCGGCGGCCTGTTGCGGTTCGGTGATCAACATCTGGAGCTCCTTCGCTCGTGTGGCCGGCGCGAACGCACCCGCTACAAGACAGACCAGAGGGACACCCCGAACTCATCGCCGCATCCGTGCCCTCCTGGCCGCAGCCCCCTCACCGCGGCAAGCTTGAGTCTCAACAGGCGGCACCGCAGGGCGAGTCGGGGCGCGTCGGGGGCGGGTTGCAGGCAAGTCGGGGAATGAAGTCGCGGCGGCCGTGTGTTGACCACCGCTGACCGACGCTCCTCCCCGCAGGCCGACTCTCCTCCGTCGGCCGATCTCCTCGCCCCGGGAAGAAGGCACGCCCATGACGTCCTCACCGACCACGATGCGCGCCGTCCGGCTCTCCGCCCCCGGTCCCGTGGACAACCTGCTCCTGACCACGCTCCCGCTCCCGCCCGACAGGGACGGCTGGGTGCGGATCCGCGTCGAGGCGTTCGGCCTCAACCGCTCGGAACTGAAGCTGCGGCTGGGAGTGAGCGAGGGCGTCAGCTTTCCCCGGGTGCCGGGTATCGAGGCCGTCGGCACGGTCGACGCGGCGCCGGCCGCCAGTGGGCTGCGCCCCGGGCAGAAGGTCGTCGCCATGATGGGAGACATGGGGCGCACCTACGACGGCGGCTATGCCGAGTACACGTCGGTGCCGCTGTCCCAGGTGATTCCCGTCGACACCGACCTGCCGTGGGAGGTGCTCGGCGCCCTGCCGGAGATGGTGCAGACCGCCTACGGCTCGCTCACCGTCGGCCTGGACCTGAAGCCCGGTCAGTCCGTGCTGATCCGCGGCGGCACCTCCTCGGTGGGCCTGGCCGCCGCCGCTCTGGCCGCCTGGCGCGGTGCCACGGTGCTGTCCACCACCCGGCGGGCCGAACGCCTCGCTGCGCTGAAGGAGCACGGCGTCGACCACCCTGTGCTCGACACCGGCGAGGTCGCGCCCGCCGTGCGGGAGCTGTTCCCAAAGGGCGTCGACGCCGCCCTTGATCTCGTCGGCACGCCGACGCTGCCCGACACGTTGCGCGCGGTGCGCGTGCACGGCACGGCCTGCTTCGGCGGCAGCCTCTCCAACCAGTGGACGGTGCGGGAGTTCTCCCCGAACGAGTACCTACCGAGGGGCGTGCGTCTCGCGGGCTACTTCGGCGACGCCGCCGACCTGCCTCGGGCCGCCTTCCAGGAGATCCTCGACGCGGTCGCGGCCGGTCGGCTGGCCTTTCCCGTGGCCCGCGTCTACGAGGGGTTGGAGCAAGTGCCGCAGGCCCACGACGACATGGAGCACAACCGCGCCACGGGCAAACTCGTCGTCCGCGTACGCCGTTGAGGCGGGCCAGGTGGTCGGCCCGCGCCCCGGAGCTCCGCGCACGCTCAAGAGCTGGGCGCGTCCTGCGACCACGTCTCCGGATTCCAGAGACCCGCACGCCGCAGCGACTGTGAGCAGTGCAGGAAGATCTCGTCTATCTCGACGACGATCGCCAGTTGGGGGCGTCGGCCCTTCACGGTCATCGAGTCGAAGAACGGCGCGTCCGTCAGGATCCGTGCCCGGCCGTTGATGCGCAGGATGTCGGCGCTGCCCGGCACCAGGTGGAGCAGGCCCACGTGCGGGTTCGTGAGGATGTTGCGGAAACTGTCGCCCCGCCGGTTGCCCGGACGGTCGGGGAGGGCGACCGTGCGTGCGTCGAGGATGTGCACGAACCCTGGTGCGTCGCCTCGCGGGGAGGTGTCGCAGTTGCCTTCCGCGTCCGAGGTGGAGAGGACGCAGAACGAGGAGCGGGCCAGAATCCCCAGGTCGTCCGCGGTCAGTTCGTCGTGGACCTTGTCGATGACGATCGGGTGCGGCTCGCCGAGCAGTTCGGTCAGCTCTTCGCCCGAGCGGAGTTCTTGCCAGGTGTGCGGCGCCGTGGCGCTACCGCCGAGGGTCGGGACGGCTATGGGTGTCGCGGCGTCGGGCACGAGGTTCCTCAAGGTCGGCGAGTGTTAGTTAGGCTCACCTTACTGGAGCGTGAGACGGCAGGTGCGTGTGGTGTCTGTCCGGGCCAGGGGCAGGGCTGTGCCGAGTGGGCCGAGCCGGGGTTGGGTGAGCTGGGCTACGCCTGATCGCGTCGAAGCAGGCCGCAATCGGCGGAGGTCTGCCTACTTTTGACGTATGGAATCTGTGTCGAGTGATCTCGTCGTGCCGGACGGCACGAACCCGCTGCGTCGGCTCTCGCTGGAGCAACTGCGGCGTCGTACGAGCATGAAGTGGCGGACTTACGCGCCCGACGTGCTGCCGCTGTGGGTGGCCGAGATGGATGTCCCGCTGGCCGAGCCGGTGGCCGAGGCGATCACCGACGCCGTGGCGCTCGGTGACACCGGCTATCCCGCCGGGACGGCCTACGCCGATGCGCTGGCCGCGTTCGCCCACAAACGGTGGGACTGGGACGGGCTCGCCGTGGAGCGCACGGCGATCGTGCCCGACGTGATGCTCGGCATCGTGGAGATGCTCAAGCTGGTCTCATCGCCCGGCGATCCCGTCATCGTCAACTGTCCCGTGTACCCGCCCTTCTACCAGTTCGTCGGCAACCTGGACCGGCCCGTCGTCGAGGCTCCGCTGGGGCCGGACCTGCGGATCGATTTCGCCGCCCTGGAGGACGCGTTCCGAGGGGCGGCACGGGGTGAAGTACGGGGTGCGGTACCGGGTGCGAACCGGCCGGTGTATCTGCTCTGCAGCCCGCACAATCCGACCGGAACCGTGCACACCGCCGCCGAGTTGACCCGGATCGCGCACTTGGCGCGGGAGCACGGCGTACGCGTCGTGGTGGACGAGATCCATGCCCCGGTCGTGGCGGCGGGCGTCTCCTTCGTCCCCTTCCTGAGCGTGCCCGGAGCGGAGAACGGGCTGTCGCTGATGTCGGCGTCGAAGGCCTGGAACCTGGCCGGGCTCAAGGCCGCCCTCGCTGTCGCGGGGCCCGAGGCCGCCGATGACCTCGCCCGTATCCCCGAAGAGGTCAGCCACGGCCCCAGCCACCTCGGCATCATCGCCCACACGGCGGCCCTGCGGGACGCAGGAGACTGGCTCGACGCGCTGCTCCGCGGCCTCGACGACAACCGTCGGCTGCTGGCCGCCCTCCTGGCCGAGCATCTTCCGGCCGTCGCCTACGCACCCGCGCAAGGCACCTTCCTAGCCTGGCTGGACTGCCGGAAACTGGCTCTGGGCGGCGACCCGGCCGAGGCCTTCCTGCAGCGTGGCCGCGTCGCTCTGAACTCCGGGAGAGCCTTTGGAACCGGCGGCGAGGGTTTCGTCCGCCTCAACCTGGCCGCCTCGCCGGAAGTGATCACCGAGGCGGTCCGGCGGATGGCGTCGGCCGTGGCTCGATGACCTGACCGTCACCCGGTTCCTGGCCGCCCCGATCTCACCGGCGGTCCCGTGCGCGACGTACGAGATCGGCCGCCGCGTCCGGCCACGCGCCGTACTCGAAGTCGAAGCCCTCGCCGAGCAGCCGGCCGGGGACGACACGGCGGCTCTTGAGGAGCAGTTCGGTGTCCGTGCGGAGCACGAAGGCGCCGATTTCCGCCATCCACTTGGTGGCGGGGAGTCCCACCGGGACGCCTGCCGCGGCACGCAGGTCCCGTACGAACGCGCGGTGCGGGAGCGGGCCGGGGGCGGCCAGGTTCACCGGACCCGCGATGTCGTCGTGTGTGATCAGGAACTCCACCGCTCGCACGAAGTCCCGGTCGTGGATCCAGGAGAGGTACTGGGCTCCGCCCGCGACCGGCCCGCCGAGGCCAAGGCGGACCATCCGCAGCAGGACGTCGAAGACGCCACCTCGGTCGGGGCTCATGACCATGGCGGCGCGCAAGGCGACTTTGCGGGTGTGCGGGGTGGCGGCTTCCTGCTGGGCGCGCTCCCAGTTCTTCGCGATCCGGACGCTGTACTCCCAGTAGTCCGGGACGCCTGTTTCCGTGCCGCCGATGACACCGGTCGCCTCGTCGTGGGGTGCGTCGAATCGGTGCGCGTAGATCGTGGCGGTGCTCATCTGGAGCCAGAGCGCCGGAGGCTTCGCCGCAGCGGTGATCGCCGCTCCGACGGCCTCGGCGGACCGGACCCGCGAGTCCATCATGTCCCGCAGATTGTCCTCGGTGTAGCGGCAGCTCACGCTGCGCCCAGCCAGGTTGATCACGACGTCGCTGCCGTCGATCTCCGCTGCCCAGGCACCCGATGTCCTTGCGTCCCAGGCGACTTGGCGTGCACGTACGGGATTCCTGGTCAGGACCACGACATCGTGTCCGGCAGCCGTCAACGCACGGTCCAGGACGGCTCCGACCTGGCCGGTGCCCCCTGCAAGCACTACCTTCATCGCGCTTCCCCCTCGCTCGGTGAGCACGCGCCGTTCGCCGCATCAAGACCTGGAAGATCCTTCGCGACTACCGGCGCACTCTACGGCCGGTTGCTGCGCTCCCGCGGGCTCACCCCCATTCCGAGTTCGCCAACACGTTCTGGATCGTCTCACTGTTCCTTGCGGCCTGGTTGCGCAGATCTGCGTCACGCCGAGTCTTGATGGCGGCGAATGCCGCGGGGTGCTCCTTTTGGAAGCGTTCAATGGTTTCGTACTGGTCGGCGATTTTGTTGTGCGCCGCCACGCCTCCAGTCACCATCGACGCAACCCTTCCCGCCGCACTGATGACGGGGTGGGGAATCGCCGACGCGACCCGGCCGATTGCCGCACCCGTCGCCAGCGAGCCCGCGGCAGAGGCCGCGGCCTTCTTCGCGGTCTCGGATTGCGCGGCTGCCCAGTCATCGCGAAGTCCCTTGCCTTCGCTGTCACTTGCCCGCTTCGCGATCTCCTCCACCACCGAGTTGGCTCGCTCCATTCCATCGGCCCACCAGAGGCCCCAGCGCATCATTTCAATGGTGCCTTCCGGGGCCTGCGGAGTCCTGGTGGCCGCGTCGACGCGGCCGGTGAAGGCTCCGCTCACTCCCTGCATGATCCCTGTCGATATCGGATTCTCCGGCGTCCGTTGGGTGAGTTCCGGCCTGACTCTCTGCGACAGGGCGTCGGCGAGCCCCGCGGAGCCGAGGCCCAGGGCGGGCTGTGTGGCGGAGCGACCGGCGCCTGGCTTGGCGGCGGAGATTCTCTGCAGGAGATCCGGGGCTATGTCGTAGAGCGACATGTTCTTGTTGGCACCGGCCGCCCCTGATGGAGCGCGACTCCCGGCTGCCTCGACAGGCGGGTCACCGATTCTGTCGCAGATCGCTTCAGCCAGCCTCTTCGCGCCGTTTGCGTCCTTCTCGTAGACACGAGCCTCGCCGTCGGTCAGTAGCCCGTCGACAGCCGGGGCGAGGCGAAAACCCGTATGAGATGCCGCGCGAAGCGGAGTCAAATTGTGGCGTGCGCTGTAGACCAGTGCGACCGACACGTTGAACTGACCGAGGAATGTCTTCACGCCCTCGGCATTCTCCAGTTCCTGAGTGGTCGACGTCTCTGGATCTTGCAGACTGACCCGCCTCTGGACGGCGGGCGCGGCGAGGGCGCCCCGGTCGTCCGAGGTGTGTGTTCCGTGGTCGTGCGCCTCGGCGGGCTCCGCCAGCGAGGGGACGGGCGCGCTGCTGAGAGCATGCGCGGTGGCCTCGGCCGCCCTCTCGTGCTTGTCGTCGGGGTGGCTGACCTTGATGCCGCTGCGCTGAACGGTTCCCTCGACGTCCCCACCGCGCTGCTGCTTGACGTGCTCCAGCTCGTGGATCATCGTGTGCCGGTCCAGCGGGCGGTCGCCGACGACGATGTGCTCGCCCGCGGTCAGGGCATGCGCGCCCATCACCTTGGCGGACTCGGCCGCCGCCGCGTCGTCGTGCATACGCACGGTGGAGAAGTCCGAGTTCATCAGCGTCCCCAGCTCGGAGGCGACGTGGGGTTCCAGCGGCCGTCCCGGGCTCTTGAGGACCTTGTCCAGGCTCGCCCGCTGCATGTCGGCCTCTTCCGCCATGGCCTGCTGCATCTCCGCCTCCGGCCCTGCGGAGTCGCTGTCGACGGCGACCCGCCGCTGCACGCTGGCCGTCCCCTCGCTCCGGTGCCCGCAGCCGGCACCGTGCTCGTGCTGGTCCTGCGCCCAGGGGTGGCCCGCGTTTCGCAGCATCTGGACCACGGCGGCGTTGCCCGCCGACGCCTGGGCCGCCAAAAGCCCCTGGAGTCCGGCCGTTGGGCTTGTCGAACGCTGACGCTGCTGCTGCCGGCTGCCGCTGCCTTCTCTGTTCTTTTCGCCGGATTGATCGCGCACGGGAGTCTCTCTTTCTTGGCCATGGGAACGGAGGAGGTGCAGCGGTGTGAAAGTGGGTCATGTCCGGGATACTCGCCGGCACGCGCGCGGCGCCAGGAACGCGAGGGCAGAGCCGGTGGTTCGATCGGGCAGAGTTCGGGGGCACCGCGGGCGCGTCTGCGTAGCTCCTCGTGCGCAGTTGCCATGCGTAGTCGCCATGCGCGGGTGCCTAGAAATCAGCGTGCGAGGGACACGGCGAACGGCCGGAATCCGCTGCGGCGCAGCACGTGGGGTACGAGCAGGACGAGTGCCTCGGTGGCGCGGGCGGTGGTGATGTCTCCGAGGTCCTCGATCCACTGGGGCTGCCAGCCCAGGTCGGCGAGAAGGCCCGCGGTGACGGCCTTGGCGTCCGTGTCGTCGCCGGACAGGTAGGCGGTGGGCGCAGTGGACAGGGAGGCGGGGGCGGTCATGACCGGGAAGAGCATGGTGTTGAGCGTCTTGACGACCCGGGTTGCGGGCAGGGCCTGTTGGAGCTGTTCGGCGAGGCTGCTGCCGGGGTAGCAGAGGTCAGCCGGGAGTCCGTCGGGGCTGTGGCGGGTGGCGTTGGAGACGTCGATGAGGATCTTGCCGGTCAGTTCGGTGTTCAGGGCGGACAGTCGCGCCAGGGCGCTGTCGCCCGGGGTCGCGTTGATCACGATGTCGGCGGTGGCGGCCGTGGCGCGCTGGTCGGCGAAGCGGATCACCCCGGTAGCGCCCGTCACGCCCGTCACGCCGGTCTCGCGGGTCTCCGTCTGCTCGGACGGCTGTCGGTGGCCGAGGGTGACCTCGTGGCCCGCTGCTACGAGTGCGCGGGCGAGGCCGCTGCCGACGCGGCCTGCGCCGAGGATCCCGATGCTGCTGGTCATGCTGATGTGCTCCTTGCTCTGTAACGGTGTTGGGCTCTAGCGGCGTTGCGCTGCAGTGGTGTCGCGCCGTGGGGGTGTGGCAGTGAGGTCAAGCGAGCGGGGCAAGGACCGTGACAGCCGCGGCATGGATGCCGGGAGCGGCGGCCAGGAAGTCGGGGCTGGCCAGGCTCCACGGGGTGCCGTCGATGTCCGTGACGGTGCCTCCCGCCTCGGCGACCAGCAGGGCGCCGGCCACCAGCCCCGAGCGCACGTCGGAGAACTGCCAGAAGGCATCCATACGTCCGGCGGCGACGTGGATCAGCTGCAGGGTGGCGGGCACCGAGACGCGGACGACGAGGCCCTTCATCAGCATCTGCGTGACGGACGAGCCGATACGGCGGAACGTGTGCTCGTCCTCCCCGGGCCGCGCCTGGCCCGTTCCCGTCAGGGCCGCGCCCAGATCGGTCTTGGCCGACACACGCAGCGGAGTGCCGTTCAAGTGGGCGCCGCGTCCGGCCACCGCCGTGTAGTCGTCGCCGGTCAGCGGGAGGTGGACGACGGTCAGGACCGGCTCGTTGTCGCGTACGAGGGTTGCCGTCACCGCCCAGTCCGGCATGCCGTGAACATGGTTGATGTTGCCCTCGGCCGGGTCGACGATCCACCACTCCCCCGACGGCAGCGCGCCGCCCGCGAGTTCGTCCTCGGCCCAGTTCGATCCTGGCCGGGACGCCAGGAGCGGCGCCTTCAGGACGTCGAGTACCGCGTCGTCGTTGGCGTGGATCTCCGCGACGATCTCCTCGGCGCTGGTACCGCGGGCGTCCGGGGTGTAGCGCTCGCGCAGCCGGTCTCCAGCCGCGTGAACGGCGGCGGTGACCTGCTCGAGCAAGGCCTTATCGAGGTCGGAGGACAGGCTGGTGTCAGCGGACATGAGGTGCTCCCACGGGGCTCGGCCGGGCCACGGAGGTCCCAGCGACAAGGAAGGCGGCGCGACGTGACGTGCTCCGCCGCCTGCTCTGAGGGGCGGAGAAACCTGCGCCCCCGTTCATGGATCGACCGTAGGCACCCCGCGGATTAACAGCAAGTGCATGCTTGTAACCCCTAGCATTACCCTCATGCAACTGGACCTGAATCTGCTCACCGCCCTCGACGCGCTCCTCGAAGAAGGCAGCGTCGCCGGCGCCGCCGCCCGACTGCACGTCACGTCCCCGGCCATGAGCCGCACCCTGGGACGGATCCGCCAGACCACCGGCGACCAGATCCTGGTCCGCACCGGCCGGACGATGGTCCCCACCCCGCACGCCCTGGAGCTCCGCGCACAGGTCCACGACCTCGTCCACCAGGCCCACCAACTCCTGGGCAAGGAAAGGGAACTGGACCTGGCCACCCTCAGCCGGACCTTCACCGTCCGCTGGCACGACGCGCTGGCCTCGGCGTGCGGACCGGCCCTGCTCGCCGCGGTTCACCGCCAGGCCCCAGGCGTACGGCTGCGCCTGGTCGCAGAATCGAACTCCGACACCCCGGAACTGCGGCGCGGCGAGGTCGACCTCGAGTCGAGTTCCGCCGAGCCTTCGATGCCCGACATCCGCCACCAACTCGTCGGCGAGGACCACCTCGTCGTGGCGGTCCGCCCCGGTCATCCACTGGCCGACGGGCCCCTCACCCCCGAGCGCTACGCCGCGGCCGGGCACGTCACGGTCTCCCGGCGCGGACGTCTGCGCGACCCCGTCGACGACGCCCTCGCCACGCTCGGACTCGAACGTCAGGTCATCGCCGCGGCACCGAGCGCGGCGACAGCCCTCACCCTCGTCCTGGACACCGACCTCATCGTCACCCTCCCCCGCGCCGTCACCGACTCCGCCCTGCGCGGCCTCGGTCTGCGGACACTGCCCCTCCCCCTCGCCATGCCGCCGATCCCACTGCACCTGGTCTGGCACCAACGCCACGACAACGATCGCGCCCACGCGTGGCTGCGCGCCCAGGCGCGCTCGGCTCTGCGGGCCGTGTTCGACGGCGGGCACCGTCACGAACCCGAAGGCGACTCAGGTCCGTCACGAGGCACGGCCAGCCAGGTTAGGGTCCACTCGTGAACAGCAGGCAACCGCACCAGCCCCCCGACCAGTGCGCGATCGTGGTGGTTGCCTCGTCCGCCGGGGGCATCGAGGGACTCAAGACACTCCTGGGCGGCCTGGACGCAGGGCTCCCGGTCTCCGTACTGGTGGCTCAGCACCTGCGCCGTTCCCGTGAGACCCGCATCGTCGCGGTCCTCTCCCCCGCCACCGGCCTTCGCGTCAAACTGGCCCATGACGGCGAGCTCCCGAGCGCGGGAACCGTCCACATCGCGCCGCCCGACCACCATCTGTGTGTGCAGACGGACGGCAGCCTGGCCCTGTCCCGGGAGGGCCCGGTCAACTACGCGCGCCCGGCCGCCGACCCGCTCTTCGAGTCGGCCTCGAAGATCTATGGGCCGCAGATCATCGCTTGCGTGCTCACCGGATCCGACGGCGACGGCGCCCGCGGGGTGGAATTGGTCAAGTCACGCGGGGGCATCGTCATCGTGCAGGACCCCGCGACGGCTGCCTTCGAAGGGATGCCCAAGTCCGCCATCGAGACCGGCAAGGTCGACTACGTACGCCGCGCCGAGGACATCGCGCCCCTCATCCGCCAGCTCCTGGAATCAGACCCCCAGCGATGAGTTCCCGCCGTACCTCGAGTCTCCCTCGGCAGACAGGCACTGGAGTCCTGGAGCCCTGGAGTCGAGCAGAGGAACAGCCGTGAACGATGATGTCTGGTCGCTGGTACACGCCGAGCGTGCGGCGCTGATCGAGGACCTCACGCACCTTGATGACAAGCAGTGGGACCACCCGTCGCTGTGTGACGGGTGGACCGTGCACGACGTGGTCGCCCACCTGGTCGACACCGCTCGTACCACGCGGCTCGGCTTCGTGAGCGGCATGGTCCGGGCGCGCTTCGACTTCGACCGGCAGAACGCACGCGGGGTGGATCGCGAGCGCGGTGCCACACCGCAGGAGACGTTGGGGCGACTGCGCCAGGTGGCCTCGCGCAGGACGGGCCCTCCGGCGCCGCTCGACACCCGGCTCATCGAGGAGGTCGTCCACGGCGAGGACATCCGCAGGCCGTTGGGACTGCCCCACTCCTACCGGCCGGAGGCTGTCATCAGGGCGCTGCACCTTCAGGCTCGTACGTCGGCGTCGTTCGGCGGAGCCAAGGAGCGGGTGGCCGGTGTCCAACTCGCCCCGACCGACGCCATCGACGCCGAGGCGCTGATCGGTGACGGCCCGCAGGTACGCGGACCCGCGCTCTCCCTGCTGCTGGCCGTCTCCGGGCGCCGTGAAGCACTGGACGAACTCACCGGACCGGGAGTCGCCACCCTGAGAACAGCCGCCTGAGCGGAAGCCCACGGTGGCCTACAAGACCGGCGGCCCCTGTTCTACACGGCGCAGGACCGCGGCGAACCGGTCGATGTCCGCGCCGTCCTGGAGTTGTCGCTCGTCCCACCAGGTGACTCCCGCCTCGGCCAACGGACCGATCAGGTCACGGGACTTGGCGGTGTCGTCGCCCGGTGTGGCGCCACCGAGGACGATGTCGAAGGGAGCGTCGGTCCGGTCCTCGCGTTGCTTTCGCACGTATGCCACCAGGTCGCGGACCTGGTCGATCGGCGGCACGTGGCCGTGCTTGGCGTCGGCGAACAGCGGGACCGCGCCGTCCCAGCGGGCGGCCCGGCGCATGGGAGGGCGGTTCGGCCAGAAGCCGGCCACCCAGACCGGCGGCCGGGGCTGTTGCACCGTGGCGGGCAGGAGCGCCACGTCCCGTACCTGATAATGCCGTCCGTCGTGGTTCACGGGGTCGCCCGACCAGTAGCGCTGCAGCAGGTCCAGGCCCTCGTCCAACCGCTCGGCAAGCACCTTCGGGTCCGTGGTGTCGCCGAAGCTCCCGTACTCGTCCTCGACGGGGCCGCCGAGGCCCGCTCCGAAGGTGACCCGTCCGCCGCTGAGGACGTCCAACGTGGCCACCTGGCGGGCGAGTTGCTGCGGGCGCCGCCGGGCGACGGGGGTGACCAGGGTGCCGAGCCTGATCCGGGAGGTCGCAAGGGCGGCTGCGGTCAGGAGCATCCAGGGGTCCGCGAAGGGCCTGCCCTGGTACTTGCGATGCAGGATGTGGTCCCAGACGAACAGCCCGTCCCACCCTGCCTGTTCCGCCGCCACGGCCAGCTTCGCCACGGTCCTGGGGTCGGCGAAGTCACCGAAGTTCGGGATGTTGACCGAGAAGCGCATCTCCGCATCCTGCTGTACGGCACCGGGACCGGCAACCGATTAGCGCCCACCGGCGCGGCGGTCTCTCGCTCTCGCCTTCGTTCGTCGTTCGCGCGACCTCAGCCCGCGCTGCGCAACGGCGGTACCGCCGGGACCTCGATCGCGTTCTCGATGTCCGCGACCGTCATCTTGAACTGCTCGGGATAGGCGTCGCGTCGCGTACGGCGGGCGGGTTCGATGGTGCGCCAGGTGTAGAGGCACCGGCCGCACTGCAGGACGTCCCAGACGCCGGGCACCGGTGAGGTCGCGAGCCGGCCGATCGTCTCGAAGGCGCAGCGCGGACAGATGGTGGGGTGGTCGGTCTCGGTCATGGCCGGGTTTCCTTTCGGAAGAGGAGTTGGAGGGGGCGGGGTGCCGGGGGTCAGTGGCGGGCCTCGATCAGGCGCTGGAGCTTCGTCGCCCACTCCTTCGTCTCGGGCAGGTCCTTGGCCGGGGTGGAGAAGTTGCCGCGCACGTCGGGAGCGACCGGGGTCGTCGCGTCGATGATCATCTTGCTGGTGATGCCGGCCGGCTGGGCGGCGGGCGCGAGTTCGAGGACGGACAGGTTCGGGATGACGACGACGTCGTCCGCGGGGTTGACCTTGGCGGACATGGCCCACATGACCTGCGGCAGGTTGAAGGGGTCGACGTCCTCGTCGACCAGGATCACCTGGGCCACATAGCCGAGGCCGTGGGGCGTGGTCATCGCGCGCATGCCGACGGCCTTGGCGAAGCCGCCGTAGCGCTTGGCGGTCGAGATGACGACCATCAGGCCGTGCGTGTACATGGCGTTGACCGCCTGCACCTCGGGGTATTCGGCACGCAGCTGCTTGAGCAGCGGTACGCAGGTGTTGGGGCCCACGAGATAGTCGACCTCGGTCCACGGCATGCCCAGGTAGAGGGACTCGAAGACGGGGTCGGTGCGGTGGGAGACGCGGTCGACACGGATGACGGGCATGCGGCGGCCACCCGAGTAATGGCCGGTGAACTCGCCGAAGGGGCCCTCGATCTGGCGCTTGCGGGACTCGATGACGCCTTCGATGACGACCTCGCTGCCCCACGGCACGTCGAAGCCGGTCAGCGGTGCGGTGGCGATGGGGGCGGGGGCGCCGCGCAGGGCGCCGGCCATCTCGTACTCGCTCTGGTCGTACGCCATCGGCATGCCGGCCACGATCGTCATCACGGGGTCGTTGCCGAGGGTGATGGCGACGGGCAGGTCCTCGCCCACCTCCTCGGCCTTGCGCAGGTGGTGGGCGATGTCGTGCATGGGAACGGGCTGGAAGGCGAGGCGGTCGGTGCCGATGACCTCGACGCGGTACGTGCCCACGTTCTGCTTGCCGAAGTTCTGCGGGTCCTGGGGGTCGCGGGAGACGACGGCGGCCTTGTCGAGGTAGAAGCCGCCGTCGCCGTCGTTGAGGCGGAAGAGGGGCAGGACGGAGAAGAGGTCGACGTCCGCTCCCTCCTGGGTGTTCTCGCGCCAGGGCGCGTCCTCGCGGCGTTCCGGTGCGACGGGGAAGGCGTCCCAGCGGGCGGCGAAGGCCTCCACCTGCTCCTTGACCGGGGTGTTCCTGGGCAGGCCGAGAGCGAGGGCGTGGTTGGCCCAGGATCCGTGCACGTTCATGGCGATGCGGGCGTCGGTGAAGCCCTTGACGTCGTCGAAGTACAGGGCGGGGGCGTTCTCGCCGATGCGGCCGGTGGCGTTGGCGGCCGCGGCCAGGTCGGGCTCGGGCAGGACCTCTTCGGTGACGCGCAGCAGTTGCCCCTCCTTCTCCAAGGTGTCGAGGAAGCTGCGCAGGTCGTCGTGGGCCATCGGTGACTCCGTAAGTTGTCGTACGGCCCGGGTGGGCCTGATGTGGCGGTAGGGGCCGGGGGTTTCAGGAAGCGGGCCTGAGGGCTGCCGCGCGGGCGGCGCGCATGCCTTCCCAGCGTTTGGCGGCGGGCGCGGGCAGGTCGAACTGATCGAGGACGCGCGCCGTGATGTGGTCGACGATGTCGTCGACGGTCGCCGGGTGGTTGTAGAAGGCAGGCATCGGCGGCACCATCCGCACGCCCTGCCGGGCCAGGGCGAGCATGTTCTCCAGGTGGATCTCGCTCAGCGGCGTCTCGCGCGGTACGAGGACGAGTCGGCGCCGCTCCTTGAGGACGACGTCGGCGGCGCGGGCCACCAGGCCCTCCGCGTATCCGGCGCGGATCCCCGCCAGTGTCTTCATCGAGCAGGGGACGATCACCATGCCGTCGGTGCGGAAGGAGCCCGAGGAGATGGTGGCGCCCTGGTCGTCGGGATGGTGCGTGACGTCGGCGAGCGCGCTCACCTCCGCGACCGGAAGCCCGGTCTCCAGTTCGATGGTGGTGCGGGCCCAGCGGGACAGGACGAGATGGGTCTCCACGTCCGGCAGCTGGGCCAGATTCTCCAGGAGCCGTACGCCGATGGCCGCTCCCGTAGCCCCGGTCATTCCCACGATCAGCCGCACTCGTCTACTCCTTGCACCATGATGACCTGCGCATTTACCTCTGCGCGCCGTTGTTTCCACGCTAGGAGGCCGCTGGGCCGCGGCAGCGGTACGCTCGGGACTCACGATGGGGAAAAACGGACACCCTGATGTCAGGGCCCTGGACTACACGGCGGCGGTGGGCGCGCCCACCGGTGTCGAGGTCGTCGAGCTCGGCGGCCTCTACGAGCGCGCGCGACGGCACGGCAACGATCCGTACGCGCCGTTGCGCCCCGCCTTCCACCAGCTGATCGCGGTCCGCGAGCGCCCGCTGCGGATGGCGGTGGACTTCGTCGAGCACGATCTGCCGCCGGGCTCCTGGCTGTGGATCCGGCCGGGGCAGGTGCAGCGGTTCGGCCGGGACCTGGTCGCGGCGGACGGGGTGATCGTCCTGTTCCAGCCCGGATTCCTGCCGCCCGCGACGGTGGCGGCCGCGCACATGGATCCGCCGTACGAGCAGGAGCCGCTGCTGCCCGAGGGCGAGCGGGCGCGGGCGTTGCGTCGGGCGCTGGAGCATCTGTCGTACGAGTACGACGCGATGGCCTCGCTTCCGCTGGAGGCGCACGTGGAAGTGGTCAGGCACCTGGTGTCCGTCCTGGTGCTGCGCCTGGCGGCCGTGCGGGGCGGGGCGCCCGTGCGGGGGCCGGTGAGCGAGGTGTTCCGGCGGTTTCACGACGCGGTGGAGCGCGACCACGCGGTGACACGGCGGGTGGAGGACTACGCGGCCGCGCTCGGCTACAGCCCGCGCACCCTGTCCCGGGCGACGCTGGCCGTCGCCGGGGCGAGCGCGAAGAAGTTCGTCGACGAGCGCGTACTTCTGGAGGCCAAGCGCCTCCTGCAGCACAGCAGCCTCCCGGCGCAGGAGGTCGCCGGGAGGCTGGGGTTCGCGGACGCGAGCGACTTCACGAAGTTCTTCCGGCTGCGGACCGGCACGACTCCGGCCGTGTTCCGCGCCCAGGCGCTGGGGCAGGCCCGCTCCGGCTCCGCCTGAGCAGCCTGCTGCCCGCCCGAGGAACGGCGCCGACCCGGACCATCGCGTCCGGCCGCGGCAGGAACCCGGCCTCCGTCAACCGCGCCACCAGGATCTCGCCCTCCCGAAACAGGAATTCCGGATCGCTCGGATCGCAGCTCTCGGCCGCGGACACAGCCTGCATACCGCCATACCGGTGGACGGGGCAAACTCCCTGCGGAGGGCGCTCTGCCCCCGATCGGATCGACCAGGACGTGTCCCGATCCAACGGGCGAACGCCCGTACGCAGTTGACGTACCGACCCGATCCTTTGTGGCCGATTACCGCAAGGGGATGTGGCTACGCGCCGCGGCACTGCAAGATGGGGCTGTGGCAGGCAACCTTCCCGCTATGACGACCACCTTCGTCGGACGCGGCAGCGAACTCGACACCGTCACCATGGCGTTGACCGAACACCGACTGGTCACCCTCACCGGTGGCGGCGGTGTCGGCAAGAGCCGCCTGGCGCTGCGCGTCGCCGAGCGGGTGCGGGGTGAATACGCCGACGGCGTCTGGTGGGCGGACCTGTCCACCCTCTACGACGACCGGTTGTTCACCGCCACCGTCTGCGACGCCGTCGGTCTCCTCGACCACAACCCGCGTGCTCCCATAGACGGGCTGTGCGAATGGCTGACCGGCCGGCAGGTCCTGCTCGTCCTCGACTGCTGCGAGCGGGTCCTGGGCTCCTGTCTGCACCTGGTCGGCGAACTCCTCTCCGCCGCGCCCCAGCTGACCGTCCTCGCCACCAGCAGAAAGCCCCTCGCGACCCGCTGCGAACACCGCATCGAGGTCGCCCCGCTCTCCACGGACGACGGCGGGGAGGCGATGCGCCTCTTCCGTGAGCGATGCGCCACGGCCGCGCCCGGTGTATCGCTCAACTCCCCCGTCGCCTCCGAGGTCGCCTCCGGCATCTGCCGCCGCCTGGAGGGCATCCCCCTCGCCGTCGAGCTCGCCTGCGCACGGCTGCGCGAGAGCAGCCTCGCCGAGATCGCCGAGCGCCTGGACTCTCGGCTCGACACCCTGATCGACGAGACGGTCTGGCCCACCCGCCACCGGGCCCTTCGTACCGCGATCGGCTGGAGCCACGAGCTGTGCGATCCGCTCGAACGGCTGCTGTGGGCCAGGCTCTCCGTCTTCCACGGACCTGTGGAGGAGGCGGACGCCCAGTCCGTCTGCGCCGGGGGCCCGCTCAGTATCCGCACCATCCCCCGGCTCCTGGAGCGGCTCGCCGACCAGTCCGTGCTCCAACGGGACGGCACGCGCTACCGAATGCTCGACACCGTGCGCGAGTACGGAGCGATGTGGCTCGACGAGCTCGGTGAGAAGCACGCCCTGACCCAGCTCCACGCCGCGCACTTCGCCACCGTGGTCGAACAGGCCGAGGCGGGCTGGCTCAGCGACCGGCAGGTCGAGTGGTACGCCAGAATCTCCGACAGCCACGGCGACGTGCGTGCGGCGCTCGATCACCTCATCGCCGAAGACCCGGACGCCGCCCTGGACATGGCCGGGCGCACGGGCCTCTTCTGGCCCTGCTGCGGACACCTCCACGAATCCCGCGACTACCTAGAGCGCGCCCTCGCTCTCGACATCCCCGAAGGGTCCTCCCGCACGCGCGCGCTGTGGGCCCTGGGCATCACGCTCACCCTCCAGGGCGACCACCACAACGCCCTGCGCGTCGGGGAGGATTGCGCCCTTGCCGCGCAACAGGACACGGACCGCACACCCCGGTCAGCGCTCTTCGCCGCCCACACCCTCGGCCTGACCCATCTCATGGCCGGCCGCCCCCAGGCTGCCTACGACGTGAGTGATCACGCCCTGGTCGTCTACGGAACCTCGCCCCCGGCAGGCGCGCCACAGCTCTGCTGCATGGTCATCCGGATATTCGCCCAATCCGCCCTTGGCCGCCTCGACGAGGCCTACGAAGGGGCCATCGCCCTGCGCAGCCTCAGCCACGAATACGGCGAGCACTGGGCCCGGTCGTACGCCTTCCATCAGCTCGCCTTCATCGACCTTCTCCGGGGCCGCCCGCAGGTCGCCGAGCGCCATGCCCGAGCCATGCTCGCCAGCAAGCACAACCTCAACGACAACCTCGGCATCGCCCTCGCTCTCGATCTCCTCACCGGCGCGAACGCGGCCCAGGGCAACGGAATCCGGGCCGCCTGCACCTCCGGCACGGGACTCACCTACTGGCGCATGCTCGGCCACCCGAATCGCGGCACGCCCGAACTCTCCGAGATCCGCGAGCAGTGGGAGCAGCAGGCCCGTGACGCGGCCGGGACCAACGCCTACAACAGGGCCTTCCTCGACGCCCTCCACGAGGACGCCGAGCAGGGCCTCGCCGTCGCGCTCCAGGTGCCGCCGACGATCTGACCGGCCGCTTCGGCGGTCGTGGGCCGGCGCGCGGCTCCCCCGACCAGAAGAGCGGCTCCGGTCAGCCCTCGCGGGGTGATCGGAGCCGCTCATCGGAGGCGACTGCGCCGGGCGGTCGGCTAGGCCACCGGTGTCGGCGCGGTGTTCTTGCTGTCGTCGTCGGGCTGCGCGCCGCTCTCCTGGGCGAGACGTTCCATGCCGCTCGTCGTCTTCAGCGGCTTCTCCTTGATGAAGACCACCGCGACCAGCGCGAGCGCCGCGAACGGGGCAGCGAGCAGGAAGAGGTCGGCGGTCGCCAGACCGTAGGCGTTCTCCACGATCTCCCGCATCGGGGCGGGCAGTTTCGTCATGTCGGGTACGGCGCCCTCGCCGCCGCCGGAGCCTTCGGCGGCCGCACCGCCCGCCGCGCCCACGCTCTTGGAGATCTCCGAAGCCACGCGGTTGGCCAGGACGGCGCCCAGGACGCTGGTGCCGATGGTGCCGCCCATGCTGCGGAAGAAGGACAGGACGGACGTCGCCGCGCCCAACTCGGCGGCCGGTACGTCGTTCTGCGCGGCAAGGACCAAGTTCTGCATCAGCATGCCGACGCCGATGCCGAGCACCGCCATGTAGAGGCTGAGCAGCCCGAAGCCGGTGTCCGCGTCGATGGTGGCGAGCAGGCCGAGACCGGCGGTCATGATGACGGCGCCCGAGACCAGGTAGGCCTTCCACTTGCCGGTCCTGCTGATGAACTGGCCGGCGATGGTGGAGGAGACCAGCAGGCCCAGGATCATCGGCAGACTCATCAGGCCCGCCACCGTAGGCGACTTGCCGAGCGCGATCTGGAAGTACTGCGAGAGGAACACTGTCCCGCCGAACATCGCCACGCCCACCAGCAGGCTCGCGACGGTCGTCAGCGTGACGGTCCTGTTGCGGAAGATGGCGAGCGGAATGATGGGCTCCGGCACGCGTGACTCCACGAACACCGCCGCGACCAGCAGGATCACGCCCGTCGATGTGAGCGCCGCGGTCTGCCAGGACGCCCAGTCGAATTGCTGGCCCGCCAGCGAGGTCCAGATCAGTAGCGCGCAGACGCCCGCCACTATCAGGAAGGCGCCCAGGAAGTCGATCTTCACTTCACGGCGCACGGTCGGCAGGCGCAGCGTGCGCTGGAGGATCAGGATGGCCAGGAGCGCGAACGGCACGCCGATGAAGAAGCACCAGCGCCAGCCCAGCCAGGAGGTGTCCACCAGGACGCCTCCGACCAGCGGTCCCGCCACCGTGCCCACGGCGAACACGGCACCGAAGATCCCCGCGTACTTGCCCAGCCTGCGGGGCGGGATGACGGCCGCCATGACGACCTGCGCCAGCGCGGTGAGGCCACCGGCGCCGATGCCCTGCACCACGCGGCTGAAGATCAGCAGCCCCACGCCCTGCGAGAACCCGGCGAGCAGGGAGCCGACGATGAACATGGCGAGGGAGAGCTGCAGGAGCAACTTCTTGTTGTAGAGGTCCGAGAGCTTGCCCCACAGGGGGACGGTCGCCGTCATGGCGAGCAGTTCGGAGGTGACGACCCAGGTGTACGAGGACTGGCTGGCGCCCAGGTCGGCGATGATGCGCGGCAGGGCGTTGGCCACGACCGTGCCGGCCAGGATGGCGACGAACATGCCGGCCATCAGCCCGGACATGGCCTGGAGTATCTGCTTGTTGCTCATGGAAGTGGGCGCCTGTTCGGGCGCCTCTGCTGTGCTCAAGATGTCCCTCTTGAAGGCTTGAAGGCTTGAAGGCTTGGGAGGTTCAGAGGTCGGGGGCGGCCAGACCTGCGGCCAGATGTTCGAACGTGAGGCGGAAGACGTCGACGAAGGCGACGTCCGTCGTCCGCCCGCACCAGTCTTCGATGGCGACCCGGACGGCCGTCGTGGAGGCGGCGGCGACCAGGCGGGGATAGAGCCCGAACGCCTCGCCCGGCGCTCCCCCGAGCCGCTCGGCCACCGCCTGCGCCAACTCCGACTCCTCGGCCATGTGGGCCCCCAGACCGCGGACGAGCAGGTGCGGCGAGCGCTGGAAGACCTTGGCCCGCAGGCTCCAGATCTCGTGGCGCTCCTCGATGTCCACCAGTTCCGCGGCGAACGCCTCTCTCAGCACGTCGAGGACGGGGAGTTCGGCGGGTGCCTGACGCACCGTGCGCCGAATCCGCTCGCCGACCTCCTCGTCGATCATCAGGAAGGCGTCGTCGTGGCTGTCGAAGTAGTTGAAGAAGGTGCGCGGTGAGACTCCCGCCGCGCTGCTGATCGCCTCGACGGTGACGTTCTCCGCCCCGTGCTCGGCGGCCAGCCGCACCGCGGCGTCGGCCAACGCCGCCCGCGTGGCCCGCTTCTTGCGCTCACGGAGTCCGGGCGCGGCGTCATTGCTCGTCACATCTTGCAGAGTACGCAAAGATGCAGAGCATGCAAAATTACGCCCGATCGCCCCATCCGCACCGCCGACTGTTCCCCAACCACCCCCGTGGGTTAGGTTAGGCATACCTAAGTTCGAGGCTTGGGTCTCTTCAACGGCATGGAGCATTTGGATGCGCCCACACAGCACCCGCATCACGCAGCCGACCCCCGCCGAACGCGTGCACACGATCCTGCACTCGGCGCAGTCGATGACAGTCATCAGCGACGGGTGTCACACCGAGGTCCACCGGCTCGACGGCGCGGGTGCGGGACACATCCACCTGCACGCCCCGGGCCAGGACACCCCGGCATCACCGGGGGAACGCCGCCCGGTCCGCCTGGAGTTCACCGACATCGCCCCCACCGCCGTACGCGATCGCCTGCGCGCCCGGGTCACCGTCACCGGACTGCTGGCGACCCCGTACAGCGACGAGTCGTCCCGGAGCACCTGTATGGAGTTCGGCCAGGCGCTCCTCAAGGACGATCAGGGCCGCCACTTCGTCTCCCTCGACCAGCTCTGCTCCGTCACCCCGGATCCGATCACGGGGAGCGAGGCGGACATGCTGACCCATCTCGTGGACAGCCACCGAGAGCTCGTCCCCCTCCTGGTGCGTCTTGTGCAACCGCGGCCCGCGAAGGGCATGTTGCGCGCGGTCCCGCTGGCCATGGACCGCTACGGGGTGACGTTGCGCCTGGAGTACCCCGCCACGCATCTCGATGTCCGGCTGCCGTTCGCCACTCCCGTCGGCGACATCGACCAGGCCGGCCCGCAGATCCGCGGACTCCTGGCCGCGGCCCGCCGCGCCTCGCACGGGTCAGCGCTGGATCTCCGCGCCAGGGCCAAGCGGTAGGCCCGGCCGGTTACGCCACCGCCGTAGCGGCCAACGGCAACCGGGATCTCACGGCCGGCGCCGACGTCCTGCGCGCCGCGGTCCCCCTCGCCCCTGCTCGGCGGCGCGGTCTGCTGAAGCGACGGGCCGGTCGTGGGCGGTGCCTGCCGTACTCCGTGGCTACCTGTGACCGGCTGTCGTCGCACATGTCCATGGTTGCCGGGGCGGGCGATGACGAAGACGAACAGAATGCATCAACGCTGGGCGGCGCCCAGATGCGACGGACCAATCCTCATGCTGGGTTCGACGTGGCGGTGAGGACGTCCACCGCGTGGCGGCGGTGGGCGGCGAAGAGGGGGAGGGCGGCCCGGGGGTCACGGGCGCGCAGGGCGGCGGCCAGTGCATGGTGCTCCTGGGGGATGCAGCCGAGGTAGCCGTCCGTGCTGAGGCCGATGCGGGTGAGCAGGAACAGGTGGACCTGGCAGCGGATGGTCTCCCAGGCCGCGGCGAGACGCTGGTGGCCGGTCGCGGCGAACACGGCGTCATGGAAGGCGATGTCCTGGCGGACCATGGTGTGCGGCTCCGTCGTGCGATCCATCATGCCGGCCGCCTTCTCGATGGCCGCGAGGTCCGCGTCCGAGGCGTGCGCGATGACCTGCTGGACGGCGAGGTCCTCAAGCGCGCCACGCAGGCTGTCGAGTTCGGCGACATCCTCGGCGGACAGCGTCGTGACCACGGTGCCGCGGTGCCAGGCGCAGTGCACGAGCCCCTCGCGCTCCAGTACGCGCAGTGCCTCACGCACCGGACCCCTGCTGACCTGCAGCACGCCGGAGAGTTCGACCTCTCGCAGCGGTGCCCCGGGGGCGTACGCACCGCTGAAGATCGCCTCCCGGATCCGGTCGGCGACCTCGTCGGCCAGTCCGCGACGACGGGCGGGGGCCACCGCGCCTGTGAGTTGCCTCTTCTCCATGTCGCAATGTTAGCATTCCTGCGTTGTCGCAATGTCAACATTAGGGCAACTGGAGTGAGGCCGGTCATCCGGCCAGGAAAGAGGTTTGCCATGAAGGTGTTCCAGATCGGCGCCGCCGGAGGTGTCGGCAGGAGGCTCTCCTCCCTACTGGCCGAGCGCGGTGACGAGGTGACCGGCATGCACCGCAGCCCGGCCCAGGCCGACACGATTCGCGCGACCGGTGCGACGCCGGTGACCGGCGACCTGATCGCCGACTCCGTGGAAGAACTCGCGGGCAAGTTCGCCGGGCACGACGCGGTGGTGTTCTCGGCCGGTGCCCACGGGACCGGCATGGACAAGACCACTGTCATCGACGGCAAGGGCCTGGAGAAGGCAGCCGACGCGGCTGCCGCCGCCGGGGCGACCCGGTTCGTCCTGGTCTCGGTCTTCCCCGACGCGCTGCGCGGCGGTAAGGCCGGTGAGGGCTTCGAGCACTACATCAAGGTCAAGAAGAGTGCCGACGTCTACCTGGCGCGCACCGATCTCGACTGGCTGATCGTCCGTCCCGGAACCCTTCTGGACACCCCCGGCAGCGGCCGGGTCACCGCCGGGCCCGCTGTCGAGTACGGCGACGTGCACCGTGACGACGTCGCCGCGTTCCTCGACGCCGCCCTGCACGAGCCCGCCCTCAGCCGCGTCATCGTCGAGCTGACCTCCGGCGACACTCCCATCGCGGACTCCATCGCCCGTCTCACCACCTGACCCCGAGCACTCCCCACCCACCCCACTTCCCCGCACCAGCAAAGGAGAGCCACCATGACTGCGATCGACTCCTACAGCCACGGCGTCGCCGGCGAGCGCGAGTTCGGCTTCGCCCAGGCCATCAAGGTCGACCACACGATCTACGTCTCGGGCCAGCTCTCCCACGACGAAGAGGGCAACTTCCTCTACCCCGACGACTTCGCCGCCCAGAGCGAGCAGGTCTTCGCCAACTTCGAGAGGGTCCTCGCCCACTACGGCGCCACCCGCAACCAGGTCGTCTCCGAGACCCAATACATCGTGGACCTGCCGAAGTACAACAACGCGATGGCGGCCGCCAACCTGGCCTACTTCGGCGACCACCGCCCCACCAGCAGCACCATCGGCGTGGCCT
>NZ_JBHUZJ010000098.1:0-31025 GCF_042667685.1 Streptomyces sp. NPDC057302 | reverse complement strand
GAACGTATGTTCCGTGGGGCCCTTCGCCGATCCAGCCGATGCGGCTGAGGCAGCCGCGTCAGTCGTTGCCCTGCAAGATGGCGATCAGGCGCAGGAACTCCATGTAGATCCAGACCAGCGTCAGCGTCAGACCGAACGCCGCGAGCCAGGCCTCTTCCTTCGGAGCGCCGTACGCGATGCCGTCCTCGACCTGCTTGAAGTCCAGGGCCAGGAAGCACGCGCCGAGCAGAATGCCGACGATGCCGAAGACGATGCCGAGGCCGCCGCTGCGGAAGCCGAGGCCGTCACCGCCGCCGAAGACCGCGAACAGCAGGTTCACCGCGGTCAGCAGCAGGAAGCCCATCGCCGCGGCCATCACGAAGCCGTAGAAGCGACGGTTGACGCGGATCCAGCCGGCCTTGTAGGCGACGAGGACACCGACGAAGACGGCCATCGTGCCGATCACGGCCTGCATGGCCGCGCCGTCCGCGATGCGGTTGTCGACGAGGCTGGAGACGACGCCGAGGAAGACACCTTCCAGGGCGGCGTACGCCAGGATCAGCGGCGGCGAGGCCTTGCGCTTGAAGGCCTGCACCAGGCTGAGCACCATCGCGACGAGGCCGGCGCCGATCGCGATGCCCATCGACTTGCTGAAGTTGGCGTCGTCCACCGGCAGCAGCGCCCAGGCGAGCGCCGCCGTGACGACCAGGGTGCCGAGCGTGGTGGCCGTACGCATGACGACGTCGTCCATCGTCATGCGGCCGGCGGTGGTTACGGGCGCCTGGGGGGCGCCGTGCTGCAGGTCCTGCTGGGCGTAAGGGTTCGTCGCGTACGGATTGGCCGGGGCCTGCTGGCCTGCGGCGCCCGCGTACGGGTTGCCCTGCTGGGTCTGCGTCCCGGCGGCGGGTCCCCCGGCCTGCGGCTGCGTGCCGAAGCCCGCGTAGCCGTTGTCGCGGCTGAACCCCCGTCGCGAGAAGACCGGGTTGCTGCTCCTCATTTCACTCCTCCATGGCCACCGTGCGTGGCTTTGGCTCAAGAGTAATGCGTAGGCAAAAGGAAGACCCTAGTGCTTGGGGAGGATCTTTCCCTCCTTGTGACCAAGAACGACCGGCCCGGTGCTCTCTGTTCCCGGTGGGAGGGTGGATACACCCTCGTCCGCCGGGGTACGGCGGCTGCGCCGTACGAGTGGCACCAGCGAGATCGCCACGGCCCCGAGCACGGCGGCCACCGCGAAGGTGGTGAATCCGAGGGACGCGTTCCCGCCGGAGACGACGGCGCCGCCCAGCCACGGCCCCACGACCGCGCCGGTGCGCCCGACGCCGGTGATCCAGCCGAGGCCCGTGGCGCGCTGGGCCGGTGTGTAGACGGAAGGGGCGGACGCGTAGACCATCACCTGCGCCGAGAAGAGCCAGATGCCGGTGACGAAGACGATCACGTACGCGACACCGAGCGGCAGCTCCGCCTTGAGCAGGAAGGCTCCGCAGGCGGTGAGCAGGAACCAGATCGCGGAGATCCGTACGGCACCGAACTTGTCGGCGGCCCGCCCCGCGACGAGCATGCCGACGATGCCGCCCGCGTTGATCACCATGAGGAAGGTCACGGAGGAGGAGAGGGAGTAGCCGGAGGCGCGCATCAGCTCGGGGAGCCAGGTGGAGACCCCGTAGACGAGGAGGAGCCCGGCGAAGGACGCGAGCCACAGGAGCGGGGTGGCGAGCCGCTGACCGGGGGTGAAGAGCGAGGCGACGGCGGCGAAGCGTCCCTTGGCACCGGCCTCGGGGGCTTCGGCGGGCGTCGGGGACGGCAGCGAGTAGCGCGCGGCGACGGCCTCCGCCTGGCTCGCGCGGCCCTTGGCGAGCAGTACGCCGGGCGATTCGGGCAGCCACTTCAGGACGAGGGGGACGGCGACGACCGCGGGGATCACGCCCGCCCAGAAGACGACGCGCCAGCCGTGGTCGGGCCCGAGCCAGAGCCCCAGGCCCGTGGCCGCCATGCCGCCCGCGTGGTAGGAGGTCATCATCAGGCCGGTGGCGAGCGCGGCCCGGCGCGGCGGCGCGAACTCGGCGACGATCGCGAGGCTGATCGGCATCAGACCGCCGAGGCCGAGCCCGGCGATGAACCGGCCGGTGCCGAAGACCGCGGCGCTCGGCGCGAGCGCGCAGACCGCGGAGCCCAGCGAGAACAGCGCGACGCTCCCCGTCACCATCGGCTTGCGGCCGATCCAGTCGGTGAGCGTGCCGCAGCCGAGGGCGCCGATGAGCATGCCGAAGGTGGTCCAGGAGCCGATGGTGCCGGCGGTCGACGCGGTGAAGCCGAAGCCCTCGTCGTCGATGAGGTGCGGCATCACGGCGCCGTAGATGTTGACGTCCATCCCGTCGAAGAAGACGACGAGCCAGCACAGGGCTATGACGGGGGCGACGGTTCTGAAGGTGCGCGGGGGCGCGGCACCTCGGGGAGCGGTCACGGGGTTCTCACTTCTTCGTGGGACCTGGCGGGGACGGGGACTTTCCGGGGGTGCGGCGGTGCGGCGGTGCGGGCTCAGTCGAGGGGGAAGCCCGTGTAGCTCTCGGCGAGGTCGGCCTCGGCCGAGCGCGACGTGGTGACGCGGTCCAGCTGGGCGAGCTGGACGCGGTCGTCGAAGGGGGTCGCTTCGGGGGCGCGGTGCAGCATCGTGGTCATCGCGTACGAGAAGCGCTCGGCCTGCCACACGCGGCGCAGGCAGGTCGCGGAGTACGCGTCGAGGCGCGCGGCGGAGCCGGTGTCGCGGAGCTCGACGAGCGCGCGGGCGAAGGTGACGACGTCGCCGACGGCGAGGTTGAGGCCCTTGGCGCCGGTGGGCGGGACGATGTGGGCGGCGTCCCCGGCGAGGAAGACGCGTCCGTGCCGCATCGGCTCGTGGACGTGGCTGCGCATGGGGGTGACGGACTTGGAGGTGATGGGTCCGCGCTTCAGCGTCCAGGACGGGTCGTCGGTCTCCAGGCGGCGGTCGAGCTCCTCCCAGATCCGCTCGTCGCCCCAGTCGGCGGCGTCCGTCCCCGCCGGGACCTGGAGGTACGCGCGCGTGACGGTCGGCGAGCGCATGGACAGGAGCGCGAAGCCGCGGTCGTGGCGGGCGTAGACGAGCTCGTCGTGCGAGGGCGGCACGTCGGCGAGGATGCCCAGCCAGCCGAAGGGGTACGTCCGCTCGAAGACCCGGGCGACATCGGCGGGCACGGCGTTGCGGGCCACGCCCCAGGAGCCGTCGCAGCCGACCACGTAGTCGCATGCGAGGACGGACTCGCGGCCCTGGTGGCGGAAGCGGACGCGCGGGCTCTCGGTCTCGGCGCCTTCGACGGCGAGCGCCTCCGCCTCGAAGAGCAACGGGCCCCCGGCGGCGAGCTGGAGGGCTATGAGGTCCTTGCAGACCTCGGTCTGGGCGTAGACCATCACGGACCTGCCGCCGGTGAGCCCGGGGAAGTCGACGCGGTGCCTGCGGCGGTCGAAGCGCAGCTCGATGCCGTCGTGCGGGATGCCCTGGCGGTCCATGCGGGCGGCGGCGCCCGCTTCGCGCAGGACGTCGACGGTGCCCTGCTCCAGGATCCCGGCGCGCTGGCGCTGCTCCACGTAGGCGCGGTCCCGGGTCTCCAGGACGACGGAATCGATGCCGGCGTTGTGCAGCAGGCGGGCGAGAAGCAGGCCCGCCGGTCCGGCTCCGATGATTCCGACGGTGGTGCGCATCGGCCGACCCCTCCACTTGTTCGCCTGGTGAACTTTCGTTCATAATGTGCTGACGGGAGTCTCCGACCGGACCCAGCGGCTGTCAACGGTTGCGGGGCATTCACTTTCGGGGCCCCGTTCTCCACCCGTGCGAGGAGCAGCGCCATGCCAGAAGAGTCCGTACGCGAAGAGTCCGTACGCCCCCTGGAGCGCGGCCTCGCGGTCCTGCGCGCCCTCGCGGTCGCCGAGCGGGCCAGGGCGGGCGACCTCGTCCGCGCCACCGGCCTGGCCCGCTCGACGGTGGACCGGGTGGTGGCGACCCTGGTCCGCGTCGGCCACGTACGCGAGCAGGGCCAGGAACTGCACCTCACGCCCCGCCTGATGGAGCTGGGCAACGCCTACCTCGCGGCGAGCGGACTCAGCGGCGAGGTCGCGGCGCGGACCGCGCGGCTCGCGGACGATCTCGACGAGTCGGTGTCCCTCGCGGTGCCCGACGGCGACGGCGTCCGCTTCGTCACGCAGGCCGCGCGGCGCCGCGCGATGTCGGTGGCCTTCCGCATCGGCGATCTGCTCCCCGCCGAGCGGTGCGCGCCGGGCGCCCTGTTCGCCGCCGAGTGGGACGAGGCGGCGTGGGCGGCATGGCGGGCCCGGGTGGCCGCCGACCCGCAGGGCCACGCCTTCCCCGCGCTGCCGCCGGGCCCCGCGTCCCCGCCCCCGGAGCTCGCGGACCGCGTGGAGCGCTCGCGGGCGACGGGCTGGGCCCTGGACGACCAGCTGATCGAGCCGGGCCTGATCGCCACGGCGGTCCCGGTGCGCGACGCGACGGGCCGCGCCCGGTACGCCCTGTCCGCGGTGAGCCACACCAGCAGGCACACGGCGCAGGGCCTCGCGGAGCTCGTGCTGCCACGGCTGCGGGAGGAGGCGGCGCTGCTCGAAGAACTCCCGACCGCCCAAGCAGCGGACGAGGAAGGGCAACTGACGGCTGATCAGGGGCCGGACACCGCAGGCGCGAAGGCCGAACTCGGCCCCGGCTACCTCCAGTCGCTCGCCCGCGGCCTCGCCGTCCTGCGCGCCCTGGGCGCGGCCCGCGGCGACGGCCTGCCGCTCACCGCGATCGCCGCGGCCACCGGCCTGCCACGGGCCACCGCACGCCGCTGTCTGCGCACCCTGGAGCTCCAGGGGTACGCGGCCCACGACGGCCGCCTCTACCGCCCCCTGCCCCGCATCCTGGAGCTCGGCTACGCCCGCCTCTCCCGCCTCGGCTTCGCCGACATCGCCGAGCCGCATCTGCGCCAACTGGCGGGCCGCGTCCACCAGTCGGCGTCGGTGACGGTGCTCGACGGCACGGACATCCTGTACGTGGCGCGGGCGGCGACGGTCCGCGTCATGAGCGTCCACATCACGCTCGGCACGCGCTTCCCCGCCTACCCCACCGCCATGGGCCGCGTCCTGCTGGCCGGGCTGCCCGCACGGGAGCGTGCGCGCCTCCTGGAGGCGGCGCCGCCAAAGGCCCTCACCCGGCGCACCGTCACCGACCCGGCCCACCTGAGCCGCATCCTCGACCGGGCCGCGGCCGACGGCCACGCCACCGCGGACGGGGAGCTGGAGGAAGGCCTGCGCTCGGTCGCCGTACCGCTCAAGGACGCGCAGGGCCGCGTGGTCGCCGCCCTGAACGTGGCCCAGCACGCGGGCACCGCCCCGCTGGAGGAGACCGTCGGGGCGCTGCTTCCCGCACTGCGCGAGACGGCGGCGGCCATCGAGGGGGATCTGCACACCGCGGCCCGCTTCAACGGCGTACTGCTGCCGTAGCGGGCGTGGCGGCGAGGTCTTGGCGAAGGTGCCCGGAGCCGGACTTGAACCGGCACGCCCCGCTAGGGGCAGCGAGGTTTAAGCTCGCCGTGTCTGCATTCCACCATCCGGGCAGGCCATGGGCTCCGCATCAAGTGATTCGACCCTATCGGGAGGCGTCCCCCGAACAGCGGAACAACAGCCCGATGTTGTCTTATTTTATTGACGTCTGAGGGTGCATCAGCCACCGGTATGGCCCATCGGTACATGCCGCAGGCCCTTCCGCCGTTGTGCGGCCTCCGGGACGGAATGACGGAATTTAGACGCTTCCGGAACGTCGGCGGACGCCGGCGGGCCACTGGCGGGTGCTACTTCGCGTCAGGGGTCGGGGTCATCCCCAGGTATGACTCCGGCACCCGGGGTCCGACTGCAGAGGGCCTTCGGAACCGGAACAGCGGCTGACTACACGGCGCGGATCCGCACGCACGATGGAGTACGTCCCCACTCGTCGTCCCGACAGGAGCACCGCCCCGTGACCACCACCCCCTTCGCCGCCCGCACCACCGCAGTGGCCGCGCGCGCCACGGACCTCTCCAAGGTGTACGGCCAGGGCGAGACCCAGGTGGTCGCCCTGGACCATGTCTCCGTCGACTTCCGGCAGGGCGAGTTCACCGCGATCATGGGCCCGTCGGGCTCCGGCAAGTCGACCCTGATGCACTGCGTCGCGGGGCTCGACAGCTTCAGCGGCGGCTCCGTGCGGATCGGCGAGACCGAGCTGTCCACCCTCAAGGACAAGCAGCTCACCAAGCTCCGCCGGGACAAGATCGGGTTCATCTTCCAGGCCTTCAACCTCCTCCCGACGCTGACGGCCCTGGAGAACATCACGCTGCCGATGGACATCGCGGGCCGCAAGCCCGACAAGCAGTGGCTGGAGCAGGTCATCTCCATGGTCGGCCTGGCCGGGCGGCTCTCCCACCGGCCCACCGAGCTCTCCGGCGGCCAGCAGCAGCGCGTCGCCGTGGCCCGCGCGCTGGCCTCGCAGCCCGACATCATCTTCGGCGACGAGCCGACCGGAAACCTGGACTCGCGCTCGGGCGCGGAAGTCCTGGGCTTCCTGCGCAACTCCGTACGCGAACTGGGCCAGACCGTCGTCATGGTCACCCACGACCCGGTGGCCGCGGCGTACGCGGACCGCGTGATCTTCCTGGCCGACGGGCGCATCGTCGACGAGATGCACGGGCCTACGGCCGATGGGGTGCTCGACCGGATGAAGCACTTCGATGCCAAGGGCCGGACCAGCTAAGCGCCGTTCGGCGTCCGCAGGTGCCGCCTGCGCGTACGTCGTGGCTGGTCGCGCAGTTCCCCGCGCCCTCTTCGGGGCCCATCTCCGGGGCCCACCTTCTCTCTCCCAGGACTCACACCCATGTTCCGTACCGCCCTGCGCAACGTGCTCGCGCACAAGGCCAGGCTGTTGATGACCGTGCTCGCCGTCATGCTCGGCGTCGCCTTCGTCTCCGGCACCCTGGTCTTCACCGACACCTTCGGCAACGCCTACAAGAACAAGTCGGCGAAGAGCTTCGACCACGTCTCGGTCGCCGTACAGCCGTTCGGCGGCTCCGACGACGAGACCAAGCAGAAGCCGCGCCTGACCGACGCCCTTCTCAAGAAGACCCAGGGCCTGCCCGGCTCCGACTCGGCGATCGGCACCTTCAACGGCTTCACCGCGCTCGCCGACAAGGACGGCAAGCTGGTGGGCGGCGAGTGGGGCACCACCGGCGCCAACTACTTCCCGGGCAAGGGCGGCAAGGACCCGCGCTACGACTTCACCGAGGGCGCCGCCCCGAAGTCCGCCGGTGACCTCGCGCTCGACTCCCGCACCGCGGGGCGCACCGGCTACAAGGTCGGCGACACCGTCCGCTACTCCACCGACGGCCCGGTGAAGAAGGCGAAGATCAGCGGCATCTTCGACACCACGGACGGCAGCGTCCTCGCGGGCGGCAGCCTGGTGGTGTTCGACAACGACACGGCGCGCACGGTCCTCGGCAAGACCGAGTACGACGAGATCGACGTGAAGGCCGCCGCGGGCACCTCGGACACGGCGCTGAAGAGCTCCGTCGAGAAGATCCTGCCGAAGGACACGGACGCCGTCACCGGCGCCCAGCTCTCCGACGACCAGGAGAGGATGATCGAGCAGGACACCAAGTCGATGAGCCAGGTCCTGCTGATCTTCGCGGGCATCGCGCTCTTCGTCGGCATCTTCATCATCGCCAACACCTTCACCATGCTGGTCGCCCAGCGCACCAAGGAGCTCGCGCTCATGCGGGCCGTCGGCGCCTCGCGCCGCCAGGTGACCCGCTCCGTGCTCATCGAGGCGTTCCTGGTGGGCCTGGTGGCCGCCGTGACCGGCTTCGCGCTGGGCATCGGCGTGGCCGTGGGGCTCGAGACCCTGATGAACTCCGCGGGCGCCTCGCTGCCCGACGGGCCGATCGTCGTCGCCCCGACCACGATCGTCGTCGCCCTGGTCATCGGCGTGGTCGTGACCATGCTCGCCGCCTGGCTGCCGGGCCGTCGCGCCGCGCGGATCCCGCCGGTCGCCGCGATGAACAGCGTCCACGCGACGCCGACCATGCGCGGCCTCGTCGTCCGCAACACCATCGGCTCGATCATCGTCGCGCTCGGCACGGTCATGCTGTTCATGGACGACAACTATGTGAAGTCCGGCGGCGCCGCCACGATCATGGTCGGCGTCATCGTCCTGACCCCGCTCCTGTCGCGCCCCTTCATCGCCGCGTCGGCCCCGCTCCTGAAGCCGTTCGGCGTCACGGGCAAGCTGTCCCGGCTCAACGCGGTGCGCAACCCGCGCCGCACGGCCTCCACGGCGGCGGCCCTGATGATCGGTCTGACCCTCATCACGGCGATGACGGTGGTCGCTACCTCCATGAGCAGCGCCATCAACAAGATGGCCGCGGACTCCCTGAAGGCCGACTACACCGTCTCCATGGCGAACTACCAGCCGCTGACCCCCGAGGTCCGCGAGAAGCTGGACAAGCTCCCCGAGGTCGAGGCCAGCAGCCCCCTGCGCACGGCCTACGCCGAGGTGGACGACGGCTCGTACTCCCAGGTCACCGGCGTCGACGAGAAGGCGTTCGGCAAGCTGGCCAGCCTCGACTTCACCAGCGGCTCGCTCGCGGGTCTGAACGGCAAGGCCACGCTGGTCGACAAGAAGACGGCGGACAAGCAGGGCCTCAAGACGGGCGACACCGTCCCGGTGAAGTTCGACGACGACAAGACGGACCGCCTGAAGATCGCCGGGATCTACGAGCAGAACGAGATGATCGACGGTCTCTTCACGCCGCTCGCGGTGGTCGACCCGCACCTCTCCAAGATCACCGATGAGCAGGTCCTGGTGAAGATGGCGGGCGGCACGTCCGACAAGGCCGAGGACACCATCGTCAAGGCCCTGGGCGACAACCCCGCCATCAAGATCCAGGACAAGGACGCGATCAGCAACGAGATCGCCGGCGCGATCAACCTGATGCTGAACATGCTCTACGGCCTCCTGGCGATGGCCATCCTGATCGCGGTGCTGGGTGTCATCAACACCCTGGCCATGTCGGTCTTCGAGCGGAAGCACGAGATCGGCATGATGCGGGCCATCGGCCTGGACCGCGCGAAGGTCAAGCAGATGGTGCGCCTGGAGGCGGTCATCATCTCCCTGTTCGGCGCGGTGCTCGGCATCGGCCTCGGCCTCTTCATGGGCTGGGCCGCGGGCGGCAGCATCTCCGGCACGGTCAAGACGTACACCATGGAGATCCCGGTCGGCCGTATCGCGATCTTCCTCTGCATCGCGGGCCTGGTCGGCGTCCTCGCGGCCATGTGGCCGGCCCGCAGCGCGGCCAAGCTGAACCCGCTGATGGCGATCAAGAGCGAGTAGCACTCGGCGGCAGGCACATCGGGCCCCGGACGCGTCTGCCGTCCGGGGCCCTTCGCGTACGCGGGTGGCGCGGGCTAGTTCCAGTCGCGGGCCCGCAGCGGCATCCCGGAGGCGCCCGTCTGCGGGGTCTTCACGGCGAGGACCTGGTTGACGCCGATGTGGTTGTGCTCGAAGGCCAGCGCGGACGCCGCCATGTAGAGGCGCCAGACGCGGGCGCGGCCCGGCGAGGTGAGCCGCTGGCCCTCCTTCCAGCGGGCCTCCAGGTTGGCGACCCAGTGGCGCAGCGTGAGGGCGTAGTGCTCGCGGATCGCCTCCACGTCACGCACCTCGAACCCGGCGCGCTCCAGTATCCCGACGGTGGACCCCACGGGGGCGAGCTCGCCCCCGGGGAAGACATAGGCGTCGATGAAGTCGTCCACCTCGTACGCCGACTCGTCGGCCTGGGGCCTGCGCCCGATCTGGTGGTTGAGCAGCCGCCCGCCGGGCTTGAGGAGGGCGTGCAAGTCGTGTGCGTACTCCAAGTACCGCTCGGCGCCGACATGTTCGGCCATACCGATGGAGGAGATCGCGTCGTACGGTCCGTCGCGCACGTCGCGGTAGTCCTGGACGCGGATCTCGATCCGGTCGGTCAGACCCTCCTCCGCGATGCGCTTCCTGCCGTACGCGGCCTGCTCCTGGGAGAGCGTGACGCCGACGACGGTGACGCCGTGCTCGCGCGCCGCGTGGATCGCCATGGACCCCCAGCCGCAGCCGACGTCGAGCAGCCGCATGCCGGGCTTCAGGTCGAGCTTGCGGGCGATGAGCTCCAGCTTGTCGCGCTGGGCGGCTTCGAGGGTGGAGGCTGCCTCTTCATCGGTCCCCCAGTAAGCGCACGAATAGACCATCGAGGGGCCGAGCACCAGCTCGTAGAAGTCGTTGCCCACGTCGTAGTGGTGGCTGATGGCCTGCCGGTCGCTGCCCTTGGTGTGCAGGTGGAGGCTGCCCCGCCTGCGCATCTCCTCCGGGGGCGGCGACGGCGGCAGGAACGGCGCGGCGAGGCCGACCAGGGACCGGGCGGCGGCGCGGAACCCGGGGTCGCGCAGGGACTGCCTCAGGGTCTTCGCGTCCTCGTCGCGCTGCCAGATGAACCCGGCGAGCCGGTCGAGCGCGGCGTACAGATCACCCTCGACGTCCAGGTCACCGGCCACCCAGGCGCGGGCGAGGCCCAGCTCGCCCGGCTTCCACATGAGGCGGCGCAGGGCGCGGCGGTTGCGTACGACGAGGGTGGGGGCGCCCGGCGGGCCTGCTTCGGAACCGTCCCAGGCACGAATACGTACGGGGAGCGGGGCTCCCAGCAGTTGTTCGGCAAGGCTCTTCAGCCGCCGTGCGGCATCGGGCATGGTGCACACCTCCGTGATTCGGGATATCCCGGATAGGTTCAACACCACGTAAACACCAACCGGGCGCTCCCGCAGTCCCGTTGCCGCGTCACGGATCGGCAAAATACATGTAACCAACACGTATACGGGACAGGAAAAACCCGAAGGGGCCACTCGCACCACGGATGGCGAGTGGCCCCTTCGGGGCTGTTCAGTGACCGGAGATCAGGAGGCCTTGGCCTTCTCCTCCGACCCGGCGGCGACCGGCTCGGCCTTGGCCACGGCGGGCTTCGGCGCGGGCTTGGCGGCCTCGTAGAACTCCTCGCGCGGCGTCTCCATGGCGCCCAGCGAGACGACCTCACGCTTGAGGAACACCGCGAGCGTCCAGTCGGCGAAGACCCGGATCTTGCGGTTGAACGTCGGCATCGCCATGCCGTGGTACGCGCGGTGCATATACCAGGCCAGACGGCCCTTGAGCTTGATCTTCACCTTGCCCATGACGATCATCGCGACGCCCTTGTGCAGGCCCAGACCGGCGACCGCACCCTTGTTGGCGTGGCTGTACTCCTTCTGCGGGAAGCCCCGCATGCCGGAGATCACGTTGTCGCCGAGGACCCTGGCCTGCCGCAGCGCGTGCTGGGCGTTCGGCGGGCACCAGGCGTTCTCGTTGCCGGCCTTGCGGCCGACCATGTCCGGCACCTGGGCGTTGTCGCCCGCGGCCCAGATGTAGTCGGTGCCCTGGACCTGGAGGGTCGTCTGGGTGTCGACGTGGCCACGGGGGCCCAGCGGCAGACCGAAGCGGGCGAGCGCCGGGTTCGGCTTCACGCCGGCGGTCCACACGATGGTGCTGGAGTCGACCTCGAGGCCGTTGTTGAGCACCACGTGGCCGTCCACGCAGGAGTCCATGCCGGTCTTGAGGTAGACCTCGACACCGCGGCCCTCGAGGTGCTCCTTGCCGTACTGGCCGAGCTTGGGGCCGACCTCGGGAAGGATCTTGTCCGCGACGTCGACGAGCACGAAGCGCATGTCCTCGCGCTTCACGTTGTTGTAGTACTTGGCCGCGTCGCGGGCCATGTCCTCGACCTCACCGATGGTCTCCGCACCCGCGAAGCCACCGCCGACGAAGACGAAGGTCAGCGCCTTGCGGCGGACGTCCTCGTCCGTCGTGGAGTCAGCCTTGTCCAGCTGCTCGAGGACGTGGTTGCGCAGGCCGATGGCCTCCTCGATGCCCTTCATGCCGATGCCCTGCTCGGCGAGGCCGGGGATCGGGAAGGTACGGGAGACGGCACCCATCGCAATGATCAGGTAGTCGAAAGGCAGCTCGTACGCCTCGCCCACGAGGGGGGCGATCGTGGCGACCTTGCGGTCCTGATCGATGGTGGTGACCCGCCCGGTCAGAACTTCCGCCTTGGGCAGCACGCGTCGCAGCGGGACGACGACGTGCCGAGGCGAAATACTGCCGGCCGCGGCTTCGGGGAGGAAGGGCTGGTAGGTCATGTACGACCGGGGGTCGACGACCGTGACGGTCGCCTCTCCGTAGCGCATCTTCTTGAGGATGCGCCGAGCTGCGTACAGGCCTACGTACCCACCGCCTACTACGAGGATCCTGGGACGCTCCGTGGTGCTCATGCCATCGAGTATCCACCTGCCCGAGGGGGGTCGCTCGTGCGCCCCTTCACAAGCATGGGTAGACCCTCTGCTACACTTCGCCGCCCACGTGACGCAGGCCATAGCGCCCCAGGGGAACCACGGGATGACCCGAGACGTTGTGCACCCCTTGTGAGCTGCCGCTCTGGCCTCTCGACCCCAGTGGACCACCCACCCGGTTCACACTCCGGACACACGGGCGAACCTTCACTGTCATGGGTCACGCGGCCCTCGGAGGGCACTTTCAGGGGGCCGGAACCCCTGAACATCGTCCAACCGAGCCGATTTCCTTGTGAAGAACTTCACGAAGTTTCCCGACGGCATGTCGCCGAGGGGCCCTCGGAGCCCCTCGGCAGCCGCTCAGACGCTACATGAAGCGCTCAGGCGATCGACCAGCCGATGCCGTCGAGGATGTCGTGCTCGCTGACGACGACCTCCCGGGCCCCGGTCCGGTCCATGATCGACAGAAGCACCAGCGCGCCCGACACGATGACGTCCACGCGCCCCGGATGCATCACCGGAATCGCGGCCCGCTCGTCGTGCGTGGCCCGGGTCAGGCGGGCCACGATCTCGCTGACCTGCTCGTAGGAGATCCGGGAGTGGTGGATCGCCGCGGAGTCGTACGCGTCGAGGCCCAGCGCGATCGCGGACACCGTGGTCACCGAGCCCGCGAGGCCCACCAGGGTGCCGGCCTCGCGGATCGGTACCGTCCGCTCGGCGAGGTCGAGCGCCGCCTCGATGTCGGCGCGCACGGCGTCGAGTTCGGCGGGCGCGGGCGGGTCGGTGCGGATGTGCCGCTCCGTGAGGCGTACGCAGCCGACGTCGACGGAGCGGGCGGCGCGGACGTGGTCCTCGCCGACGACGAACTCCGTGGAGCCGCCGCCGATGTCCACGACGAGGTAGGGCTTGGCCAGGTGGTCGCTGCCCGCCAGCTCCTTCGTCGCGCCCGTGAAGGAGAACTCGGCCTCCTGGTCACCGCTGATGACCTCCGGCTCGACGCCGAGGATGTCCAGGACCCCGCGTACGAAGTCGTCGCGGTTCTCGGCGTCGCGGGACGCGGAGGTCGCCACGAAGCGCAGGCGCTCGGCGCCGTGCTCCTTGATGACGTCGGCGTACTCGCGGCACGCCGCGAAGGTCCGCTCCAGGGCCTCCGGGGCCAGGCGGCCCGTCTTGTCGACGCCCTGGCCCAGGCGGACGATCGTCATCCTGCGGTCCAGGTCGACCAGTTCGCCGGTCGCGGGGTCCGCGTCCGCCACCAGGAGGCGGATCGAGTTCGTGCCGCAGTCGATCGCGGCCACGCGGGTCACTTGGCGGGCTCCTGCTCGGCGCAGGCCGTGACGCACGGCCCCTTGGCCCACCACTGCGGCAGCATCGCGATCGCCTCGTCGCCCAGCGGGTTCACGCCGGGGCCCGCGGCCAGCGAGTGGCCGACCAGGACGTGCAGGCACTTCACGCGGTCCGGCATGCCGCCCGCGCTCGGGAAGCCCTCCAGGACCTCGATGGCGTCGCGGCGCGCGATGTAGTCCTCGTGCGCCGCGCGGTACGCGGCGGCCAGCTCGGGGTCCGTCTTCAGCCGCTCCGACATCTCCTTCATGACGCCGTTGGCCTCAAGGGTGCCGATCGCGGAAGCCGCCCGCGGGCACGTCAGGTAGTACGTCGTCGGGAACGGCGTCCCGTCCGGCAGGCGCGGCGCCGTCTCCACGACGTCCGGCTGTCCGCAGGGGCAGCGGTGGGCGATGGCCCGCAGGCCGCGCGGCGGACGGCCGAGCTGCTGCTTGAAGGCCTCGACGTCGGCGTCGGTGGGCTCGGTGCGCGGGGTGGTCGGCGGGGGCGTTTCCATGCCTGTCTTTCGATCGGTTCCGTAGAAGTTCTGTCGGGCTCAGTCGTCGTCCGGGCGGTCCGCCTTGTCGACGCCGTCCCACACGTTCGAGTACCAGGGCCTGGCGGCCGCCCCCTGGTCGGTGCGCTGCTTCTTCGCCGCCGCGGGATCGATCACCGTGTAACCGGTCTCGCCCGGCATCACATAGTGCAGCCGGTCCCGGATGCGCTGCTCCGCGTACTCGTCGTCCCGCCAGCGGGCCTTCTCGTCCCGCAGCTTCTCGACGTTCCCGCGGCGCTCGGCCTGCTCCTTGCGCTGATCGGCGATCTCCGCGCGCTGGGAGACGTACTGCCTTATCGGGTAGGCGAGCGCGACGACCAGCGAACAGAGCACGAGCGCCAGGAGCGCGGCACGTCCCGTGAGCCGGGAGCGGCGCGCCTGGCGCTTGGTCTGGGAGCGGTACACACGCTCGGCGGTCTGCTCGCCGAGCAGGCGCAGCCTGGTCGCGGTGGAGAACCGGTCGCGGTCCTTCACGGCCATAAGTGCGCCTCCCCGATACGTGCCGACGTCCCCGCACACGGTACGGGACCGAGTACGGGGACGTAGGTAACTACTCAGCGGAGCCGGGGCTCAGAAGCAGTTCAGCGGCAGCTCAGGCCTTGAAGCGGGGGAACGCCGAACGGCCGGCGTACACCGCTGCGTCGTCGAGGATCTCCTCGATGCGCAGGAGCTGGTTGTACTTGGCGACGCGCTCGGAGCGGGCCGGGGCGCCGGTCTTGATCTGGCCGCAGTTGGTGGCGACGGCGAGGTCGGCGATGGTGACGTCCTCGGTCTCACCGGAGCGGTGCGACATCATGCACTTGAAGCCGCTGCGCTGGGCCATCTCGACGGCGTCCAGGGTCTCGGTCAGCGAACCGATCTGGTTGACCTTCACCAGGAGGGCGTTGGCCGACTTCTCCTCGATGCCACGGGCGAGGCGCTCCGGGTTGGTGACGAACAGGTCGTCGCCCACCAGCTGGACCTTCTCGCCGAGCTTCTCGGTGATGACGTTCCAGCCGGCCCAGTCGTCCTCGAACAGCGGGTCCTCGATGGAGACGAGCGGGTACGAGGCGACGAGCTCCTCGTAGTACTCGGTCATCTCGGCGGCCGAGCGGGACTTGCCCTCGAACTCGTACTTGCCGTCCTTGTAGAACTCGGACGCGGCGACGTCGAGGGCGAGGCCGATCTGCTCACCGGGGACGTAACCGGCCTGCTTGATGGCCTCGAGGATGAGGTCGAGCGCGGCGCGGTTGGAGTCCAGGTTCGGGGCGAAGCCGCCCTCGTCGCCGAGCCCGGTGGAGAGACCCTTCTCCTTCAGGACCTTCTTCAGCGTGTGGTAGACCTCGGTGCCCCAGCGCAGGGCCTCCGAGAACGACTCGGCGCCGATCGGCGCGATCATGAACTCCTGGATGTCGACGTTCGAGTCGGCGTGCGACCCGCCGTTCAGGATGTTCATCATCGGAACGGGCAGCAGGTGCGCGTTCGGGCCGCCGAGGTAGCGGAAGAGCGGCAGGTCGGAGGCCTCCGACGCGGCGTGCGCGACGGCGAGCGAGACGCCGAGGATGGCGTTGGCGCCGAGCGAGCCCTTGTTGTCGGTGGCGTCGAGGTCGAACATCGCCTGGTCGATCAGGCGCTGCTCGGTCGCGTCGTACCCGACGAGCTCCGGGCCGATCTGCTCGATGACGGCGAGGACGGCCTTCTCCACGCCCTTGCCCATGTAACGGTTGGGGTCACCGTCACGGAGTTCGATGGCCTCGAAAGCACCGGTGGACGCACCGGACGGAACGGCGGCACGACCCGTGCTGCCGTCGTCGAGGCCGACCTCGACCTCGACCGTGGGGTTGCCTCGGGAGTCCAGGATTTCCCGGGCTACGACGACGTCGATGGACGGCACGAGCATCTCCTTCTGGGATGTGACGCGGGTACGCGGGGCGTTGGCCTCGCGGACACGAGCCTAACCGGCTCCCGGACAAGAGCCAGCCGAGCGACCGCCCTGTGGACAAACCGAGAGCAAAATGTTTCCGAACGGAACAAAGCATGGAGGGGCGATGGAGGGCGCCAGGGGCGGCGGAGGGCAAAAGAACCCCGCCCCGGTGCGTACGGGGGATACGCGCACCGGGGCGGGAGGTGAAACGGGCGGCGACGCGTCCGCCGAAGCGCCGCCGCTCTCGGCCTCTCGGCCGAGGTGGGGTTCTCAGCTGAGGTGCAGCTGCTGACCCGGGTAGATCATGTCGGCGTTGTCGATGATGTCGCCGTTGAGCTTGTACACCTTGTGCCAGCCGCCCTTGACGTCCTTCGCCTCGGCGATCTTGGAGAGGGTGTCACCCTTCTTGACCTTGTACTCGCCGTCGCCCTTCTTGACCGTCTTGCCGGTCGGGGTCTCGACGGTCTTCTTCGACTCGGTCTTGGGAGCCTCGGGCTTGGGGGCCTCAGCCTTGGGAGCGGCCTGCTGCGGCTGCTCGGTCTGGGCGCTGGGCTGGCTCTTCGGCTGCTCCTGGGTCTGCTGCGGGGCGCTCTCCTGCGCACCGCCACCCTCGTTGGACGCACCCGAGAGGCCGACGCCGCAGCTCGGCCAGGCACCCTTGCCCTGGCCCGCGAGGACCTTCTCGCCGATCTCGATCTGCTGGGCCTTGGAGGCCTTGTCGGCGGTGGGCGCGTACTTCGTGCCGCCGTACGACGCCCACGTGGACGACGAGAACTGCAGGCCGCCCGTGTAGCCGTTGCCGGTGTTGATGGACCAGTTGCCGCCGGCCTCGCACTGGGCGACGGCGTCCCACTCGGAGTTGGTGGCGGCGGAGGCCTGGCCGGCCGCCATCAGCGGAGCGGCGACGGCGACACCGGTGACACCGGCGAGCGTGGCGACACGGGTGGCCTTGGACGGGCGGCGGTGCTTGCCCTTGCTGGAAAACAGCATGAGTGATCCCCTCACCGACGCCTGCGAGGTGAGCTGTCGGGTTCGGGCCGATGAAGTTGCCCGGCCGCGCTTCTTGAGCGCGACTTAACCCCTAGCCGTTCCCGTCCGTCCTCGCCTCGCTCTCGCGATGCTGAACGGCCGGGCCCGGCGGAAACCTTGGTTCCCCCGCTCCTGCCTACGGCGCTTGCGCGACGACTGTTCCCGAACGGCCAATTGGCAGGACTCGGCGTACCGACCGGCGGGGCCCGCTGTGGCGAGCGGTCACGACCGTAGACATGCGATCGGCCGAAACTCAAAGACGATCAGGGCTTCTGAGACCCATCTCTCACTTGCGCCAATTGGGACATCAAGCGCAAAGCGACTCGCCAACTACCCCTACTTTTCGCCCAAATCGAGGCTCTGACCGGGAAGGATGAGATCGGGGTCGGAGCCGACGGACTTCTCGTTCTCCGCGTACAGCTCGGTCCACCCGCCCTTCACGTCGAGGTCGTCGGCGATGACCGAGAGGTTGTCTCCCGAGCGGACCGTGTACGTCCCGTCGGAGCCGTCCTTCTGACGCTCGTCGCCACGGGACGCGTGCCGGCCCGAACCCTCGCGAGAGGGGTCGCCGGAGGGCTTGTCGTCCGCGCTGTCGCCGCGGTGGCGGCCCTCACCCTCGCCGGCGGGGGAAGTGGGGACGGGCGAAGCGTCGTCGTCCTGCCCGGACTTGCCCGGGTCGCCGGACTCATCCGACGTGCCCGACTCGCCCGACTCGCCCGAGTCACCTGATTCGTCGTGATTCTTGTCTCGCGCCGCATCGCCGTCACCGGCGTCACCGGCGTCGGCGTCGGGCTTCTCCGAGGGCTTCTCCGAAGACTTGGTGCTGCCCGAGTCATCGCCCGAGTCATCGGCCGAGTCGCTCGGCTCGTCGGGTTCGGCGGACTTCGACGGCTCGTCCGCCGGTCCGTCCGTCGACTCGTCCGAGGGCAGTGAGGTGATCGGCGCGCCGGGGTCGACGTCGGCGGCGGCGCCGTCCTGGGTGAGCCCCGCGATGGGAGCGCAACTGGGCCAGGCGCTGGGCCCCTGGTCGTCGAGCACCTTCTCGGCGACGGATATCTGCTGGGAGCGGCTGGCCAGATCGGCGCTCGGCGCGAAGTCGAGGCCGCCGTACTCCTCCCAGTCCTCCTGGGAGAACTGGAGTCCGCCGTAGTACCCGTTACCCGGGTCCGCGCTCCAGGAGCCGCCGCTCTCGCACTCCGCGAGCTTGTCCCACGTGGCGGTGTCCGCCGCGCTCGCGCTGGTGGCGCCGAGCAGCGGGATCGCGATGGCCGATCCTGCGACTCCTGCCGCGACGATCAGGGCCGGGGCCTGGCGGGGGCGTCGGTGACGACCATTGCCGGAGAGCATGCGGTTGCCTTTCGCGTGACTGGAGCGACGACTGCGGCACGGGATGCCGAGTCGTCGGTGAACGTAGCGGCAGTCGAACGCTTGTCACAAGTCGATGCAGCGGAGATCACGTGAAAGTCACAGTCTTGACGGTCCGTCAGCTAAACGTCGTTTCGGGTGCCGAATATTTGCTCTGCTGTGCGGGTGCGAACTCCACGGGCAGTGTGCGGAGTCCCCGCATGATGAGCCCGCCGCGCCATCTCAAATCACCAGGTTCCACGGCGAGTCGCAGGTCAGGGAGGCGCCGCAGAAGGGTCGCGAGGGCGGTCTGGCCTTCGAGCCGGGCGAGCGGAGCACCGAGACAGTAATGAATGCCATGGCCGTAGCCGAGGTGTTGGTTGTCGCGGCGGGAGAGGTCGAGCGTGTCCGGATACCGGAAGCGTTCCGGGTCCCGATCGGCGGCGGCGAGCACGACGAGGACGGGGTCGCCCGCGGCGATGTCCTCCCCTCCGAGGGTCAGCGGCTCGGTGGCGAACCGCCAGGTGGCGAGTTCGACGGGCCCGTCGAAGCGGAGCAGCTCCTCCAGGCCGGTCTCCAGGAGACCGATGTCGCCGTCCGTGAGGGAGTCCTGGAGCCGTTCGCGCTGCTCGGGGTGGGTGAGGAGGGCGTAGGTGCCGTTGCCGATGAGGTTGACGGTCGTCTCGAAGCCGGCGAACAAGAGGATGAAGGCCATCGCGGCGGCTTCGTTCTCCGTGAGGTGCTCGCCGTGGTCCGAGGCGCGGATGAGGTCGGAGATGAGGTCGTCGCCGGGTTCGAGGCGCTTGCGGTGGATGAGCTCGGCGAGGTACCCGCGCATCTTCTTCACCGACCGGGCGACCCCGCCCCTGGGCCCTCCCCCGTGGCGGATCATCATCCCCGCCCAGTCGCGGAAGTCGTCCTGGTCCTCGCGGGGTACGCCGAGCAGGTCGCAGATGGCGTAGATGGGGAGCGGAAAGGCGAAGTCGTGGATGAGGTCGGCCTCCCCCTTCTCGACGAACCGGTCGATGAGCCGGTCGGTCAACTCCTGGACGCGCGGCGCGAACTCGGCGACGCGGCGGGGCGTGAAGGCCTTGGAGACCAGGCGCCGCAACCGCGTGTGGTCCGGCGGGTCGATGTTGAGCAGATGCGTCATCAGGTTCGCGCTGCGCTCGCCCGGGATGCCGGTCTTGCTCTTCGCGTGCGCGGGCTCCCCGTGATGGGCCGGATTCTTGCTGAGCCGCGGATCGGCGAGCGCCTGCTTGGCGTCGCCGTACCGCGTGACCAGCCAGGCCTCCACGCCACTGGGCAGCCGGGTCCTGCGCACGGGGGCGTGCTCGCGGAGCCAGGCGTAGGCGGGGTAGGGGTCGGTGGCGAACTCCCACGAGAAGAGCTCGGGTACTGGCCCCTGGGCCTCGGACGCGGGGTCGTGCGCCCCTGCGGGGCAGGCGGCGGGGGTCTCCCCTGCGGGGGCGGGCGGCTGGTCTGGCATGGGGACGACGTTATCCGGCGCCGTCGTCACCGGCTTCGCCGAGTTCGTCCTCACCCACCGGGCGGGCCGGAAACCCGACGGGTGGCCCGGCTCTGGGCCTACGCGCTCTCCGCCGCCAGCACCGCATCCCGATAAGCACGCGCCGCCCCCCGCAGCGCCGCCTCCGGGTCGACGCCCTGCGCCTCGGCGCGCAGCGCCAGTGCGAGGAGTTCGTAACCGACGCCCTCCCCGGAGGGGAGCGTCACCTCAAGGCCCGCCGTCCGTACTCGTGACGCCAGCTTCGAAGCCAGCGCCAGGCCCGGCTGGCCCAGGGGGATTCCCTCCGTGACCGATGTGCGCTGCTTCTCCTGGGCCTTCGTGCGGAGCCAGTGCTCCTTCACGTCATCGGGAGTCTCGGCCGATGCGTCGCCGAAGACGTGCGGGTGGCGGTGGATCAGTTTTTCGATGATCGTGGCTGCCACGTCGTCCACGGAGAAGGGGGACTCCTCGTCCTCCTCGGCGATACGGGCGTGGAAGATCACCTGGAGCAGGACGTCGCCCAGCTCCTCCCGCAGTTCCTCCCTGTCGCCCTCCTCGATCGCCTCGACCAGTTCGTACGCCTCCTCGATCGCGTACTTCGCCAGGCCCTTGTGCGTCTGCTGGGACGACCAGGGGCACTCCAGGCGGATCTGGTCCATGACCTGGACGAGGTCCAGGAGCCGCGCGCCCGGCAGGTCGTACGACGCCGGGAGCAGTTCGAGGTCGGGCATCGACACGCGGCCCGAGCCCGCGAGCCTCGCGAGGCCGTCCGTCAGGGCGCTGTCGCCGTCGGCCGTGGCGATGATCAGGACGGTGCGGTCGCCGGCGCAGGCGGTCACCAGGTCCTGGGCCGTGGGGGATGCCTGCTCCACCGTCACGCCCGCCTCGCGCAGATACGGCAGCTGCGGGTGCCCGGCGTCGGCGCACAGGACCTCGTCGGCCCCGTGCAGGGCCTGCCACGCGGGCCAGGAGAGCAGGCCGGGGGCCACCCGGTGGCTGGTGGTGAGGAGGATGACGCGGCCGGGGGCGCCGGCCTGGGGCGTGGTTTCGTTCGTCACCCATCGAACGTAACCCACGGCGCCGACCGCCCCCTCGCCACGGTGGAAAGAGCTGTCAGGCCTGCTTGGGCGCCGCCTTGCCGGTCCCGGACACCTCACGCACCCACGGCGTCTTCGCGTCCGCGCGCTTGCTCTTCTCCACGTCCCACGTGCCGTACCGCGGGTTCAGGTCCACGTCCAGCTTCTTGGAGGCCTTGGAGAGTTCCTTCCAGAAGATCGCCTGGCCCTCGGGGGCGTTCATGTCCGCGCCCAGCTTCTTGGCCAGCTTCTGGGCCTCGATCTCCGTACGGAGGCTGTCCTCCAGGCGGGAGGGGGCGACGCTGTACTGCTGGAGCCAGCCCTGTTCGAGGGCCTTCTTGCTGCCCGCCTGCTGTTCGAGGCCCGTCCGCATCGTCTGGATGTCGCGGCGCGTCACGTCGACCCCGGCGTCGGCCGCGGCCCGGTGCAGGACCTTGTCCAGGACCATCGTGTGCAGCGTGCTGCGGGTCAGCCCGCCGCTCTTGGCGATGGCCTGTTCGTACTGCTGCTCGTCCGGGATCGCGGCGCGCTGCGCGGCACGCACCTCGTTCACGCGGCCCTCCAGCTGCGAGACCGTGATCCGGTCCTTGCCCACGACGGCCGCGGCGCCCGGATGGGCCTCGCTGCCGCAGGCCGTGAGGAGCGGGGCCGCGGCGACGGCTGCGGCGGAGAGAACGAGCGCGGTGCGACGGCGGCGGTGCAAGTGAGCCTCCCGGTCGAGAGATTGTGCTTAGACCTGCGGCGCGCAGCGCCTCCACCTGGGGTGGTGGTCGGGCGGCGGGCGGGCGCACAAAGTCTTGCGATGATCGATGTTAGGGAGTGGCCAGCCTCTCGGCCACCTATTCGACCAACGATTCTCGAAGAGTTGGGGCACCGGTTGGGGCACCCCCGCGCTGAGCCTTCACTACCCGCGCACTTGTCCTAGCCATTGCAGCGTGCGCCGGATCTCCGCCGGGAACGGGTGGCCGACGCCGTTCATCCGCTCGGCGTCCATCAGGAGCCGCGCCAGCGTGTCGTGCGCCGCCGCGCGGTCGCCGAGGGCCAGGAGCAGGTGGCCGATGCGGCGGCGGATCTCCAGGGGGCGCTCGCGGTCGTCGGAGGCGTAGCGGTTCTCGTAGTAGGGCAGGAGCGCCCGGTACTCCGCGAGGGCGGCCGCCGGTTCGCCGAGCTGCTCCAGGCACTGCGCGGCCTCGTAGCGGAACTGGAGGGAGTGCGGGTCGGCCTGGCCGGACTCGGCGGCGCGCTCGTCGGCGAGGCGGCGCAGTTCGGGCAGGGCGCGGCGGTACTGGCCGTCGTCCATGAGCGTCGCCGCGTACTGCTTGCGCAGGGAGCGGACCACCGGGGAGTGCTCGCCGTGCTTGGCGGCGGCCGCGGGCAGGATCGAGCCGAGGATGTCCACGGCCTGGGTGATGCGGCCTTCGCGCAGGAGCCGCTTGACCTCGTCGACCGCGCGGACGACGTCCGTCTGGCTGCCGGGGCCGCCGGGGACCTGGCCCCCGCTGTCCCTGTCCGGCTGGATGGCGGGGGCCGCCGCCGGGGTGGCCGCGCGGTCGGGCCAGGGCGCGTGCGGGCGCAGGAAGGGGCGAGTGGGGTCCAGCGGGCCGCCGGTGGGGATGCCGCGCGCGGGGAGCAGCGGCGCCAGCTCCTCGTAGACCTCCTGGGCGCTGGCGTGCCGGTGCTGGGGGTCCTTGGCGAGCAGCCGCAGCACCAGGGCTTCGAGCGCCTCGGGGACCTCGGGGCGCAGGCGGCGGACCGGGACCGGCGGTTCGTAGAGGTGGCGGTGCAGCACGCCGAGCGCGGTGGATCCGCTGAACGGCACGTCTCCGCTGAGGAGTTCGTGCAGCAGGACACCGAGGGCGTACAGATCGGTGTACGGGCCGACCGCGCCGCCCATCGCCTGCTCGGGCGCCATGTAGGCGGGGCTGCCGATGGGTGAGCCGGTGTGGGTGAGGCGGGTGGTGTCGGTGTCCATCACCGAGGCGATGCCCAGGTCGAGGATGGCGACCGTGCCGTCCTGCTTGACCATCACGTTGCGCGGCTTGAGGTCGCGGTGCACGATCGGCACGGCGTGCACCGCGCTGAGCACGGCGCACAGTTGCGCGGCGATCGCCACGGCCCACTGCCACGGGTAGGGGTCGCGCTCGGCGAGGTGGTCGCCGAGGTCCGCCCCGTCCACGTACTGCATGACGAGGTAGAGGTCCTCGCCCTCCGTGCCCGCGTCGTGGACGGTGACCAGGCCCGGGTGGTCGACCTGCGCCGTGACGCGGCACTCGCGCACGAAGCGGCGGCGCAGCTCGTCGGCCTCGGCGCCCGCGACCCGGTCGGGCCGCAGGAGCTTGACCGCGACGCGGCGGTCGAGGCGCTGGTCGTACGCCGTCCAGACCTGGCCCATGCCGCCCTGGCCGATGAGCGCGGAGAGTTCGTAGCGCGCTGCGACGACACGGCCGCCGTGGCCGCCCGTTCCCGGTGACACGGTCAGCTGCCGCCTTCCTGCTTGCGCAGGTAGTCACTGAGCTCGTCGAGCTCGGCCTGTACTTGATGGATGCGGGCCGGTGCGGGGCGCGTGGGCGGGGGCGGCGTCTGCTGGACCGGCGGCTGGTGCAGCTGCGTGGGCTGGAGGTGGACGGGGGCGGGTGCCTGCTGCTGCGGGTAGCCGTACGTGGGCTGCGGTCCTGCGTAGCCCAGGTACTGCGGCTGCCGGAGCCGGCTGAAGTGCCGTATGTCCGCGAACAAGTAGTAGGCGATCGCCGCGACGAGCGTGCTCAGCAGGATCACCATGCCCGCGCTGCCCGGCTGTTGGAACTCCTCCTCGCCCGGGTCGACGCCTATGAGCACGAGCGCCGTCACGTCGAGCGCGGTCACCAGACCGAAGAGGCCCCAGTCGTAGGACTTGCGGGTCACGATCGCGAGCCGCAGCATCGGCGCCCAGGCGGCCAGGCCGCACGTCACGACGGCCAGGACCACGAACATCACGCGCAGCGTCACATGCGTGCCGCCGGAGGTCGGCGGCGGTTGCTGCGGCGCGTAGCCGTGGCCGTGCATGGCTGCTCCTGGTGCCTGGTGCGGCCGTACGTCCGCCGGAGGGAACGCACGGCCGAATGCCGAAAGACGAACGAGTGCGGATTCGAGCGTATAGGCCGACAAGGAGAAGCGGTCCCGGGTTGTACCGAACCGTTGCCGTACTGGTCACGTCCTGATCGCGTCCCCCGCCGGAACCCGGTCGTGCCACTCCGGCGGAAGCCTCCCTTCCGTCCGTCGACCCCTCGCTCCGGCAGTCCGGCGCGCGCTCACAGCACGTGCCGCACCCACACGTTCGGCTCCACGTACACCGCGTATCCGCGCTCCGGCTCGCAGTGCACCGGTACCAACGCCCCCCGCACCTCGACGGGACCCGCCGTGTCGAAGGGAAGGCCCGTCCACGCCCGCCACTGCGCGGTCGAACCGGACACCGTCATCGACGCGTGCGCCACCTTCGCGATGGTGCCGCCCGCCCGCACGTGCACCCGCAGCCACGGGTCGGCGGGCAGCCCGTCGTCCCGCGTGCGCCGGGCGTAGCCGTCGATGAGCGCGGCCGGTTCGAGGTGTTTGGCGTTCGGACGCACCGGAGCGACGACTTCCGTGAAGCCACGCGCGCGTGCGTTCTCGCGCATCGCGGCGAGCATCCGCCCCGACACCCCGTGCCCGAGGAAGGACTTCTCGACGGTGATCTCGATCGCGCTCACCGTGTCGGGCTTCGTGCCGTGCCGCAGGTCCGAGAACGCCCAGAGCATGACCTGGTCCCAGCCGCCGTCCGGCAGCTCCCCGCGCCCCTCGGCGTGCAGCGCGAACGGCACGCTGAACCCGCGTGCCGCGACCGTGCCCCGCTCGTCCGTGGCGACCAGGACGTAGTCGGGGAGCTCCTTGACGATCCGCGCGATCATCGACCACGCGATGGGGTCGTTGCCGATGAACTCCGGCCAGGTGTCGTCCATCGCCCAGAGCGGCCCGGCGAGTTCGGGCCGCTCGGAAAGCGTCGTGATCTTGAGGTCCATGCCCGGGACGCTAGCGGGCACGGGACCGCCTGTTAAGCCATTTTCCTGTCCGTATGAGAAGGCGCGGGCTCAGCGCGCGTGGAACCGGCCGGGCGCCGCCGTCGCACCGCCCCCGGTCGGCAGCTTCTCCCGGGGGCAGCCCGTGAGGACCCGCCTCATGGCGTCGCGCTCGGCGCCCGTCACCCACACCTCGTACTTCTTCTTCACCGCCACCTGCCGCGCCACGTACGCGCATCGGTAGCCCTTGTCCGGCGGCAGCCAGGTGGCCGTGTCGCCGTCCCCCTTGCCGCGGTTGGGGCCCGCGTCGACCGCCAGGAGGTTGAGCGGGTCGTTGGCGAAGGCGATGCGCTTGCTCGGCTCCCACTTGCCCGCGCCCTTCTGCCAGGCGTCCGAGAGGGCGACGAGATGGTCGATGTCGACCTGGCTGCGACCGCGCACGAACGTGACGTCCTTGCCCGTGTAGGGGTCGGGCGCGAGCTTCCCGGAGGTCACTTCGCAGTCCCCGTCGCGGTACTTCACGTCCTCCAGGTCGCGCTTGAGGATGTCGTCGCGGGTGCCGCAGCCGTTGGAGTCCGTGTCGGCCCAGGCGCTGCCGAACCGCTCGCGCTCGTAGCCGGTCTTGGGCGCGCGGCCCTTGACGGTGAGCGTGTCGACGGCGGCGAGCGCGGGTCCCGCCTTGGCGCCCGGCCCCGAAGCGCCGTCGGCCTCGTCCTCGGGCGAGCAGCCGGTGGCCGTTGCGGTGACTGCGGTGACGGCGAGCGCGAGCAGCAGCGCCGTGCGAACTCCCCTGCTGTGGCGGTTCACTTGACGGTCACCTCCGCCCCGAGTGCGAGCGTGCCGGGCGTCACGACGTCCGCGTACACCCCGACGCACATGCCGCGCGTGGCGGTGAGCGTCTTGAGGATGCGGCTGTCGGCGGGCAGGCCGCGCTGGGCCTGGGTGGTCATGACGCAGCGTTCGATGCGCTCGGTGACGCGCAGGCGCAGGCCGCCGTCGAAGGCGATCTCCCGCCCGACCCAGTCCTCCTCGATCCACGGCTCTTCGGTCCCGACCACGATGTTCTTGCGCAGCCGGCGTACGTCGACGGGCTCGGAGTCGCCGAGCAGCTCGCCGAGCGCGCGCAGCGACGCCGTGCCGACGAGGGAGACGGCGCCCGCGTCCTGATGGCTCGTCCCGCCCTCGCGCGCCAACTCGACTCCCGCGCCGAAGAGTTCGGCGATGCGCGGGTCGCCGGGCCGCAGCCGCTCGCCGTCCGGCGTGGTGACGACGGGGCCCTCGCCCTCGTACACGGCGTCGTACTCCAGCATCCCCGGCGTCCGCCGGAACCTGCGGCTGTTCTTCCCGCTCCCCAGCTTCCCGTCCTCGTACCGCAGGGCCCACAGCCGGTCACCGGCCACGCCCCGCTCGTCGACGACGAGCCGCTCGCTCCGCTCCCCCAGCATCGACTTCACCGGAAAACAGACGAGCCCCACAACGGCCCCAAGCCCCACGGCACTTCCCCTCCCCTGGCCCACACGCTTTTGACTCTCACCGCCACCGTACCGAGTGACTGGTTTAGACCATATCGTCCCGTGCTCTGCCTGCCCTGCATTACCTCCGGCGTAATGGCCCCGCCCGCCGGGCTGCGGAAGTATCGGCGCCACCGCAGGAACAGCGACCGAGGAGCCCGCATGACCACGAGCGAAGAAGCCACCCGCGCCGCCGTCCAGACCTTCCTCCAGTGCAGGCTGGCGGGTGACACCGAGGGCCTGACCGCTCTCTTCGCCGACGAGGTCGACTGGCTGCTGGCCGAGAACCCGGTCGTGCCGTGGATCAGGCCGCGGTCCACCGCCGCCGAATGCGCGGCGCAGTCCGACGAACTGGCCGCGCACACCGTCCCGGAGAAGGCCGGTGCCACCGTCGACACGATCATGGTCGAGGGCGCGGACGCGGTGATCTTCGGCAGCCTCTGGGGCACCGTGCGCGCCACCGGCAAGTCCTTCGAAGGCCCCTTCGCGCTGCGGCTGACCGTCGAGGACGGCCGGATCACGCGCCACCACCTCTACGAGAACAGCCGCTCGATCGCCGACGCCTGCACTCCCTGAGCACCCGCCCTACGAGCCGACGATCGTCGTCAGGAACTCCCCCACCCAGCCGAGCAGTTCACGCCCGATCAACGGCTTCCCGCCGACCTTCGCGGTCTTGGGGCGCGGGACGAGCAGCTGGTGGGCGTTCTCCTTGATGACCGTGCCGGGATAGAGCCGCTTCAGGCGCAGCTCCTGCGACTCCCGCAGCTCCACGGGGGCGAACCGGATGTTGTTGCCCTGCAGCACGATCTCGCCGACCTCGCAGGCGCGGGCCAGCATGCGCAGGCCCGCCACCAGGAGGAGGTTCTCCACGGGCTCGGGCAACTTGCCGTAGCGGTCGGTGAGTTCCTCGCGCACCGCCTTGACGTCCTGCTCGCTGCTCGCGGACGCGATCGAGCGGTAGGCCGCCAGGCGCAGCCGCTCGCCGGGCGCGTAGTCGTGCGGGACGTGCGCGTCGACCGGCAGCTCGATCTTGACCTCGAGCGGCGGCTCCTCCTCCACACCGCCCTCCAGGGACGCGCGGTAGTCGGCCACCGCCTCGCCCACCATGCGTACGTAGAGGTCGAAGCCGACGCCCGCGATGTGACCGGACTGCTCGCCGCCCAGGAGGTTGCCCGCGCCGCGGATCTCCAGGTCCTTCATCGCCACGTACATGCCCGCGCCCATCTCCGTGTGCTGGGCGATCGTGGCCAGGCGCTCGTGGGCGGTCTCCGTGAGGGGCTTCTCCGGCGGGTAGAGGAAGTACGAGTAGCCGCGATCGCGGCCTCGGCCCACCCGGCCCCGGAGCTGGTGGAGCTGCGAGAGGCCGAAGTTGTCGCCGCGCTCGACGATCAGCGTGTTGGCGTTGGAGATGTCGATGCCCGATTCGACGATGGTCGTCGAGACGAGCACGTCGAACTTCTTCTCCCAGAAGTCCACCACCACTTGCTCCAGGGCCTGTTCGGACATCTGGCCGTGCGCGGTGGCGATCCGGGCCTCGGGGACGATCTCCCGCAGGCGGGCCGCGGCCCGGTCGATCGACTCGACGCGGTTGTGGATGTAGAAGACCTGGCCCTCGCGGAGCAGTTCGCGGCGGATGGCCGCGCCGATCTGCTTCTCCTCGTAGGGACCGACGAAGGTCAGGACCGGGTGGCGCTCCTCGGGGGGCGTGGTGATCGTGGACATCTCGCGGATGCCGGTCACGGCCATTTCGAGCGTACGGGGAATGGGGGTGGCCGACATCGTCAGGACGTCGACGTTGGCCCGCAGCTTCTTCAGCTGCTCCTTGTGCTCGACGCCGAAGCGCTGCTCCTCGTCGACGATGACCAGGCCCAGGTCCTTGAACTTGGTCTCGGAGGAGAAGAGGCGGTGCGTGCCGATGACGATGTCGACCGAGCCGTCGCGCAGCCCCTCCAGGGTCGCCTTGGACTCCGTCTCCGTCTGGAAGCGGCTCAACGCCCGCACCTTCACGGGGAATTGGGAGTACCGCTCGGAGAACGTGCCGAAGTGCTGCTGCACCAGGAGCGTGGTCGGGACGAGGACGGCCACCTGCTTGCCGTCCTGGACCGCCTTGAAGGCGGCGCGGACCGCGATCTCCGTCTTTCCGTAGCCGACGTCGCCACAGATCAGGCGGTCCATCGGGACCGTCTTCTCCATGTCGTCCTTCACCTCGGCGATGGTGGTCAGCTGGTCGGGCGTCTCCACGTACGGGAAGGCGTCCTCCAGCTCGCGCTGCCAGGGGGTGTCGGGGGCGAAGGCGTGGCCGGGGGCCGCCATGCGGGCGCTGTAGAGCTTGATGAGGTCGGCGGCGATCTCCTTGACGGCCTTCTTCGCGCGCGCCTTCGTCTTCGTCCAGTCGGCGCCGCCCAGGCGGTGCAGCGTGGGCGCCTCGCCACCGACGTACTTGGTGATCTGCTCCAGCTGGTCGGTGGGGATGTAGAGCCGGTCGCCGGGCTGGCCGCGCTTGGCGGGGGCGTACTCCACGACCAGATACTCGCGGGTCGCGCCCTGGACCGTGCGCTGCACCATCTCGATGTAGCGGCCCACGCCGTGGCCCTCGTGGACGATGTAGTCGCCGACCTCCAGGGTCAGCGGGTCGATCGTCTTCCTGCGGCGCGCGGGCATCCGCTGGCCGTCCTTGCCGGCCGCCTTCTGGCCCGACAGGTCGGTCTCGGTGAGCACGGCGAGCTTGAGCGCGGGGTCGATGAACCCGAAGTCGATCGAGCCGCAGGTGACCTGCACGACGGAGGGCGTCAGCTCGCCAAGCTCCGCGTCCAGGCGGGCCGCGATGCCCTCGCCGCCCAGGACCTCGACGGTGCGGGCGGCGGGGCCGTGGCCCTCGGTCACGTAGACGGTGCGCCAGCCGTCGGCGAGCCAGCCCTTGGTGTCGGCGAGCGCCTTCGCGGTGTCGCCGCGGTAGGTCTCGGTGGCGTGCATGCCGAGCTTGAGGGTGTCTTCGTCAAGGTCGTCGTCGGCGGCGAACGGCGACACGGACCACCACATCATGCCCAGGTCACGGGCATGATCGCGGACGTCGGCGATGCCCCGGAGGGAGGCGGCGCCGACGTCGATCGGGGCTTCCCCGCCGCCCGCGGTGGCCGCCCAGGACGCCTGGAGGAACTCCTGCGAGGTCGCCACCAGGTCGGCCGCGCGGGTGCGCACGCGCTCGGGGTCGCAGACCACGGCCATGCTGTCCTGCGGCATGACGTCGAGCAGCAGCTCCATGTCGTCGACCAGGACGGGGGCGAGGGACTCCATGCCCTCGACGGCGATACCCTCGGCGATCTTGCCGAGCAGTTCGCCCAGCTCGGGGTGGGCCTCGGCCAGCGCGGCGGCTCTCTCGCGCACGTCGTCCGTGAGCAGCAGCTCGCGGCAGGGCGGGGCCCACAGGCCGTGCGCGGCGACCTCCAGGGAGCGCTGGTCGGCGACCTTGAAGTAGCGGATCTCCTCGACGTCGTCGCCCCAGAACTCGACCCGCAGGGGATGCTCCTCGGTCGGCGGGAAGACGTCGAGGATGCCGCCGCGCACGGCGAACTCGCCCCGCTTCTCGACCAGCTCCACCCGGGAGTACGCCGCTGCCGCGAGGGCCTCCACGATCTCGTTCAGATCCGTGCCCTCACCGGTGCGCAGGGCCACGGGCTCCAGGTCGCCCAGGCCCTTGACCTGCGGCTGCAGGACCGAGCGGACGGGGGCGACGATGACGCTGACCGGGCCGGTCTCGGGGTCGTCGGGGCGCGGGTGCGCCAGGCGGCGCAGGACGGCGAGGCGGCGGCCGACGGTGTCCGAGCGGGGCGAGAGGCGCTCGTGCGGGAGCGTCTCCCAGGAGGGGTACTCGACGACTCCGTCCGGCGGCAGGATCGTGCGCAGGGCCGCGGCCAGGTCCTCGGCCTCGCGGCCGGTCGCCGTCACGGCGAGGACGGTGCGTCGCGTCTCGCGGGCGAGGGCGGCGACCGCGAAGGGGCGGGCCGCGGGCGGACCGACCAGGTCGACGGCCATGCGGTTGCCGTCCTTGCCGGCCTTGACCGCCTCGGCGAGTGCGGCGTCCTTGACGACAGCGTCGAGCAGACCGTGCAGGCTCATGTGGGCTTTCGCTTTCCGTCCAGGTGCTGGGGCGCGCGGGGGCAACGCGAACCGCCCGGCAACGTCATACGGGCCGGGGGTCTCCAGCGTACGACTCCGGACTGACAGCCGCTGGCCGTCGGCGCCCGACCGGCAAGATCCGGCCCGTCCGGGGCGCCCCGGGGCGCGCGTCCGGGGCGCCCCGGGACAGCAGCCGGCCCCGGCGGACGCCGTCGCGCCGGTCTCGTATACAC
>NZ_JBHUZJ010000097.1:0-31099 GCF_042667685.1 Streptomyces sp. NPDC057302 | reverse complement strand
AACCACCTACCCCCGCCAACCACCTACCCCCGCCAACCACCTACCCCCGCCAACCACCTACCCCCGCCAATCCCCCCACCCCCGCCAATCCCCCCACCCCCGCCAACCCCCCACCCCCGCCAACCACCCACCCCCGCCCTCCCTCGGCACCCCGGGACATCCCCCCTGCCTACTAATCCCACCCACCCCCCCTCGGCACCGCGGGGCAATCGGGTGGGTGGGTGGGAAAGTCTGTTCGGTCAGGGGCGGATGCGGGGTGATCGGGTGGGTGGGTGGGTGGGAGAGGCCCGTCCGGCGGGGGCACCCCCCACCTGGAGCCCCCAGGCTCGCCCCCCTGGGCGTACGCGGGGAACCTTGAGGAATGACTCAGGACAAGGGCAACGGCAACGGCAACGGCAACGGCAATGGCAAGGACAGCAACTACCGCCCGGTGGTATTCCGGGACCGCTCGGCGGGCTACGCCTTCCTCACTCGTTCCACCGCAGCGAGCGACCAGACCATCGAGTGGGACGACGGCGAGACGTACCCCCTGGTGGAGGTGGAGATCTCCTCCGAGAGCCACCCCTTCTACACGGGCCGCGCCCGCGTCGTGGACTCCGAAGGCCAGGTGGCCAAGTTCGAGCGCCGCTACGGCGATCAGGAACCCCCGGCCGCCCAGGAGTGACCGCGCCACGCCACGTAAGCGGCAGGAGTGGCCGGAGGGGCACGGCGGCCCGACGATGTCCGTAGAACCTTGATCACGAACGACGAACGAGCTTGATCACGAGAAGGCGGCGGGCATGACCGACGGCACGACCGATCTCCGGGCCCTGGCGGCCGAGGCGTACATCTACGGCTACCCGATGGTGCTCAACCTCGACGAAGTCGACCGCTTCTCCCGCAAGGGCATGGGCTCAGTGGCCCCCGCGCCGTTCAACGAGTTCAGCCACGCGAGCGTACTCGCGGGCTCCGACGACCCCTTCGTGAGCGTCAACAACGACACCATCTACTCGGTGGCGCAACTGGACCTCTCCGGCGGCGCCCAGCTCCTGACGGTGCCGGACACGGACGGCCGCTACTACGTCCTGCAGTTCGTGGACGCCTGGACCAACAACTTCGCGTACGTGGGCCGCCGCGCCACCGGCACCGGCGCGGCCAGCTACCTCCTCACCCCGCCCGGCTGGGACGAGGAGGTCCCGCTGGGCGCCACCCGGATCGCCGTGCCCACCGAGGTGGCGTCGATCGTCGGCCGGTGGGCCTGCACGGGCCCGGACGACGTACCGGCGGTGCAGGCACTCCAGGAGGACACCCACCTGGAGCCGTACTGGACGGCATCCGAAGAGCCCCACGGGCTGCCGACCCACACGTACATCCCCGACGACCAACCGGAGCTCCTCTTCTACGAGAAGCTCCGGGCGAGGATGGCCGCCTTCCCACCCGCGCCCGCCGACCTGACGTACCAACAGAAATTCGCCCCGCTAGGCCTGTTGGACGCACAGAGCCCTTACGCGCAAGCGGAGCCCGAACTGGCCGAAGCGCTGCGCGAGGGCTTCGCCGCGGGCAAGGAGAAGGTCGAGCACGCGTCCACCCACGGCGACAGCCCGGAGCAGAACGGCTGGCGGCTGACGTATCACGCCTTCGACTACAACGCCGACCACTTCGAGATCGGCACGCTCAAGGATCCCCAATGGATCTACACGGAGCGGGAGTTGGGCCGCATGGTGCGCGCCACCTCGGCCCGCACCGCGCTCTGGGGCAACCACGCCTACGAAGCCGCGTACGCGATGACCTGGAACGACGGCGACGGCCGCCCCCTGGAGGGCGGGCAGTCCTACACCCTGCGCTTCGAGAAGCCGCCACCCGTGGACGCGTTCTGGTCGATCACGATGTACGACCTGCCGAACTACTTCCTGATCCCCAACCCCATCGACCGCTACTCCATCGGCGACCGCACCCCGGGCCTGAGCTACGACGACGACGGCTCCCTCACCCTCCACCTCCAGCCGCAGAGCCCCGCCGACGACAAGACGGCCGCCAACTGGCTGCCCACCCCCAGCGGAAACTTCCGCCCGATCCTGCGGATGTACACGCCCCATGCCGCGATCTTCGACGGAACGTACGAACTGCCCCCGATCCGCCGCAGTTAGCCACTAGCCACTAGCCACTAGCCACTAGCCGGTAGCCAGTAGCCGGCCGGTCAGGGAGAAGTGGGCCAGCGGGGAGCCGTGCGGGCCCAGGCCGCTCCCCATTGGGCGAGGTTGTGCCGCTCTAGCCTGCGGTGGGCCCAGATGTATGCGGCGGTGCCCGTGAGGGGGACGGCGACGGCGGCCAGGACGGCATAGCCCCGGGCGTGGTCGCGGATCTCCTCCTGGGTGAGAGGCGCATCGGTGAGCTCTCCCGCGTCGCTGATCCACACGTCCGACCCGGGCTCGGAGTGCCTGGTGCCGGCCTGGTGCCGGGCGGTCTGTTCCAGATGGCGGCGGGCCGTGTCGCCCACCAGCACGACGGCGGCCGGGGTGGCGGTCAGGACGGCCAGGAACAGACCGACGGCGATCCATCCCTGTACGAGGTCGGCGCGGCGGCGCAGCGGATTACGACGCCAGCGCCACAGCAGGGGGTGCGGCATCCCGGCTCTCTTCGGTCATCGCCCGGTCCCTCGCACCTGCTGGCAGCGGGCGCAGTAGCGGGCCTGCGGCACGATCGTCAGACGCTCGCGGGCGATGGGCCGCAGACACAGGCGGCAGGCGCCGAAGTCGCCCCGGTCCATGCGACCCAGCGCGGCCTCGACGTCGGCGAGGACCATGCGGGCGGAGGCGGCGAGCTTGACGCGTACCTCGATACGGGCGGCGCTCTGCCGGTCGAGGAGCGCGTCCGCGCGGTTGATCGCGGCTGCCGTGAGCTGCTCCAGCTGTTCCCGGCGGAAGAGACGCTGCTCGTGCAGGTTCGCGCGCAGCGCGGCGAGGTCTTGGGCAGACAGGTGCGTGCTGTCCGCGGTGCTGCGATCGTCGATGGTCTGCTGTCGGTTCACCACTTCACCCCTCGGGTTTGGCGGGAGACGGAGCGCGGGCGTGCGCGCAGGTCAGTCGGTTCTGCGCTGGCAGGGAACGCAGAACCGCGTGTAGGGCAGGATCTCCAGGCGCTCGACCGGGATGGGTCCGGAGCAGCCGGGGCAGTTTCCGTAGCTGCCGTCGCCGACACGGTCGAGGGCGGCATCGATCTCTTTGAGCACCCGCTCGACGGTGTCCCTCTGCGCCGCCACCACCACCTGCTCCTGCGCCTCCTGCCCGTGCCCGGCCGCCCCGATGGCCCGCAACTGGGCGAGCCGGGAGTCCCGTTCGTGTTCCAGGCACCGGCGTGCCTCGCGCGCGGTCAGACGTACGGGGCGTTCGGCGGCCGGGGGAGTGAGGGAATGCGTGTCGAGCGACATGGTGGGCCTTCTTCCGGTGGGGTCATGCCCCACCGTCGCCGGTGCGCCGCGCAAAACCCATCGGGCGCGATACCCATCCGCGGCGGCCCCGGGACCCCATCGCGAAAATGGGCATTGCGCCCCATCGACGGACGGAAGGGAAAGATGCAGGCTGGGCGGAAGGCAGCCCAAGATCAAAGGCAACCCGAGATCAACCGAGCCCAAGAGGAACCGAGCCCAAGAGGAACCGGGCCCAAGAGGAAGGCACCCTTCAGTTGTCCCTGTTCTGGCGGATCTTCGCGCTCAACGCGGTAGTGCTGGGGAGCGCCACCGCGCTGCTGCTGTGGGCGCCGGTGACCGTCTCCGTGCCGGTGGTGCTGACCGAGGCGGTCATCCTCGCGGGCGGCCTCGCCGTCATGCTGGTCGCCAACGCGGCCCTGCTGAGGGTCGGCCTTGCCCCGCTCGACCGCCTCACCCGGCTGATGACCACCGTGGATCTGCTGCGCCCCGGACACCGCCTGCCGGAACAGGGCCGCGGCGAGACCGCCGAGCTGATCCGCACCTTCAACGCCATGCTCGAACGGCTGGAGCAGGAACGGGCCGCGAGCACCGCCCGCGTCCTGCTGGCGCAGGAGTCCGAACGGCGCCGCATCGCCCAGGAGCTCCACGACGAGATCGGCCAGACCATGACCGCGGTCCTGCTGTCCCTGAAGCGGGCGTCGGACACGGCGGACGAACCCCTGCGCGGCGAACTGCGGCAGGCGCAGGAGATCACCAGGGGCAGCCTGGACGAAGTACGCCGGCTGGTGCGCAGACTGCGGCCGGGAGTCCTGGACGACCTGGGTCTGATCAGCGCCCTGACGTCCCTGACCACGGAGTTCGCCACGCACGCGGGACTGAGGGTCGTACGCCGCTTCGACTCCGACCTCCCCCCACTGGACCAGCAGACGGAACTGGTCCTCTACCGGGTGGCCCAGGAGGCCCTGACCAACGCGGCCCGCCACGCGGACGCGGACCGGGTCGAGCTGGCCCTCTGCCGTACGGACGGCGCGGTGGCGCTGAGCGTCACGGACGACGGCCGCGGAACCGGAATCGCCCACGAGGGCGCGGGAATCCGCGGAATGCGGGAGCGGGCCCTGTTCATAGGGGCGGCACTCGACGTCACGTCGAGCCCGCAGCCGGGCACGCGGGTCCGCCTGACCGTACCGACACCTCCGACCGACGCACCTCCACACCCGGGACTCACCCCATGAGTACGAGCACCACCAGGACCCGCATCCTCCTCGCCGACGACCACGCGCTGGTGCGCCGCGGGGTACGCCTGATCCTCGACGGCGAACCGGACCTGGAGGTCGTCGCCGAGGCCGGGGACGGGGCACAGGCGGTGGCCCTGGCCCGCACGCACGAGGTCGACCTGGCGGTCCTGGACATCGCGATGCCCCGGATGACGGGACTGCAGGCCGCACGCGAACTGGCGGCGCTGAAGCCCGGCGTACGCGTCCTCATGCTGACGATGCACGACAACGAGCAGTACTTCTTCCAGGCCCTGAAGTCGGGTGCGAGCGGCTACGTACTGAAGTCGGTGGCCGACCGGGACCTGGTCGCCGCCTGCCGGGCGGCCATGCGCGACGAGCCCTTCCTCTACCCGGGCGCGGTGACCGCCCTGATCCGCAACTACCTGGACCGCGTCCGCCAGGGCGAGGAACCGCCCGACCAGGTGCTGACGCCGCGCGAGGAGGAGGTCCTGAAGCTGGTGGCCGAGGGCCACTCGTCGAAGGAGATCGCCGAGATGCTCTTCATCAGCATCAAGACGGTCCACAGGCACCGGGCGAACCTGCTCCACAAGCTGGGCCTGCGCAACCGCCTGGAACTGACGCGCTACGCGATCCGGGCGGGCCTCATCGAACCCTGAGCACCGCACAAACGCCAAGACCCCGTCCTCAGCGAAACCGCTGATGGCGGGGTCTTCAGACACCTACTGAAAGGTGCCCCCGGCAGGATTCGAACCTGCGCACCCGGCTCCGGAGGCCGGATGAGGCGGTGAACTTGCTGAGGCCCTGACCTGCTCGGGAGCGCCTAGCACGGGAGTCGCTGAGCAAGGTCATTACGCCCCCATTACGTGGGTGGCCTGTCGAGCCGTTGGTGTGCGCCGTATGGTCGGAGCCATGATCTCGGGCAGCGGCGAGGGCCAGGACGGCGGTACGGGGTTCACGGCGGAGGGCGTCGAGATCGTTCTCCGCGAGGCGTGCAAGAAGGCCGAACTGGACCCGACAGGCGCCGAGTTGCTGCGCTTGGGGTCGAATGCCGTCTACCGCTTGGCGTCGTCGCCGTTCATCGTTCGCGTCGCTCGGGACCCGGCGGTTCTCCCGGAGATGGAGCGGGTCGTGGAGGTGGCTCGGTGGCTGGAGAGGGAGAACTTCCCGGCGACGCGAGTTCCAGCTCAGATCGAGCAGCCGCTGACCGTAGGCGGCCGGGTGGTGACCTTCTGGGAGAGTGCGCAGGAGCAGGAGGAGTACGCCACGGTTGGCGAGGTTGCTGATCTGCTGCGTCGCCTGCACTGGCTGGAGGAACCTGAAACGCTGGGCTTGCCGTACTTCGATCCACTGGCAAAGCTGCGGGCCTCGTTCGATGGCCTCGACGGGGTCACGGTGGAGGATCACGCGTTCTTGCGGGATCGAGCCGGGAAGCTCGCGAAGGAGTACGACCGCCTGGACTTCGTCCTCCCCTTCGGGATGATCCACGGAGACGCGAACATCGGAAACGTGCTTCGCCACCGTGACGGTCACGCCGTGCTGATCGACCTCGATGGCTTCGCGCTCGCCCCGCGCGAGTGGGACCTGATCCTGACCGCGATCTATTACGAGCGGTATGGCTGGCACACGAAGGCCGAGTACGCCGAGTTCGTCCACCGGTACGGATTCGACCTGATGAACTGGCCGGGGTACGAGGTCCTGGCCGACCTGCGTGAGCTGATGATGGTGGTCTGGCTCGGCCACCAGGCGGCCACGAATGGACGGTCCGCCGCGGAGTTCGCCCGACGAGTGCAGTCGCTGCGTACCGGCGAGGGCCGTGACCAGTGGCAGCCCTTCTGAACTCGCGGTCAGTGGCCGGCCTCTGCGCCGGCGGCAACCCACAGCCTGTGCTCGCGGGCTTGGTCATGAAGATCGCGTACGGTCGCTCCGCCGTCGACCCGGGCAAGATCCCGTCGGAACTCTGCCAGGTGGCTCACGCACCTGGCTGACTTGAGCTGTTCACCGAGGTCGAGCGCGTCCAGGGCTACGCGGCAGGCTTCCTCAACATCACCAGCCCGTAAGTGGGCATCCGCGAGGACCATGGTCGCGAAGAAGTCGCTCCGTACGTGGCTGCCACTCATCGCGTTCTCGGCGTGCGCGACGGCTTGGCGAGCGCTGTTGACGTCGCGGAAGCAGTGGGCTGCCTCGGCGGCGAGTTCGGCCTCGTCGAAGTAGCTGATCCACTCCGGCTCGTCGTCGTGGTTGCGGCTCTCCAGCGCCTTCGTCGCAGCAGTGAGCGCGGCCTCGCAGGCGCGGACATCGCCGGTTCGTGCCAGCGCGCGAGCCTCCATGGCGTGGAACTGGGCGCGAAGCGTCGGCGTGGCGACGGGGGAGATGCCCATGAGGGCGGCGCGGGCCAGGGTCGCGGTCTGAGTGAAGCGACCGAGGAACGTGGCCTGGTGGCTCATGGCCGACAGGATGCTCCCGGCGAGCCGACGGTCATTGGCATCTTGCGCCAGACGCAGGGCTTGGAGGAAGTACCGCTGAGCGAGGCCGTGATGGCAGGCGTCGTAAGACATCCAACCGGCGAGGAGAGTGGCCTCGGCGACGGTGGAGAACAAGGATCGGCCAACGGGTTCGGTGTACTGGCCGCGCAGGAGCGGAGCTACTTCACGGCTGAGGTACTGCACGACGGCATGTCTTGCGTGATCCCCACCAAAGCGGTCGTCAAGCTGAGCGAACATGTCTGCGGTGGTCTTGATGGCGGCAACGTCGCCCAGACCGACCCGCACACTGTCCCGCGGTTGCCGAGCAGTCGACGGCTCAGGGGCCACCAGCCACCGCAACGACGCTTCACTCCACGCAGGCTCGGAAGGCTCGGCCTGGAGCAGAGGCGCGTAGCCGTTGAGGTCGGCCCGCCACAATTGCCCCACGGCCGTGATCGCCGCATCGGGACTGGCTGGGTAGCTCGCGTCCAGGAGAGTCGCATCGTGGCTGGTGTCGTGGTTGAGCCCGAGTTCCGCAGCGCTCATGCCGTAGACGTCGCACAGCAGAGGCCCATAAAAATCGTCCGGCGAGCTGTGCCCGTTCTCCCAGCTGGCGATGCGCCGCTTCACGCTTGCGTCGGAGGGGAGTTGATGGCCTCGGCGCGTAGCTGCCTGCCGTATCTCGCGTACCAACCGCGGCTGACTCCAGCCAAGTCTGGCCCGTGCCTCACCCAGGCGGACGCTGGTCGACTGCATCGATGACGTGGCCGTTCCCTCCCCGCGCGTGCGCCGGTACGACAACTCAGGGTCACCACCGAATGTACGCGCAAGCAATCCCCTCGCGCCGGAAGTGGCAGGAGATCCTTTCCGCTTGGGGGACGACAGGGGGTGACGGTCCGACGCATCCCTCGTCATCCCCCGTCCCCTCTCGTCATCTGTCCTGGTCAGGGCCCTGACCTGGAGTCTGGACGCACGGCAGCACGGAAGCCGCTGACCCAGTCAGACCGAGGTGAGATGACGTGCAGAGGATGACCAGGAGGGGCGTCGAGTGGCTCTCCGCCGCTGCCGACGATCCGGTGATGTGCCGGGCTGTCTGGGAGGACGACCCCCGTACCCCGTGCATGTTGCCGACCGGTCGCCTCTTCGACGTGGTGACGATAGAGCAGAACACGGGCCTGGAGACTTTCGATCAACTCATGCGCCGAGGCATGCCGTTCGGCCCAGTCATCGCCGACCACAAGGCCCGACGTGTGGGCTTCCTGCTCAACTCCCGTAGCGAAGAGGCCTTCGCGGCATTTCTGGCACGGGAGACTCGGACGCCGCCCGACTACCGCTACTTGAGCCTCGGCTCAGCCGTCGTGGTCCCCGGCCCTATGCCCCTGTCGGGAGACCGCTACCAGTGGCTCCGCGCACCGGTACGCCGCCCTGAGGCCAATCCGCTACGTCCGGTAGCTCTGGCAACCATGCTCGTCGCCGCATCCGAACTGCTGGCACGCGTCGACCGCTACGGCGAGAAGTACCCCTCGCCGGCTGCCGTGCACATGGCCGCTCCCGAGAGGTCGGCGACCGATGCGGGATGAACCACGCGACCACCAGGACGCGGCCCAGTGGTCCCCCTTGGACAGCGACGGCTGGTACGCAGCCCGAAACGCGACGAGTGCTCTGCGGGACATCCTGACGGCCGCGGGGATGGAAAAGGACTTCCCCTACCTTCGAGCTGACCTCAACGCCTTCGGCCACGGCCTGATCGAACTCGGGAGAGTGTCACCGGCAACGGCGGAACGCCTGGCTGAGCTCCTCCGGCTCGCGCTGGCAAGCGGGAAGACCAGCAAGGAAGCCGACGAAAGCACCGAACAACGGACGCGAGAGGACTGACGCTATGACCGACCGGCGAGGAGTCGTTGCCAAACGTGCCGAAGACTTGATGCCAGGAGTCCCCTACGTCCGCGGCTGGACGCAGGCAAGGCACAGCGCCGGCCTGCTGGCTTCGCAACTCACAGACCTGGGCCTGGAGTCCGATTTCCCTGGCCTCGCGGCCGACGTAAACGTCTTCGGCGACGGCCTGGTACGCCTCGGCACGATACGTCCTGAGGCCGCTCAACTCCTGGCCGAGCTGATCGCGGTGGGTCTCGCTGCGGAGGTGGCTGACGCGACGGCTACGGCGTGCTCAAGCGATCCCCACCAGCAGGCGTCCGCGGCCTGACGAATCCGCACTCCGGCTGCTGCGGTCAGAGCGTGCTCCCGCGACTGGTCAGCTTCTGGCCCCGTACAGCACCGCTTCTCGGCGGACTGCCGTACGGGGCCACTGCTCTGCACGGCGCTTGCGCCGCGGTTGGCTCTGCCGCCCGTCCGGGACCGGCGCCCCAGCGCCGCAGCCCGGACGAGCGGCAGAGCCAACCGAGAGGATCTCGCGCAGGGCTGGCGCAGTAGTGCTCACAGGCGCCCCTTCGCTGCCGGGCATCCCGGTCTGCGGGTGTTACGAGTGCCATGCCTGCTCAACTGTTGGGGTGCACGCTTTCCAACTGTGTTGGTGGTCCTGGAGGCCGCGGACGGGGCCGTTCATCTGCGTTCATGGACGACCGGTCGTGAGGGCGACTTCCGGCTCTGATCTCGTCTGAACGACCGTGAACGGCGCTGAATGAGACGGGAACTGAGACGGAGGCTGTGCCGCAGTTCCCCGCCCGAGCTGGCACAGGTCTGGCACGTTTCCGAGCAGAACCGCAGACGAGTGCCCTCGGTTGAACTGCTTGAGACCGTCTCACAAGCCGAGCACTTAGAAGTCGAAGAACTGATGCGCCGGATCTGCGGCCTCGGGGTCCGCAGTCAGGTACCCCGATGACCAACGGGGAGCGGTTGTTGGAGGTCGTTGTCGGTCAGCCTGGGGCACCCTCGGACGGCCCAGAGGCGGCCCGGTGCCGCCCTCGCATGACATTTCTCAGGGCGGTGCGTCGCCGCGTGCGAGATCTCTGGGATTGAGGCCCACGACCTCTTCGTCACGAACGCGATTGCGACCCTGGTGACCTCGGTTCAGGACCACCTAGCCTGCTCGTTCGGCTCCGGTACTGTCCACCACGGTCCGGGAACGTTCCGGCGGAGTTGCCGCGTTTGGCCCCCACCCAAACCTGGGTCTGTTGTGCCCCCGCCGTCGTGCTGTTAGACCGCGATGAATAGTTGCGGAAGTTCCTTCAGCTGTCGCCACGAGGTGTTGAAGGCAAGGGCCGGGAGGCCAGCGGCGATGCCCTCCGACGTAGCTTCGGGGCCAGCTACATGCCGTACTCGGTGCCAGAGGGTCTCGTCCCCGTCGCGCCGGAGGTAGTGATTGTGGAACACAGTGAGGAACTCGGATCGGACCGGCGCGTGGAACTGCACGCCCTGATACGTGAAGCGCGTGAAGCCCACTCCGCCCTCTCGCCCAGCTTTGACCACCTGAATGCGGCCGACTCCCCCAGCGCCGCCGGCTCGGGGGTCCCTGTGATCGAGCCCTTCGGCTATGAGGGCCTCAACGTACAAGCCAGCGGTCGGGTGCTTGTACGCGGCAACTGACGGTTCGTACACGGTGGCGCGGCGCAGCTCGTCGCCCTTCTGCCAGACGACGTGAATGTGCTCCTTGTCATCGGCGCACTTGTCTGGGTGGTAGTTGACGCGCCCCCAGGGTTCGCCGGCCAAGCCAGCGTCGAGGGGCTTGATGATGTCTTCGTCTTCGAGCTGCCGGAAGACGGCGAGGGTGACCTGCTTCTTGCCGATAGTCAGGGCTCGTACCTGGATGCTTGCGGTGGTGATCGTCGCATTCTGCGATGTGAGCTGCTTCTCTGTCACTGCTTCCCCTCGTGAGTGCGGGCGCCTTCGAGGTGGTGCTGGTGGTATTCACCGTCGGCGTCGTCGGCGAACGCGCTGGTAGCGTTATGCGTGAGCTGCTTGAGGAAGTCGCCGATGTCGTCCCACAGGTCCATCCATCCGTCGCTGGCCGGGTAGCTGGCGTGAAGCATGGCCTCGACCTTGCGTCCGCACTCGCCTTTGTGGGCGACGTACAAGGGGGATTGGCTGTGGGTCCGGCTGCGGCCGTCTCCGATGGTGGTGGCCCAGGTGACAATGCCTGCGCTGACGACCTGTTGGCGGCATGCGTCGCAGATGAAGGCCGGGCAGTTCATGGCTTCCGGGGGCCCGGATCGGGCGACGTATTCGATCACGCTCTCTCCTGTGTCTTTTCGGGTGTGTCTGTACTGTGACCGTACGACTGACGGGACCTGTTCGTCCGGGAGTTGGGTCAGCACGACAAGAGGGGTTTGGCGGACGGACAGCGAAGAAGCGGAGACCGGCGTAGGCTGTAAGGCGCCCCACATCGCGAGGCGCCCCTATGCGTTGCTGGGGCAGTCCGGCTTTGCTTCGTGACGGCTTGCTCCCGAAGCAACTTGTGATGAGGGCTGCCCATGGGCCGCTGTGCCTGTCACCTGCGCTGATGGTCCGCTGACGTCCACGGTTGTCCGTGGTTGTGCGTCGCGGATGTCACGCAGTTAGACACTCAGTGCGCATCCAGGTGCAGGTGTGCTGCAAGCTCCTAGAGGCCCCGTAGCGCCCGTACAGATCACCGCAGGCGGTCCAATGGTCGACGCTGTCGTCGATGTACAGGCTGCACTTGTACCAATCGCCGTCATCGACCGGCTTCACGATGCGTGCGTCTGTCCTGTGGCGTACTGCGCTCCTGGCACCGCCTGTGCTAGCAGTCGCCCTCGAGTCATCCCGGGCCGCAGCCAAGCCGACCGGCATCCAAGCGCAGTCCTGGGGCTCGCCTCGGATCGACCCATTCAGCCCCGCGAAAGCATCCCCGTGTGGTAAACCTTCCCAAACGTTTCGTGTCGAAAATTAACGATAAAGGAAGCTATGGCGGGCATGGATAAGCGTATCGTGCAAAAGTTTGAGCAAGCTCAGGATGCGCTTGTCCTGCAAGCGTCAGACCTTTCTCTCGAAACGATTGCTTCAATGGTAGACAGTAAGGCGATCGACGTGGGACCCCAATTCCAACGGCGTGATCGCTGGGACATTAACCGCCAATCTGCGCTAATCGAATCCTTTCTGCTGAATATTCCGGTTCCTCCCGTGTATCTAGCTGAAGAAGAGTTTGGTAGCTATTCCGTAATCGATGGCAAGCAGCGAATTACGGCTGTGCGGGATTTTATGCGGAGCCAGTATCAACTCTCAGGGCTCGAGCGGTTCTCGGAAATTGACGGATATCGCTTTAAGGAGTTGCCAGCGAGTCTGCGTAACGCACTCGCTGTTCGCCCATACATTCGAGCAATCAGCATTCTAAGGCAGTCCGATCCTGAGACTAAATACGAGGTATTTCATAGACTGAATTCTGCTGGACAGCCGCTCAATGCACAGGAGATCCGTAATGTGATCTATCGAGGGCCTCTTAATGAACTAATCATGGACTTGTCGTCGAATATGTTCCTCGAGTCGCAATTGAAGATCCGAGACTCCAGATCCCCCGGTTATCGGGCCATGGCCGATGTGGAAATGGTGTTGAGATTTCTCGCCCTGCGTGAAACCTGGGATACATTCTCTGGCGATCTCAGATCGTCCATGGATCATTTCATGGAAAGGCATGCAAAAGCTGGCCCGAAAGCTCTGCAAGAATACTCGCAAGCTTTCCAGCGATCCATTACCGGCTGCGAGTCTCTATGGGGTAGCAAAGCTTTCAAGCGGCCAGACCGTGACGGCTGGAGAGATCAGATGCTGGCTGGGATGTTCGATGCCCAAATGATTGCAGTCGATCAACTTTCGGATGACCAGATAAAGCGTCTTGCCCGTCGCCGAACTGAAGTGCTACGTGCCACGCGAGAGCTATTCGAACGCCCGGCTTTTGAGGCTGCGGTGCGGGTGGCAACAAACACTCCCTCCCGTATCTCCCTGCGTATTACGGAGATGAGGAATGCGCTAGCGGCGGTTGCCTCGTGAGCGCAATCGCCATTTCTAGACAGAACCTATGTGATCGACTGGCAAGTATCGCAGACGCAGCTAATCAACCTCTACTGGTCGACGGGCCTCTTACAGATACCGCACATAACGGGAGAGCGCGGCTACTTCGTAATGGCCTGATGGTAGTAGCATTTACCAGTCTCGAGGACTTCATTAGGGCAAGGGCCGGCGAGGCGCTCGACTGCTTAAGCCGATCAGTCGTGAAATTCGAAGACTTCCCAGACGCGCTGCGAGTAGCGGCAACCTTCGGCGCCATGAAAGCAGCCCAAGATCGAGCGCGTATGGCGCAAAGGTCAGGCGCAGACCCATTTACGATGATCCAAGATGCGGCGAACGAGATTGCGAGCACAAAGGGTGGAGCACTTCAAATAAGCCGCTTCAGCCTGGGGTATGGTGGCTCAAATGTAAGCAGCAATGAGATTGCTGAAATCCTCGGCTGCCTCAATGTAAAGAGTGCCTGGAATCAGGTTACTGAAATTTCCCAGAGGGCGGGCTTTGGTGGCATCCCCCTGAAGGCGGAATATGATTCTGCGGTGCAGCTTAGGCATGCGGCAGCCCACAATCCCACTGCTAATACGCAACCCGCCGACCTGAAGGGGTTCTGCGAAAAAGCCTTGGGTATCGCAATGGGATTCGATCTCCTGATCAGTCGGGCAGCTAGGATGCTCAGGGATGGTGATGCCCAGATCTTGAAGGATAAGGTGGAACTCTCCAAAGGGATCACCCTGAGATTCCTGGACGAAGTGAAGGGCGGATACTCAGAGAGAGTAGAAGGGGCAGTAAGGGCAGTCAAAAAGCACCCTGATCGAGATTCCGCTTGGAAAATTTCTATGCCGCGATCATTTAATGCCGATCAGCCGCTAATTGAGCGTAACAAGAGCGAATTGCCGATCGTGTGGGCGACTCCGGACCTACTCTAATGCTCAGTACAGCCTTATCGGCACGCCCTGATCCCCAACGCCGACGAGCCGTGACTGAGACCTGGCAGCCCAAACCGCCACCCGCACGGGAACTCGACGCCTGGCAGCACCTCGGCTGGCAGTGTTGCTGGTGTGGCGAGACTCTTGGGAAAGGAGCTGGGTCTGCCGACCGCGCAGAAGGGCACGCCGAGGCACACGACTTGTGCATCGAGGTGTACGAGTGCGGCCCGCGGTGTCTGAGCCGCCCGAGGGGATGCGAACCCGAGTAACTGTTGCGAGTCACGGGCCGTACGGATGACTCTGGGTCTAGCATCTTCCAACCATGAACTACCAGCCGATAGCGGCCGCTGTTGTCGCTGTATGTGGTGTCGTCGGTTTGATCATGCAAGCCCGTCGCGCACGGCATGCGATGGACGACGTGAAACGTGATCTTGAAGTGTGGGCGCTCTTACCTGAGGCCAGTGAGCAGCGTCAGCCGTTGCAGAGCAGCATTGAAGAGGCTGTAGCTCGCTATGTTGCGGATCAGCGTGACAAGACACGCGACCTGTCTGGGGTCGTTGTTGCTGTCTTCCTAGCTACAGCCGGAGGTTTTCTGTGGTGGCTATCCGCGAGCAACGGCGGCTACTGGTGGTGGTGCGCGCTCGGCGCAGTCCCCTTCTCGCTGTTTGGTGTCGTCGGGTTTTTCGAATCAATCGTTCTTGCTCGACGTGACTCAAAGGGTTCCAGGATCCGCGCTGTTGAGAACGACGCGGCCGCGGGATAGCCCCTCAGCCCACCACCTACCCCAGCTCCCATCCCGTCCGCCGTCGACCCACACACCGTGGAGCGGGCGTGGTTCATGGCGTCCAGGTGGAGCGCGCCACTGTACGAACGACCTGGACGCCATGGGCCGCGTCTGCTCGGCTCTGCCTGGGGCGATGGTGGACGGGATGGGAGCCCCCTCGCACGCCACGATGGACCCGCAGTCGCGTACGGCGCCCCCTCCATCCCAGAGTCAGAGCGCCCCCGCCGGAGGCATCGTCTTGCCCCTAGGTCGATGCGTCAGGTGATCGCCGATTGGCCCCGGCCCTATCCGCGTGTGGGCGGGCGTAGGCGCAGCCGGGGCGGAGCGGGCCGAAGGCAGGAGCGGCGCCCCGTGCGGAGCCGGGAGCCCGCCCGGCGGAGCGGAGCGCAGCCGGGTGCTTGAAGCAGTAGAGAAAGTCTGAGCCAACTGGGCTGTCTGTTACAGCCTGAAGGACAACTCCAGGTCGTCGCCGGGGAGGTGGAACTCCTCCAGTGCAAGCGGCTTCTCTGCGGCCGTCAGCGTCACGCGGATGATGTGCAGCAGCGGGACGCCTTCCGAGAGGCGCAGGGCCTGGGCCTGGTCCGGGAGTGGCATGCGCGTGCGGATGTACTCCGTGAAGTGGAGTTCGTGTCCCAGCTCGGCGAGCGCTGCGTAAAGCTCCGGGGCCGGCGGGGGTGCTTCCTCTTCGTACTTCGTGTCGACCAGGACAGAGAACGGCACATAGGTGCGGTGGAGTTGGCGGAGGCGGCCGTGGTCGGCGGTCTGCAACGCGTCGTACGTGAACATCGGCTCGCCCGGCGGGATGCGCAACAGGTCGGCGAGCGCGAGTGGGGCATCCGTCCGCGTGGCTACGGGGGGTTCCGCGTTGGCCCATCGGATGCCGTCGGCCTCGATGTAGCCCCCGTCCGCGGTACGGCGTACGCCTCGCGGGCGTGTGTGGCTCGGGCGGCTGTGAGGCGAGCGGGCGAAGGTGCCTCGACCCATGATGACCTCTACGAGACCTGATGCCCTTAGCTCCGTGAGGCCCTGACGGACCGTGGGGCGCGTCACGCCGAACTGCTTGGCCAACGACTCCTCTGAGGGGAGTGGCTGGCCGGCGGGGTAGGTGCCGTTCAGGATGCCTTCGCGCAGGTAGTCGGCGATCTGCCGGTACTTCGGCTGCGTGTTCTGCGGCGACATTCGGCCCCTCCGTGACAGCGGTCATCTGCTCGGTTCTTCCAGCGCTGGAACAACATCTTCCAGCGCTGGAAGAAGCGTCCCCCATCGCAAGACGGTTGACAACCCGTACTACGGGTCGCCACTCTGGACTCGCAACCCGTAGTACGGGTTGTAAAGCAGCCCGAAGGATCGGCCTGAGGGCGCAAGGATGAGGAGTCCAGAGAAGTGGCAAGCCTTCCGATCGACACCGCGAAGTTCACGGGGATCATCTGTGCCGTTCCCCCTGCTCCGCGGATCGCCAACCGAGAGACCGGTCAGCTCCGCGTGGACCGGGACACGGGCAAGACCGTTTTCCAGGTCGGCCTGTGCCTGATGGCGGGCACATCGGCCGACGTCATCACCGTGAATGTGCCTGGCGAACCCAGCGGCGTGCAGCTCGGCATCCCGGTGGCCGTCAGGGACTTGGTCGCCACCCCGTGGGAGAACGAGGGGCGACACGGAATCTCCTTCCGTGCGACGGAGATTCGGCCCCTGAACACCCCGGCTCCGGCCGGAAAGGGGGCCGGGCAGTGATGTTCCTGGCCTCCACCACCTCGGCCGGGACGACCTGGCCGAGCTGGTTACTGGTGGTGGCCGCAGTGCTGGTGTCGGGTCTGCTTCTCGCAGGCCCGGCCCTGCGCCGCCGCTACCCCGTGGCCTGGTGGTTCTTACTCGGGTTTCCGGTCGCGTGCTGCCGCGTCATACGCACGTGGCGACCGTTGATGGCCGGGTGCGGCCTGGCCGTGAGTCGTCGACCTGCTCTGACGGTGGTGTCCGGGCTCGTCGGCAAGGGGGCTCCACCGCCACAGCCGTTGGTGCCCCGATTCGGGCTCGTGCGGCCTACGTCGGGCGGCTTCTGGCTGCTGGTTCGCCTTCTTCCGGGACAGGTGCCGGAGGACTTCGTCAAGGCAGCGCCTGCCATGTCAGAAGCCTGGGAGGTGCACTCGGTCCGGGTGGCTTCGAGCAAGCCGGGAACCGTTCAGATCACAGCCTCGGTCACGGACCCGCTCGCCTACCCCCGCATACCGAAACAGCGCGGGCCCGCCTACCTTCTCAGCGTTGCTGTAGGCGCGTTGGAGACCGGTGCCGCGTGGGTGATCGACCTGCGGCGTGTGCCGCACTGGCTGATCGTCGGCGCAACCCGGTCCGGCAAGTCCACGCTGATCAATGCGCTCGTGGCGGGTCTTGCCCCACAGCCCGTCGCGCTCGTCGGCGTCGACTGCAAGGGCGGCATGGAACTGTCGCTGTACGAGCCGAGGTTGTCGGCGCTCGCGACCAACCGTGAGCAGGCGGTCAGACTCCTCGCCGCGCTGGTTGATCTCACTCTCGACCGCATGACCGTCTGCCGTGCGGCGCGCGTACGGAACATCTGGGGCCTGCCGGAGCAGGCTCGGCCTGTCCCGGTGGTCGTCATCGTCGACGAGATCGCTGAGTTGTTCCTCGTCGCGAGTCGGAACGAGAAGGACGAAGCGCATGCGGCCGGGACCGCACTGATCCGGCTGGCCCAACTCGGAGCGGCACTGGGAGTGTTCCTCGTCGTCGCCGGCCAACGCGTCGGCTCTGATCTCGGTCCGGGCGTCACGGCCCTGCGTGCCCAACTCGGCGGCCGTGTCTGTCACCGCGTCGCCGACCCCGGCACGGCGGAGATGGCCCTCGGCGACCTCAATCCGGACGCGCTCAAGGCAGCGCAAGCCATCACCCCGGAACAAGCCGGTACCGCGGTGCTGGCCTCCGGCGACGGCTGGGAGCGTGCGCGCTCTCACCTGGTCGACGAAGTCGAGGCGGAAGCCATCGCGGCCGAGTTCGCGCACCTGACCCCGCACCTTCCCGAACTTCTGGACGCGAAGTGAAAGGGGACTGCCGTGCTCGTGTCCGTCTCGGCGGTGCTGCTGCTCGGCCTGCTGATCTGGTTCCTGCTGCACATCCGCTACCTGCGCCGGACCGACCTGCTGCTCTGCGGAGCCTTCGGCTTCCTGCTCGCCCGGACGGCTGCCGCGCCCGTCGTGGCGACGGTTCTCGACGGCCTGGGCACCTTCCTCGGACAACTCCGCTTCTGACCCACCAGACCCACCACGTACGGCCCGGACGCAACAAGGCCCGTACGACGGGCTCCCGACGGGGCGCGAAGTCGCCAAACCCGACCCCGTCAGGAACCCACTCCATCCGCCGCGTGAGCAGTGAAAGGAGCACCCTCACATTGTCCACCGCGCATCGTCCGCGCAAATCGCCTCTGCCCGATGCGAGCTGAGGGACAAGGAACAGCCGACCTGCGTCGGGCGGGAACAAGTCGTCCTCGTCGGACTCGACGGTTTCGAACGCTGGCTCTGCCCGGCACACGCAGCTGCGGTCTGGCTCACCGATCCGACACTTCGCTTCAGCGCGAAGACTCGACCGCAAGGAATCTCCGCTGTCATGTGGCAGGCATTCGGCGGCGGTGGTCGTCGATGACCACGCCTCCTGCAACCCTGCCGCAAGCTGTCTCCGCGCTGATCGACAGGGCCGCGGAACCAGAGTTCGCGGCGTGGCGGCGCCAGATTCTCCGCCTCGGCGGCTGCACGAACCCGATTCACCTCGTCGGCACTGCGACGGTCGTCGACGCCTCGACCGGGGAGGCACTGCTCTCGTACGGCTCGTACGGCTCGGATGTCTACGGCGGTCGCCTCCTCACCGCATGCGGCAACCGCCGGGCAACCGTCTGCCCGACCTGTGCACGCGTGTATCAGGCGGACACGTACCAGCTGATCCGTGCCGGACTCATCGGCGGCAAGAACGTGGGGGAGGAGGTCGGCGAGCACCCTCGGGTGTTCGCCACCCTCACCGCTCCCGGTTTCGGGCCTGTTCACACCCGCCGTGAGCGCGCCGGCCAGGTACGCGCCTGCCGACCCCGTAAGAGAGGGGACGTCTGCCCGCACGGCACGACGACCGGTTGCCACGCGCGGCACGCGGACGACGATCCGCGGCTCGGCGAGCCGCTCTGCCCCCGCTGCTACGACTACGCCGGAGCCGTCCTCTGGCAAGCACACTCCGGCCGACTCTGGCATCGCTTCGCTCTGGGGCTTCGCCGTGAGATCGCCACGAGCGCAGGGCTCTCCCGTGGCGAGATCGCCGAGGTGCTTCGTCTGTCGTACGCCAAAGTCGCCGAGTATCAGCGACGTGGACTGATCCACTTCCATGCTGTCATCCGCCTCGACGGCCCGGAGGGCCCGAGCTCGACGCCTCCTGGCTGGGCAACGACTGCGTTGCTCTCGGACGCTGTCGGCCGGGCGGCCGAGGGGGCGAGTCTCGCTGCTCCCGGTCGGGACGTCATCGGCGCGCGTGTGCTGTGCTTCGGCGAACAGATCGACGTACGTCCTATCTCCGCTTTCGGGGCGGGGGAGCGGCTGACCTCTGCGGCCGTGGCCGGTTACATCGCCAAGTACGCGACGAAGGGAGCCGAGGCCGCCGGGGCGGTGGACGGCCGCATTCACGGGGCTCGGGACCTGGTCCTACTGCCCGTACGTGGCCACGTGCTCCGCATGATCAGTACGTGTTGGTGGCTCGGCGGCCTGCCCGACTTCGAGCCGCTCGGCTTACGGCGCTGGGCGCACATGCTCGGCTACGGGGGTCACTTCTCCAGCAAGTCGCGCCGATACTCCACGACCCTGACCGCACTCCGTCAGGCTCGCGCAGAACATCGGGCGGAGGAGCAGCGAACCGGTCTCGGCATCGGCCCGCGACCGACCGTCACGGTTGGCCAGTGGCGCTACGCAGGGCGCGGCTACTCGCCGGAGGCGGCGCTCCTGGCTGCCTCCGTGCGGGAGGGCGGTGCTTCTCATGGCGCGTGACACCCGTGCGCGAACGGCGGAACTGCTCACCGTGCGGCAGGTGCTCGACGAACTGGGTGGGATCTCTCGCCGCACTTTCTACCGCTGGCGAGAGCTCCGCATCGCGCCGGCCTGCATACGGCTACCGAACGGTGAGCTGCGAGTGCGTCGTGACGTGCTCAACGACTGGTTGGCGGAGCGTGCGGAAGGGGCGGCATCGTGAAGTCGTAAAAGGTCGTCGTCTGGAAGCTGAGCATCAACCGCTCCGCGAAGAAGCCGACCTACCTCGTTCGCTGGTCCGTGGACGGCGAGCCGTTCCACGAGTCGCACAAGACGAAGGCACTCGCGGACCGCTTCCGGGCCAAGCTCCTCCGAGCCGCCGACAAGGGCGAACCATTCGACACGGTCACCGGCATCCCCGACTCGCTTCGCGGCGAGAAATCGGCGCTGTCGTTCCTCGACCTGGCGCGGAAGTACATGGAAGCACGTTGGGCGGAGGTATCCGCGAAACAACGGGACAGCATGACCGATGCCCTGACGACGGTCATCCCCCTCCTCGTCAAGCCGGGGAGAGGTCGGCCCGCTCCCGAGGTGCTGCGGCGGGCGCTGCGCTCGTATGTCCTGCCGGTCAACCGCCGGGAGCGGGAGCGGCCGGAGGAGATCGTGGCGGCCGTGCAGTGGATCGAGAAGGCCTCGCTCCCCGTGGGGGAGTTGCAGGAGAACACCCGAGTGCATGAGCTGATCGACGGGCTGAGCCGGAAGTTGGACGACGAGCCCGCGGCGACCCAGACGTACCGTCGGCGCAGGGCCGTGGTCTTCAACGCCCTTGCGTACGCGGTGGAGTTGGAGAACCTACCGTCCAACCCGCTGAGTCGGGTGCGCCGTAAGCGTGGCAAGCGTCCGGTGCAAGAGGTTGATCGTCGGGTGGTGGTCAATCCTCGCCAGGCTCGGGAGTTGCTCACTGCGCTCACCTATGTAGGCGGCTACGAGCGTGCGAGCGGCCGGCGGCTGAAGGCGTTCTTCGGGTGTCTGTACTACGCGGCCATGCGGCCGGGCGAGGCGCTGGGGCTCCGCCGCTCGGACTGCGTGCTTCCGGTGTCCGGCTGGGGGCGTATCGAGCTGACGGAGACTCGTCCATCGGCCGGGAAGGCGTGGACGGACTCCGGGGAGGCACACGATCGGCGCGGCCTGAAGCAGAGGGCTGACGGCGAAGTGCGCATCGTGCCGGTACCGCCTCCGCTGGTGAGGCTGCTCCGTGAGCATCTGAAGGAGTTCGGTACGGCCGCAGACGGTCGGCTGTTCTCCAGCGAGCGGGGCAACGTGATCGCGGCCTCGTCGTACTCCCGCGTCTGGAAACAGGCTCGGGAACTGGCACTCGTCCCGCACCAGGTGTCCTCGGTGCTGGCTCTGCGTCCGTACGACCTCCGACACGCGGGCGTCTCCCAATGGCTCAACTCCGGTGTACCCGCTCCGGAGGTAGCGGCCCGTGCCGGTCACTCGGTGGACGTCCTGCTGAAGATCTACGCCAAGTGCGTGGACGGCCAGGAGCAGGAGATGAACGAACGCATCCTGAAGGGGCTGGGGGAGGAGAGTGACAGCGAAGACTGACTGACGTCGCCAACCGGCCGTTGACCTGGCGGAAGGCCCGCCAAGATCATTACGTCGGCATTACGTGATCACTGGCAAATGGCTGCCCTCGGCGGCGTCCGCCTGCACAAACGCCAAGACCCCGTCCTCAGCGAAACCGCTGATGGCGGGGTCTTCAGACACCTACTGAAAGGTGCCCCCGGCAGGATTCGAACCTGCGCACCCGGCTCCGGAGGCCGATGCTCTATCCCCTGAGCTACGGGGGCGTGTCGGCGCTGTGTGTGCGGCGACGTGTAGAACCCTACCAGCTCCTAACGGCTCTCCATGAACAGGTATTTCCGCACCTCCGTGGCCGTGGCGCCGCCGCATCCGCACCCCGCGTCCCAGAGGTCACGTCGGGTCCGTTGCACGCTCCGTCGCTTGCTCCCCCGCACGGGGCGGAAGTGGGGAAAACCCGGACGCGGTGGCGGCGGCGGACCTACTCTCGAGTTGTGTCAGGCGTGTCCGGCCGCGTGCTTGTTGTGGACGACAACAAGGTCATCCGGCAACTGATCAGGGTCAACCTCGAGCTGGAGGGCTTCGAGGTCGTGACCGCGGCTGATGGTGCCGAGTGCCTGGACGTGGTGAACCAGGTCAGACCTGATGTCGTCACCCTCGACGTCGTGATGCCCCGCCTCGACGGACTGCGGACGGCCGCCCGCCTCCGCTCCGATCCGCGGACCCGTGACCTGCCCATCGTCATCGTCAGTGCCTGTACGCAGTACGAGGTGGAGAGCGGGCTGGAGGTCGGGGTCGACGCGTTCCTCGCCAAGCCCTTCGAGCCCACCGAACTGCTCGGGCTCGTACGGCAGTTGATGGAGCACGGCGGCGACAGGGGCGGACGCGGCGCCCTCGGCAACGAGTGCGGTGCCGCCGGCGAGGCCTCCCGCGCCGGCCGCCACGGCGGCTGACCCCCGCGAGACGGCCCCCGTCCACATCCCGGACCATCGGGGAAACCGGGTCGCGCCCCCACCCCCCTCCTCCCATACGCTTGACCCGTGACCCCCGTCGAGCTCTCCCGCACCGTGCTGCGCGCCATGCGCCGTGCCGTCGACGACGGGGAGCTCAGCGGCCTGGACGACCTCGCTGACGTGGGCACGGCCGGGAAGGTCCTCGTCGAGCGGCCCCGGCCCGGCGGCTGCGGGGACTACGCCACGAACGTCGCCCTCCAGGTCGCCCGCGCCGCAGGGCGCTCGCCGCTCCAGGTGGCCGAAGTGCTGTCCCCGCGCCTCGCCCGGGAGCCCGGCATCGCGGCCATCGACATCACCGGGCCCGGTTTCCTCAACATCACCCTCGACCAGGGCGGCGACGAGAGCGGCAAGAGTGACGAGAGTGACGAGAGCGGCAGGGGTGGCAGCGCCTGGGGCGGTCTCGTACGGGACGTACTCACCCGCGGCGTCTCCTACGGGCACGTCGAGGCCACCGGCGAAGCCCGACAGCTCCGCTTCCCCCGCGAAGTCCGCGCCGCCGTCCTCGCCGACTCGCTGCGCCGGATCCTCGTATCCCAGGGCGTTCTCGTACGCCTCACCTGCGACGAAGCGCCCGACCCCGGCTGGAACGCGCTCGACGTCCACCTCGACGTCCAGGAAAAGGCGACCGCGCGGACGGACACCCTGCGCCCCGTCCCCGCCCCGCAGGACCCCACCCCGCTCGGCCCCGACGCCGCCCGCTGGGCCCTCCTGCACCCCGCCCCGCACGACCGGCCCCGCATCGGCGACGAGCACCTCGTCCAGCGAGCGGCCAATCCCCTCTTCCGCGTGCGGTACGCCCACGCGCGCACCCGCGCCCTGACCCGCAACGCCGCCGCCCTGGGCTTCGCCGCCGAGCCCGGGGACATAGCGGGGCCACAGGAGCGGGACCTCCTCGACGCCCTCGACGCCCACCCCCGCGTCCTGGTCGCCGCCGCCCGCCATCACGCCCCCGACCGCCTCGCCCGGCATCTCGTCGTCACGGCCGATGCCTTCCTCGCCCTCCAGCCCGCCGTTCTGCCGCTTGGTGACGAGAAACCCTTGGCCGCCCACCGCGCCCGGCTCGAGCTCGCCGAAGCCGCCGGGACGGTGCTCGCCGGTGGCCTGTCCCTGCTCGGCATCAGCGCCCCCGAGTACTTGTGACACGTGAAGACGTGAACGAAGTGAGAGAGACGACCGCGACATGAGCCGTTCCGCACACCCCGCCGGGCCCCGCCACGCCGACGTACTGACCGAAGGGCACTACACCGCTCCGGCCGCCGATCTGAACTCCCTCGACCCGAAGGTCTGGTCCCAGACGGTCGGGCGCACCGCGGACGGTGTCGTCACCGTCGGCGGGATCGAGGTGACCCGGCTCGCCGAGGAGTTCGGCACCCCCGCCTACTTCCTCGACGAGGCCGACTTCCGCGCCCGCTGCCACGCCTGGCGCGGCGCCTTCGGCTCGGACGCCGACGTCTTCTACGCGGGCAAGGCCTTCCTCTCGCGTGCCGTCGTGCGGTGGCTGCACGAGGAGGGGCTCAACCTCGACGTGTGCAGCGGCGGCGAACTCACCACCGCTCTCGCCGCCGGCATGCCCGCCGACCGCATCGCCTTCCACGGCAACAACAAGACCGAGGACGAGATCGAGCGGGCCGTCACCGCCGGTGTCGGACGCATCGTGCTCGACTCCTTCCAGGAGATCGTGCGCGTCGCCCACATCGCCGACCGGCTCGGTGTCCGTCAGCGCGTGCAGATCCGCGTGACCGTCGGCGTCGAGGCGCACACCCACGAGTTCATCGCCACCGCCCACGAGGACCAGAAGTTCGGCATCGCCCTCGCCGGGGGACAGGCCGCCGAGGCTGTGCGCAGGGCTCTTCAGCTCGACGGTCTCGAGCTCATCGGCGTGCACAGCCACATCGGCTCGCAGATCTTCGACATGGCCGGGTTCGAGGTCTCCGCCCGCCGTGTGGTCCAGCTGCTCGCCGAGATCCGTGACGAGCACGGCGTCGAGCTGCCCGAGATCGACCTCGGTGGCGGGCTCGGCATCGCCTACACCAGCGAGGACGACCCCCGCGAGCCGCACGAGATCGCCAAGGCGCTCGGCGAGATCGTCACGCGCGAGTGCGAGGCCGCCAACCTCCGCACCCCGCGCATCTCCGTCGAGCCGGGACGCGCCATCGTCGGGCCCACCGCCTTCACCCTCTACGAGGTCGGCACCGTCAAGCCGCTCGAAGGACTGCGTACGTACGTCTCCGTCGACGGCGGCATGTCCGACAACATCCGTACGGCTCTCTACGACGCCGAGTACAGCGTCGCGCTCGTCTCGCGCGTGTCCGACGCCGAGCCCATGCTCGTCCGTGTCGTCGGCAAGCACTGCGAGAGCGGGGACATCGTGGTGAAGGACGCGTTCCTTCCGGCGGACCTCGCTCCCGGCGACCTGATCGCCGTGCCCGCGACCGGCGCGTACTGCCGTTCCATGGCGAGCAACTACAACCACGCCCTGCGTCCGCCGGTCGTCGCCGTGCGGGACGGAGAGGCGCGGGTCGTCGTCCGGCGCGAGACGGAGGAAGATCTCCTGCGTCTCGATGTCGGCTGAGGAAAAATCGGCCGCGAGGCACCGGCCGGCAAAGTATCGGCCAGTGAAATAGGTGTCTCACGATTCGGACAGTGGATAGAAACCGCGATCCGGTGGGTGAGACTGGTCCCACCGTAGATGTAGGAGAAGTGAGGTCGGATGATGCGTACGCGTCCGCTGAAGGTGGCGCTGCTGGGCTGTGGGGTTGTCGGCTCAGAGGTGGCGCGCATCATGACGACGCATGCCGACGACCTCACGGCCCGGATCGGTGCCCCGGTGGAGCTCGCCGGGGTCGCCGTCCGCCGTCCGTCGAAGGTGCGGGACGGAATCGATCCCTCACTGGTCACCACGGACGCCACCGCGCTGGTCAAACGCGGTGACATCGACGTGGTCGTGGAGGTCATCGGGGGCATCGAGCCCGCCAGGACCCTCATCACCACCGCCTTCGAGCACGGCGCGTCCGTCGTCTCCGCGAACAAGGCGCTCATCGCGCAGGACGGCGCCGCGCTGCACGCCGCCGCCGAGGAGCACGGCCGGGACCTCTATTACGAGGCCGCCGTCGCCGGCGCCATTCCGCTGATCCGGCCGCTGCGCGAGTCCCTCGTCGGCGACAAGGTCAACCGGGTTCTCGGCATCGTCAACGGCACCACGAACTTCATCCTCGACGCGATGGACACGACGGGGGCCGGCTACCAGGAAGCCCTCGACGAGGCCACCGCTCTGGGGTATGCCGAGGCCGACCCGACCGCCGACGTCGAAGGCTTCGACGCCGCGGCCAAGGCCGCGATCCTCGCCGGTATCGCCTTCCACACGCGCGTGCGTCTCGACGACGTGTACCGCGAGGGCATGACCGAGGTGACCGGCGCCGACTTCGCGTCAGCGAAGCGCATGGGCTGCACCATCAAGCTGCTCGCCATCTGCGAGCGGGCCGCCGACGGTGGCTCCGTCACCGCGCGCGTGCACCCCGCGATGATTCCGCTCAGCCATCCGCTGGCCTCCGTGCGCGAGGCGTACAACGCCGTGTTCGTCGAGGCCGAGGCCGCCGGTCAGCTCATGTTCTACGGTCCCGGCGCGGGCGGCGCCCCCACCGCGTCGGCCGTTCTCGGCGACCTCGTGGCCGTCTGCCGGAACAAGCTCGCCGAGGCCACCGGGCCCGGCGAATCCGCGTACACCCAGCTGCCCGTGAGCTCCATGGGCGCGGTCGTCACGCGCTACCACATCAGCCTCGACGTAGCCGACAAGCCGGGTGTACTCGCCCAGGTCGCGACGGTCTTCGCCGAGCACGGCGTATCGATCGATACGGTCCGTCAGACGGGCAAGGACGGCGAGGCCTCCCTCGTCGTCGTCACCCACCGCGCGCCCGACGCCGCCCTCACCGGCACCGTCGAGGCGCTGCGGAATCTCGACACCGTGCGTGGTGTCGCCAGCATCATGCGGGTTGAAGGGGAGTAGTCAGCAATGACCCACCAATGGCGCGGAATCATCGAGGAGTACCGGGACCGTCTTCCCGTCTCCGCCACGACGCCGGTCGTGACGCTCCGCGAGGGCGGCACGCCGCTCGTGCCCGCGCAGGTGCTCTCCGAGCGCACGGGCTGCGAGGTCCATCTCAAGGTCGAGGGCGCCAACCCGACCGGGTCCTTCAAGGACCGCGGGATGACGATGGCGATCACGAAGGCCAAGGAGGAGGGCGCCAAGGCCGTCATCTGCGCCTCCACCGGCAACACGTCGGCCTCCGCCGCCGCCTACGCCGTACGCGCGGGAATGGTCTGCGCGGTGCTCGTGCCGCAGGGCAAGATCGCGCTCGGCAAGATGGGTCAGGCGCTCGTCTACGGCTCGAAGATCCTCCAAGTCGACGGCAACTTCGACGACTGCCTGAACCTCGCCCGCGCCCTCTCCGAGAACTACCCGGTGGCGCTGGTCAACTCGGTCAACCCGTTCCGCATCGAGGGCCAGAAGACCGCCTCGTTCGAGATCGTCGACGCGCTCGGCGACGCCCCGGACATCCACGTCCTGCCGGTGGGCAACGCGGGCAACATCACGGCCTACTGGAAGGGCTACAAGGAGTACGCCGCCGACTCGGTCTCGTCGCGCACTCCTCGTATGTGGGGCTTCCAGGCTTCCGGTTCCGCGCCCATCGTGCGCGGCGAGATCGTCAAGGACCCCTCGACGATCGCCACCGCGATTCGCATCGGCAACCCCGCGTCCTGGCAGTACGCCCTCGACGCGCGCGACGAGTCGGACGGCTTCATCGACGAGGTGACGGACCGTGAGATCCTGCGCGCCTACAAGCTGTTGGCGTCCCAGGAGGGTGTCTTCGTCGAGCCGGCGTCGGCCGCTTCCGTCGCCGGTCTGCTGAAGGCCGCCGAGCAGGGCAAGGTCGACAAGGGGCAGAAGATCGTCTGCACCGTCACCGGAAACGGCCTGAAGGACCCGGACTGGGCCGTCGCCGGCGCGCCGCAGCCGGTCACCGTCCCGGTCGACTCGGCCGCGGCGGCCGAGCGTCTCGGTCTCGCGTAGCCGGACGAGAATCCGCAACTCCGCATATGGGGGTGCACAGGGGGCTTACGACACGCATCGTGCGCCTCCTGTGCGCCCTATGTCGCCACAGAACCTTCCTTCGATAGGCTGTACCGAACCCGCCCCGCCGCATATGCCGCGGTGCTGCCGCAGAGCGGCCTTCGGGTAGTGCCTCATCACGTGGCAAGTCCTCAAAAGATCGCAGCTCAAGGAGAGTCATCGAGCGATGGCCGGTCCCGCGTTCCGCGCCGCCGCCGTCCGGGTGCGCGTCCCCGCCACCAGCGCCAACCTCGGCCCGGGCTTCGACGCCCTCGGCCTGTCGCTGGGTCTGTACGACGACGTCGTCGTGCGGGTGGCCGACACCGGACTGAACATCGACATCGCAGGTGAGGGCGGCGAAACGCTCCCGCGCGACGAGTCGCATCTGTTGGTACGTTCCCTGCGCACCGCCTTCGACCTGCTCGGCGGACAGCCGCGCGGGCTCGAAATCGTCTGCGCCAACCGCATTCCGCACGGCCGGGGCCTCGGCTCGTCGTCCGCCGCCATCTGCGCGGGCATCGTCGCCGCGCGCGCCGTCACGATAGGCGGGGACGCCCGTCTCGACGACAACGCCCTGCTGGAGCTCGCCACCGAGATCGAGGGCCACCCGGACAACGTCGCCGCCTGTCTGCTCGGCGGTTTCACGCTCTCCTGGATGGACGGGGGAGCGGCGCGGGCGATCAGGATGGAGCCCGCGGATTCCATCGTTCCGGTGGTCTTCGTACCCGGAAAGCCCGTGCTCACCGAGACCGCGCGCGGACTGCTCCCGCGCACCGTCCCGCACGTCGACGCCGCCGCCAACGCGGGCCGGGCCGCCCTGCTCGTCGAGGCCCTGACCAGGCGCCCCGAGCTGCTGCTCCCCGCCACCGAGGACCGGCTCCACCAGGAGTACCGCGCGCCCGCCATGCCCGAGAGCGCCGCCCTGGTGGAACGCCTGCGCGCGGACGGTGTCCCGGCGATGATCTCCGGCGCGGGACCCACGGTCCTCGCGCTGGTCGATGAGAGTGCGGCGGACAAGGTCGCACGCCTCGCGGGCGAGGGCTGGGCGGCCAACCGCCTGGCGCTCGACGCGACCGGTGCGAGCGTGCTGCCGCTCGCGCCTTGACACCTGTACGGCCGGATTGGAGAGGGGGAATGTTTGTTGGATCCGGTAGTGTTAATCTCAAGTCTGCACCCGACCCCACCATGGCGAGGTGCTTTGTGTCCCCGTCCGGGACATCCATCCTTCCGGGAGCCTCCCAACCTGCTCTGTGCCTCGCACTGAGCGGCGCCGAGCACGCTCCGGAACCGGCGTGACCGAGCCGAGTGACACCGCACCTCAGTGGCACCTCACCGGGACTCGCCATCACCAGTGAATTCTTCCGCCGCGCGTTGGCGGACCACCGCCCCGGCACGGTCCACACACCAGAGGACCTCCGGACAGCACAACCGGTCGCCGAGCCAGACAGGCCGACGTCCGCTCCAGGGAAGGACCCTTCGTGAGCGACACCACCGATCTGATGGGCGTGACTGCCGACACGCCCGCCACGGACGCCTCTGCGGCGCCTGCCACCGGTGCTTCGGCCGGGTCCCGGCGGCGCCGCGGCACCGGCCTTGATGGCATGGTGCTGGCGGAACTGCAGCAGGTCGCATCCGGCCTCGGTATCAAGGGCACCGCGCGGATGCGCAAGAGCCAGCTGATCGAGGTCATCAAGGAGGCGCAGGCCGGGGGCAACGCCCCCGCGAAGAGTGCCGCGCCCTCCGCGTCCACGGACGCCGAGACCAAGCCCAAGCGACGCGCGACCTCGAAGGCCCGGACGGGCGAGGACACCGCGGACAAGACCGCCAAGGCGAGCAAGGCCGACAAGGCCGAGCAGCCCGCGAGCGCCAAGGCCGAAGAGGCCACCGCCCAGCAGCAGATCGACATCCCGGGCCAGCCCGCGGGTGCCGACAAGGGCGAGCGCCGCCGTCGCCGTGCCACCGCCGACGCGGGAAGCCCCGAGACGGTCACCGCCGAGGCCAAGGGCGAGTCGAAGAACGACGCCAAGGACGCCAAGAACGAGGCCAGGACGGACGCGTCGTCCGAGGCCAAGGGCGACGGCTCGGGCGACAACTCCGCCGACGGCCGCCGTGACCGTCAGGGCCGCGACCGCCAGGGCCGTGGCCGCGACCGCGACCGCCGTGGCAACAAGGGCGACGACCAGCAGCAGGGGGGCAACCGCCAGCAGGGCGGCGGCCGTCAGGACCGCCAGGACCGTGGCGACCGGCAGGACCGTCAGCAGCGGGACAACGGGCCGCGGGACAACGGACCGCAGGACGACTTCGACGACGAGGGTGGCCGCCGCGGTCGCCGTGGCCGCTACCGCGACCGCCGTGGCCGTCGTGGCCGCGACGAGTTCGGCGGCGCCAGCGAGCCGCAGGTCGCCGACGACGACGTACTGATCCCCGTCGCGGGCATCCTGGACATCCTCGACAACTACGCGTTCATTCGTACGTCGGGCTACCTCCCGGGCCCGAACGACGTGTACGTGTCGCTCGCCCAGGTCCGCAAGAACGGTCTGCGCAAGGGTGACCACGTCACCGGCGCCGTCCGCCAGCCCAAGGACGGCGAGCGCCGCGAGAAGTTCAACGCGCTCGTCCGCCTCGACTCGGCGAACGGCATGGCGGCCGAATCCGGGCGCGGGCGCCCGGAGTTCAACAAGCTGACGCCCCTTTACCCGCAGGACCGGCTCCGCCTTGAGACCGACCCGGGCGTGCTCACGACCCGGATCATCGACCTCGTCGCGCCGATCGGCAAGGGCCAGCGAGGCCTGATCGTGGCCCCGCCGAAGACCGGTAAGACCATGATCCTGCAGGCGGTCGCGAACGCGATCACCGTCAACAGCCCCGAGTGCCACCTGATGGTCGTCCTGGTCGACGAGCGTCCGGAAGAGGTCACCGACATGCAGCGGTCGGTGAAGGGCGAGGTCATCTCCTCGACCTTCGACCGTCCGGCCGAGGACCACACCACGGTCGCCGAGCTGGCCATCGAGCGCGCCAAGCGTCTCGTCGAGCTGGGTCACGACGTGGTCGTGCTCCTCGACTCGATCACCCGCCTGGGCCGTGCGTACAACCTGGCGGCCCCGGCCTCCGGCCGCATCCTGTCCGGTGGTGTCGACTCGACCGCGCTCTACCCGCCGAAGCGCTTCTTCGGTGCGGCGCGCAACATCGAGGACGGCGGCTCGCTGACCATCCTCGCCACCGCGCTCGTCGACACCGGTTCGCGCATGGACGAGGTGATCTTCGAGGAGTTCAAGGGCACCGGCAACATGGAGCTCAAGCTCGACCGGAAGCTCTCGGACAAGCGCATCTTCCCGGCGGTGGACGTCGACGCGTCCTCCACCCGTAAGGAAGAGATCCTCCTGAACGCGGAGGAGCTCGCGATCGTCTGGAAGCTGCGCCGGGTGCTGCACGCGCTCGACTCGCAGCAGGCCATCGAGTTGCTTCTCGACAAGATGAAGCAGACGAAGTCGAACGCCGAGTTCCTCATGCAGATCGCGAAGACGACCCCGACGCCGGGCAACGGCAACGACTAGTCGCCGCTCAGGCATCGCGCGACTCGCGCACAAAGGGCCGCCCCCGTCATCCGACGGG
>NZ_JBHUZJ010000096.1:0-31122 GCF_042667685.1 Streptomyces sp. NPDC057302 | reverse complement strand
GTCTCGGTGGGGGAGGGCGTGTCCGGCGAGGTGAGGTACTGCGGCTCCACCGCCGGATGCGTCACCGTGAACGTGTCCTTCGCGCCCTGCGGCTTCACGTCGAACAGCCAGGCGGGCACGAGCGTCTGGCGCCCGTCGACGAAGTGCACCGCGAGCCCGAACGTGGCGTCCTCGACCGTGACCGGCTGCGGCTTCGGAGGCGCGGACGACGGCTCCTCGCAGGGCGCCTTCGTGCCGACCGCACTGTCCTTGCCCGCGTCGCCGTCCTTGCCGCCCTTGTCGTCCGAGCTGTCCGGCGTGTCGCCCTTGGGGTTCGGCACCGCCGAGGCGCAGCCGCCGATGCCCACGCGTCCGTCCCCGCCGCCGCCCGACTTGTTGAGCTGCTCCAGGGTTTCGGCGGCGCTGATCACCGGGTACGTGGCACCCTTCTCCGGTGCCTTCAACTGGCCGCTCGCGCCGACCACTTGACCGTCCGAGCCGACCTGGATGCCGGTCGACCAGCCGTACGTCGGGAGTCCGCCCACCTTCGGGTCGGCGTTCACCACGCGTACGCCGCCCATGAGTTGGCGGGCGTCCAGCTTCGCGTCATCCTGGCCCACGGCCTTCAGGACCGGCGCCGCCGCCTTCTTCGCCGCGCTCTCGCCGACCGCGTCACCCTCGCCGTTCGGTGCCGTGGACGTCTCCGAACAGGGCTTGCCCTTCTGGCAGTTGTCGCCGCCGCCGGTGGCGTACCGCGAGAACGTCCAGGTGCCCGGCGCCTGCTTGCCCACCTGGAGCGAGGGTCCTGAACCGTCCTTGGTGGGGCCGATCTTCCAGGTGCCGTCCTGCGAGGTGGGCTTCCCCGTGACGCCAAGCGCCTTGGCCAGGTCGGTCACTTGATCCTGCGTGACGGTGCCCCGCGCGTGGTAGACGGCCGCCGAGTCGGGGCCGCCGGGCAGCTTGCCCTCGGCGCGGTACGTGGCGCCGTTCGGGTCGGGCTCTCCCGGGGCGATGCCCTCGGTGCCGCCCTCGGTGCCGCCTTCCTGGCGGTCGCCGTCCGTGTGTCCGTCGAGGGCGAGGGGCGGGGGCTTGCCGCCGTCGCCCGCGGGAGAACTGCCGCTGCCGTCGCTGCCGCCTGAGGCGGTGGCGGCGAAGTAGGCCCCGCCGCCACCGACGAGCAGCACCGTGGCCGCCACCGACGCGACGGCGAGGCGGGATCGCCGCCGGTGCTGGTCGGCCGCGTCATGGTCGGATCGGTCGGTGCTCACCGCATCGCTCCTTCGACTCCACTGCTGTCCCTGGAGGCCCAGGGGTGGGCCTCGTTCGTATTCCGCGTCCCCTTTACGGGGGACAGCGATGGGACGCAGCGGGGGAGCGCGCGGTTCCCTCGGCGCGCGCCGATGCCCTCGGCTCAGTCGCCGTACTCGGACATGCCGTCGATGAGCCGGGCGGATGCGGGCGGGACGCGGACGCCATGGATCAGTGCGGGCGACACGGGGGCGGTCGCGGCGGCGGCGGGGGTCACCCAGTGCGGGGCCATGCGGGCGCAGTCGCCCCGCAGGGTCTCCAGGGACTCGGAGGACAGCTCGACGGGACGCGCGGTGACGGCATGCTTCGAGATAACGGCCATATCCGCACCGTACGCATCGCACACCTCGCGAAAAAAGACCTACTAACGGGTAGTTTGGCCTCTTCAGCGGGGGTGTACCGACCCGGTAGCGTGAAGTGTCAACCCCTCGCCTCTCCTCCACAGGAGCATGCCGTCGTGCGTATCGCAGTCACCGGCTCCATCGCCACCGACCACCTGATGACCTTCCCCGGCCGCTTCGCCGACCAACTGGTCGCGGATCAGCTGCACACGGTTTCTCTCTCTTTCCTGGTCGACGCCCTAGACGTACGCAGGGGAGGGGTCGGCGCCAACATCTGCTTCGGCATGGGTCAGCTCGGCACCGAACCGATCCTGGTCGGAGCCGCGGGCTCGGACTTCGGCGAGTACCGCGCCTGGCTCGACCGGCACGGCGTGGACACGGCATCGGTCCGTATCTCCGAGACGCTGCACACGGCCCGCTTCGTGTGCACCACGGACGCCGACCACAACCAGATCGGCTCGTTCTACACGGGCGCCATGAGCGAGGCCCGCCTCATCGAACTGAAGACCGTGGCCGACCGCGTGGGCGGTCTCGACCTGGTGCTCATCGGCGCGGACGACCCCGAGGCGATGATGCGCCACACCGAGGAGTGCCTGACGCGCAAGATCCCCTTCGCGGCGGACTTCTCCCAGCAGATCGCGCGCATGGAGGGCAGCGAGATCCGCACGCTCCTCGACGGCGCCACCTACCTCTTCTCGAACGAGTACGAGAAGGGGCTCATCGAGTCCAAGACCGGCTGGACCGACGCCGAGATCCTCTCCAAGGTCGGCCACCGCGTGACGACGCTCGGCTCGCGCGGTGTGCGCATCGAGTCCACGGGCCAGGACCCGATCGAGGTCGGCGTGGCCGAGGAAGAGGCGAAGGTCGAGCCGACCGGCGTCGGCGACGCCTTCCGCGCGGGCTTCCTCTCGGGCCTCGCCTGGGGCGTCTCGCACGAGCGCGCGGCGCAGGTCGGCTGCATGCTCGCCACCCTGGTCATCGAGACCGTCGGCACGCAGGAGTACGAGCTCCAGCGCAGCAACTTCATGGACCGCTTCACCAAGGCGTACGGCCATGAGGCCGCGGCCGAGGTCCAGGTCCACCTGGCCTAATCCCCGGGCCACCCGGCCCGGTCAGGAGCTCCGGCGGACCACATAGGCAGAGCCGTGGTCCGCCGGCTCCTCGCCCACGTACTCCTGGCCCCGCATCTCGCACCACGCGGGGATGTCCAGCCGCGCCGCCTCGTCGTCCGCGAGGACCGTGACGGTGCCGCCCACCGGCACGTCCCCGATGACCTTCGCGAGCTCGATGACGGGCAGCGGGCAGCGCTTGCCGAGCGCGTCGACGACGAGGGAGGCCGACTCCGCACGCGTCGCCGACTCCGTACGCGCCACCGCGGCGCCCAGCTGCTCGCGCACCCCGGCCACCACCCCCGGCAGAACCTCCAGGAAACGCGTCACCTCCGCTTCCTGGGTTCCCCGTGGGAGTGACACCCGGATATTGCCCTCGCTCAGTACGCCCATCGCCTTGAGCACGTGGCTGGGGGTCAGCGTCGAGCTGGTGCAGGAGGAGCCGGACGAGACCGAGAAGCCCGCCCGGTCCAGCTCGTGCAGCACGGTCTCTCCGTCGACATAGAGACACGAGAAGGTCACCAGATGGGGCAGGCGCCGCACCGGGTCGCCCACCACCTCCACGTCCGGCACGAGCCCCGGCACCCGCGCCCGGATCCGCCGCGTCAACTCCCGCAGCCGTGCGCCCTCCTCGGCGGCCTCGGCCTGCACGGCCCGCAGCGAGGCCGCGGCGGCGACCACCGCCGGAATGTTCTCGAAGCCCGGGGCGCGCCCGGACTCCCGCTCGTCGGCGGGGCCTTGCGCGGCGAACCGCACCCCCTTGCGCACCACGAGCAGCCCCGCGCCCGCGGGCCCGCCCCACTTGTGGGCGCTCGCGGCGAGCAGCGACCACTCCCCGTCCACCCGGCCCCAGGGCAGCGACTGGGCCGCGTCCACCAACAGCGGCACCCCGGCGGCGCGACACGCCGACGCGACATCGGCCACCGGCTGCTCGGTGCCCACCTCGTGGTTGGCGGACTGGAGGCAGGCGAGCGCCGTGTCGGGGCGAAGACCGGCGGCGTACGAGGCCACGGACACGGCGCCCGACCGGTCCACCGGGATCTCCGTCACCGCCCCGCCGTCGGCTTCGAGGGCCGCCGCCGCATGGAGCACCGAAGAGTGTTCGACCGCCGACACCACCAGATGCCGCCCGACACGCCGACGCCCGGCCAGGGCCCCGGCGATTCCGGAGTGCACGGCCCCCGTCCCCGAAGGGGTGAAGGAGAGCTCGTCGGGACGGCACCCGACCGCCTCCGCGGCGGCCTCCCGCGCGGCGTCGAGCAGCAGCCTGGCCCGCCGCCCCTCGCGGTAGAGCCGCGCAGGATCGGCCCACCCCTCGTCGAGCGAGGCCTGCAGCGCCTGGCGAGCCACGGGGTGAAGGGGAGCGGAGGACGCGACATCGAAGTAGGACACGCCGCAACGCTAGAACGTCAACCCGGGAGCGCACCCGGGGGGAGTGCCCCGAAGGGGCGCGGGGAACGTCCCGGTCCACCACAAAATGCCCGCACCCGGCACAGGTGCCGGGCCTTCGACCCGGTAGCCGCCCAGACCCCCCGTCAGAAAGGGGCGGACGGCGGGGCTTCCCACCCTTCGGAGTGACCCGCGGCGCGTTAGGCACCCTCCCCGCGCGACCCCAAATAGCGTCCAGTAAGGTTTGGCCCGCATAAACATCCAAACCCCTGCCCGCCGCAGGGCGGCGACCGACGACCGAGAAGGCCGCACCCGACCGCGCGGGCCGAGACTCTCGGGAAGGCGCTACGTGAGTCCCAACGGCTCCGACCGCTCGTCGCGGCGCCCGATGCGGCGGAAGCTGCCGCAGGTGCTGACTGCGGGCCTGATCCTTGTGACCGCTACCGGTTGCACATACAAGGACTTCCCCCGCCTTGGAATGCCGACCCCGGTAACGGAAGAGGCACCTCGGATCCTCTCCCTCTGGCAGGGCTCGTGGGCGGCAGCGCTCATCACGGGCGTGCTGGTATGGGGGCTGATCATCTGGAGTGTCATCTTCCACCGGCGCAGCCGCACCAAGGTGGAGGTACCTCCGCAGACGCGTTACAACATGCCCATCGAGGCGCTTTACACGGTGGTTCCTCTCATCATCGTCTCGGTGCTCTTCTACTTCACGGCTCGTGATGAGTCGAAGCTCCTCCATCTCGACGCGAAGCCTGCCCACACGGTCAACGTGGTCGGCTATCAGTGGAGCTGGGGCTTCAACTACATCGAGGACGTGCCGGGTTCCGACAAGGAAGACGCGAAGACGGCCAAGGAGCTGGAGGCCATCCCGGACAAGTTCCGCGATGCGTTCCCGTCCAACGCCGGCGGCGTCTACGACGTCGGTACACCCGGTCAGCGGAACCCGCAGAACGGCAACCCGGGTCCGACCCTCTGGCTCCCCAAGGGCGAGAAGGTCCGCTTCGTCCTGACTTCGCGTGACGTCATCCACTCCTTCTGGGTGGTGCCGTTCCTCATGAAGCAGGACGTCATCCCGGGCCACACCAACGCCTTCGAGGTGACTCCCAACAAGGAGGGCACCTTCATGGGCAAGTGCGCCGAGCTCTGCGGTGTCGACCACTCCCGGATGCTCTTCAACGTCAAGGTCGTTTCCCCCGAGCGCTACCAGAAGCACCTCGAGGACCTGGCGAAGAAGAACCAGACCGGTTACATCCCGGCCGGCATCGAGCAGACGAAGCACGAGAAGAACCGGGAGACGAACAACCTGTGAGCATCCTCAACGAACCTCAGGGTGCCGCGGCAGCGGAAGACTCGTCCGAGAACGAGCTGCCGGTACGGCGCGCACAGCCGGGCGCTGTGGTCATCAAGTGGCTCACCACCACCGACCACAAGACGATCGGCACGCTCTACCTGGTCACGTCGTTCGCGTTCTTCTGCATCGGCGGCGTCATGGCGCTCTTCATGCGCGCCGAACTCGCTCGTCCCGGCTCGCAGCTGATGTCGAACGAGCAGTTCAACCAGGCGTTCACGATGCACGGCACGATCATGCTGCTGATGTTCGCGACGCCGCTGTTCGCCGGATTCGCGAACTGGATCATGCCGCTGCAGATCGGCGCGCCCGACGTGGCGTTCCCGCGGCTGAACATGTTCGCGTACTGGCTGTACCTCTTCGGCTCGCTCATCGCGGTGGCCGGCTTCCTCACCCCGCAGGGTGCGGCCGACTTCGGCTGGTTCGCCTACTCCCCGCTGTCGGACGCCGTCCGCTCGCCGGGCATCGGCGCCGACATGTGGATCATGGGTCTGGCCTTCTCCGGCTTCGGCACGATCCTCGGTTCGGTCAACTTCATCACCACGATCATCTGCATGCGCGCACCCGGCATGACGATGTTCCGGATGCCGATCTTCGTGTGGAACGTCCTGCTGACCGCCGTACTGGTCCTGCTGGCCTTCCCGGTCCTGGCCGCCGCGCTGTTCGCCCTGGAGGCGGACCGTAAATTCGGTGCCCATGTGTTCGACGCGTCCAACGGCGGCGCGCTGCTATGGCAACACCTCTTCTGGTTCTTCGGCCATCCAGAGGTGTACATCATCGCGCTGCCATTCTTCGGAATCATTTCCGAAGTGATCCCGGTCTTCTCCCGGAAGCCGATGTTCGGCTACATGGGTCTGATCGGCGCGACGATCGCGATCGCGGGTCTCTCCGTGACCGTGTGGGCGCACCACATGTACGTCACCGGTGGCGTGCTCCTACCGTTCTTCTCCTTCATGACGTTCCTGATCGCCGTGCCAACGGGCGTGAAGTTCTTCAACTGGATCGGAACGATGTGGAAGGGCTCACTGAGCTTCGAGACACCGATGCTCTGGGCCGTCGGCTTCCTGATCACCTTCACCTTCGGTGGTCTGACCGGCGTCATCCTGGCCTCGCCGCCGATGGACTTCCACGTGTCGGACTCGTACTTCGTGGTCGCGCACTTCCACTACGTCGTCTTCGGCACCGTGGTCTTCGCGATGTTCTCCGGCTTCCACTTCTGGTGGCCGAAGATGACCGGCAAGATGCTGGACGAGAAGCTCGGCAAGATCACCTTCTGGACGCTGTTCATCGGCTTCCACGGCACGTTCCTGGTGCAGCACTGGCTGGGCGCCGAGGGCATGCCGCGTCGTTACGCGGACTACCTCGCGGCCGACGGCTTCACCGCGCTGAACACGATCTCGACGATCTCCTCGTTCCTGCTCGGTCTGTCGATCCTGCCGTTCTTCTACAACATCTGGAAGACCGCCAAGTACGGCAAGAAGATCGAGGTCGACGACCCGTGGGGCTACGGCCGCTCGCTCGAATGGGCGACGTCCTGCCCGCCGCCGCGGCACAACTTCCTCACCCTGCCGCGGATCCGTTCCGAATCCCCGGCGTTCGACCTGCATCACCCTGAGATCGCGGCTCTCGACCAGCTCGAGAACAGCGGCCACGGTGACAAGGCGCTCGCGGGCGGCAAGGAGGCCGGCAAGTGAAGGTCCAAGGCAAGATGTTCATCTGGCTGAGCGTCTTCGTGCTCGCCATGGCGATCGTCTACGGCTGGTGGTCCAAGGAGCCGGCCGGTACGACCGCGCTGTTCCTGGCCTTCGGCCTGTGCATCATGATCGGCTACTACCTGGCCTTCACGGCCCGGCGTGTCGACGCGGCGGCACAGGACAACAAGGAGGCCGACGTAGCGGACGAGGCCGGCGAGGTGGGCTTCTTCAGCCCGCACAGCTGGCAGCCGCTCTCGCTGGCCATCGGTGGCGCGCTCGCCTTCATGGGAGTCGTCTTCGGCTGGTGGCTGCTGTACTTCTCGTTCCCGATCCTGATGATCGGCCTCTTCGGCTGGGTCTTCGAGTACTACCGGGGCGAGAACCAGACCCAGTGAGTCTGTGATCTCCCGCTTCACCGAGGGGCCCGGACACTCCGTCAGGAGCGTCCGGGCCCCTCGGCGTGTCGCGTCCGACCCTCGTACGGGTCACTCCGCGCGCCGGAGCGGATGAACCTTCATACCGTGTGTTCATGAGCCACTCACCGCGAATCCGCACGGTACTGAGCTGCTCCATGCTGGTGGCCGCCCTCGGGGTGGGAACCACGGCGTGCGGCAGCTCCGACGGCCATCCGCTCTCGGCTAAGCCGTACGACGCGGCGGGCCAGATCGCCTTCAACAGCCCCGCGGGCAGCCAGAAGGCGGATCCGGACAAGCCCCTGGAGGTCACCGCCCAGGGCGAGGACGGGCGCATCACCGATGTGACGGCCACCGATGCGACGGGGCGGTACGTGGCGGGCGAACTCGCCGCCGACGGCGCCCGCTGGCACAGCACGGCGCCCCTCGCGGCGGGCGCGCACTACACGGTGCGGGTCAGTACCGAGGACGAGGAAGGCTCGCCCGGCCGCAAGGTCATGAACTTCGACACGGGCGCCCCGGGCAAGAAGAAGCGCCTCGACGTCACCTTCGGCCCCGATTCGGGCAAGTACGGCGTCGGCCAGCCCGTCACGGCCAAGCTGAGCGCCAAGGTGAAGGACAAGAAGGCGCGGTCCATCGTGGAGCGGGCGCTGAAGGTCGAGACGCAGCCCGCCACGAACGGCGCCTGGCACTGGGTGGACAGCAAGACGCTGCACTACCGCCCCAAGGAGTACTGGCCCTCGGGCGCCACCATCAACGTACGGAGCAACCTCGAGGGCATCAAGGTCCGCGAGAAGCTCTGGGGCGGCGACGCCAAGCCGCTGAAGCTGACCATCGGCGACCGCATCGAGGCCGTGACGGACGCCGGCTCGCACTACATGACGGTCTACCGCAACGGCGAGGAGATCAACTCCATGCCGGTGACCACGGGAAAGCCCGGCTACTCCACGCGCAACGGCGTCAAGGTGGTGCTGGGCAAGGAGTACTCCGTACGCATGACCAGTGCCAGCATCGGCGCATCGGACTTCTACGACAAGATGGTCTACTACGCCACGCGGGTCACGGACTCGGGCGAGTACGTGCACGCCGCGCCCTGGTCGGTCGGCTCGCAGGGGTACGCGAACACCAGCCACGGCTGCACCGGCATGAGCACCGACGACGCCGCCTGGTTCTACGAGACCGTGCGGCAGGGCGACATCGTGAAGGTCGTCAACAGCTATGGGGCGGACATGGACCCGTTCGGCAACGGCTTCGGCGACTGGAACGTGGGCTGGAAGGACTGGCGGGACGGCAGCGCCCTGTTCGGCGGCGTCAAGAAGGGCCCCACGGCGCTCGACGCGGCCCGGCTGCGGCCGCAGGTCTAGCGGAGCCCCGCGGAGGGCGCGGAACAGCACAGAAGGCCCCGTGCCGACGCACGGGGCCTTCTGTCGTGCCGTCAGGCCTCGACGGCCAGCCTGGCGCGCAGCAGGGCGGCCAGGGAGTCCGCGAACTCGACCGGATCGACCGGAAGGGTCACCGCGGCCTCCGCGCGGCTCCAGGTGGCCAGCCAGGCGTCCTGCGGGCGCCCCATGAGCAGGAGCACGGGCGGGCACTGGAAGATCTCGTCCTTGAGCTGACGGCAGACGCCCATGCCGCCGATGGGCGTGGCCTCGCCGTCCAGGACGCAGACGTCGATGCCGCCCCGGTCCAGTTCCTTCAGGACGGCGGGCAGTGTCGCGCACTCGATGAACTCGACCGCGGGAACGTCCGCCGCCGGCCTGCGTCCGGTGGCCAACCGGACCTGCTCGCGGGTGCTCGCGTTGTCGCTGTAGACCAGCACCGTGGCGGTCGGCTGCATTGTTCCTCCGCATCGTTGAGGGCATTTCGCCGGGGACCGATGCGCGGATGCTACTCCTCCGGACACCCCGTCAACAGCGGTTCGGACAGCCCTTCGATGGGCCATATGGGCAGGACACACCCCACAGACACTCCGAACGGCACCCCCCGGGGTGAGCGCGGGATAAGCGACCGACATAATGTCGGTCGTGGCGACAGCAACGACAGTAGATACCGGGCACGCGCACCCGCCGGTCAATCGGCCGAACCTCACCAGCGTCGGAACCATCATTTGGCTGAGTTCCGAGCTGATGTTCTTCGCGGCCCTCTTCGCGATGTACTTCACCCTGCGATCGGTGACAGGTCCTGATCACTGGAAGGAAATGGCGTCCGCGCTGAACTTCCCGTTCTCAGCGACGAACACCACGATCCTGGTGCTCTCCTCCCTCACCTGTCAGCTCGGCGTCTTCGCCGCCGAGCGTGGTGACGTGAAGAAGCTCCGGATGTGGTTCATCGTCACCTTCATCATGGGTGCGGTCTTTATCGGCGGTCAGGTGTACGAGTACACCGAGCTGGTCAAGCACGAGGGCCTCTCGCTCTCGTCCGACCCGTACGGCTCGGTCTTCTACCTGACCACCGGCTTCCACGGCATGCATGTGACAGGCGGCCTCATCGCCTTCCTGCTGGTCCTCGGCAGGACGTATGCGGCCAAGAAGTTCACCCATGAGCAGGCGACCGCAGCCATCGTCGTGTCCTACTACTGGCACTTCGTCGATGTTGTCTGGATCGGTCTCTTTGCCACGATCTACATGATCAAGTAAACGGGGCGGGGCTCACGACGGGCCCGACGTCCGATTCATTCCAGAAGCATCGACGCTGAAGATCCTGACACCGGGGTAATCCGTGAAAAAGCTCTCCGCACGACGACGCCACCCGTTGGCGGCGGTCGTCGTCCTACTCCTCGCGCTGGCGGCCACCGGGGGGCTGTACGCCGCGTTCGCACCCGCGGACAAGGCGCAGGCCGACGACACCGCCCAGTCCCTCGCCATCGACGAGGGCAAGAAGTTGTACTCCGTTGGCTGCTCCAGCTGCCACGGAACCGGCGGTCAGGGGTCCTCCGACGGTCCTAGCCTGGTGGGCGTCGGCGCAGCCGCCGTCGACTTCCAGGTCAGCACCGGCCGTATGCCGCTGCAGCAGCCGGGCGCCCAGGCGCCGAAGAAGAAGGCCATCTACAACCAGGCCCAGATCGACCAGCTCGCGGCGTACATCGCCTCGCTGGGCGCGGGGCCGACCATCCCCACCGCGAAGCAGTACAGCCCGGATGGGGCGGACATCGCCAAGGGTGGCGAGCTGTTCCGCACCAACTGCGCGCAGTGCCACAACTTCACCGGTGAGGGCGGCGCGTTGACGAAGGGCAAGTTCGCTCCTTCGTTGGAGGATGTCTCCGCCAAGCACATCTACGAGGCCATGCAGACCGGCCCGCAGAACATGCCGTCCTTCCCCGACACGATCATGCCGGAGAAGAACAAAAAGGACATCATCGCGTACCTCGACGCGGTCAACGGCGAACAGACCGAGAGCCCTGGCGGTCTCAAGCTGGGTGGCCTGGGTCCGGTCAGTGAAGGCCTCTTCGGCTGGATCTTCGGTCTCGGCACGCTGATCGCGGTCGCCGTGTGGGTCGCCGCTCGGACCGCAAAGGCCAAGAAGTCATGAGTAGCCAAGAGAAATCAGAAGAGAACCTGCCCAGCGCGCAGGAGACCGAGCACGGCTCGGTGGCGGTCGCGGACGAGAACCCGTTCGCCGACCCGGGGCTTCCGCCCCACGAGCACCGTGTCCAGGACATCGACGAGCGGGCCGCCAAGCGTTCCGAGCGTGCGGTCGCCTTCCTGTTCACGCTCTCGATGCTGGCCACGATCGGCTTCATCGCCTCGTACGTGGCCTTCCCGGTCGACAAGCGCGTCTACATCTTCCCGATCGGCCACATCAGCGCCCTGAACTTCTCCCTGGGCATGACCCTGGGCGTGGCGCTCTTCTGCATCGGCGCGGGCGCGGTCCACTGGGCCCGCACCCTGATGTCCGATGTGGAGGTCGCCGACGAGCGGCACCCGATCGAGGCCGAGCCCGAGGTCAAGGCCAAGGTCATGGCCGACTTCAAGGCCGGTGCCGCGGAGTCGCAGTTCGGCCGTCGCAAGCTGATCCGCAACACGATGTTCGGCGCGCTGGCCATGGTGCCGCTCTCCGGCGTCGTCCTGCTGCGCGACCTCGGTCCGCTGCCGGAGGACAAGCTGCGGCACACGCTGTGGTCCAAGGGCAAGCTGCTCGTGAACATGAACACGAACGAGCCGCTGCGTCCGTCGGACATCCAGGTCGGCTCGCTGACCTTCGCCAAGCCCGAGGGCCTGGAGGAGCACGATCACGACTTCCAGAAGGAGATCGCCAAGGCGGCCCTGATGATCGTCCGGATTCAGCCGGACAACATCAAGGACAAGCAGGAGCTCGAGTGGTCGCACGACGGTGTCGTCGCGTACTCCAAGATCTGCACCCACGTCGGCTGCCCGATCTCCCTGTACGAGCAGCAGACGCACCACGTCCTCTGCCCGTGCCACCAGTCCACCTTCGACCTCTCCGACGGTGCCCGAGTGATCTTCGGCCCGGCCGGTCACGCGCTGCCGCAGCTGCGCATCGCCGTGAACGAAGAGGGCTACCTCGAGGCGCTCGGCGACTTCGCTGAGCCCGTCGGTCCTGCATTCTGGGAGCGCGGATGAGTACTTCGGCGAACGAAAACCGTAAAAAGGAGGCGCCCGCCGGTGAGCGGGTCGCCGACTGGGCGGACGGCCGGCTGGGGATCTACTCCCTGGCCAAGGCCAACATGCGCAAGATCTTCCCGGACCACTGGTCCTTCATGCTCGGTGAGATCTGCCTCTACAGCTTCATCATCATCATCCTCACGGGTGTGTACCTGACCCTGTTCTTCCACCCGTCGATGAACGAGGTGGAGTACCACGGCAGCTACATCCCGCTGCAGGGCCAGCTGATGTCCGAGGCGTTCAACTCGACCATGCACATCAGCTTCGATGTGCGCGGTGGTCTGCTGATCCGGCAGATCCACCACTGGGCGGCGCTGATCTTCCTCGCGGCGATGTTCGTGCACATGATGCGCGTCTTCTTCACGGGTGCCTTCCGCAAGCCCCGCGAGGTCAACTGGGTCTTCGGGTTCCTGCTGTTCGTCCTCGGCATGTTCACCGGCTTCACCGGTTACTCGCTCCCGGACGACCTGCTCTCCGGTACCGGTGTGCGCTTCATGCAGGGCGCCGTCCTGTCCGTGCCGATCGTGGGCACGTACCTGGCGATGTTCCTGTTCGGCGGGGAGTTCCCCGGCGGCGACTTCGTGGCCCGGTTCTACTCGGTGCACATCCTGCTGCTGCCGGGCATCATGCTCGGCCTCGTGGTGGCCCACCTGATCCTGGTCTTCTACCACAAGCACACGCAGTTCGCGGGCCCCGGCAAGACGAACAAGAACGTCGTCGGCATGCCGCTGCTGCCGGTCTACATGGCGAAGGCCGGAGGGTTCTTCTTCCTGGTCTTCGGTGTGATCGCGGCCATCTCGGCGATCGCCACGATCAACCCGATCTGGGCGCTCGGCCCCTACCGGCCGGACATGGTCTCCACCGGAGCCCAGCCCGACTGGTACATGGGCTTCTCCGAGGGTCTGATCCGTGTCATGCCGGGCTGGGAGATCAACGCCTGGGGTCACACGCTCGTCCTGGGCGTGTTCATCCCGCTGGTGATCTTCCCGATGGTCCTGGTCGCGATCGCGGTCTATCCGTTCATCGAGTCCTGGGTCACCGGCGACAAGCGCGAGCACCACATCCTGGACCGCCCGCGCAACGTCCCGACCCGTACGGGCTTCGGCGTCGCGTGGATCACCTGGTACATGGTGCTGCTGATCGGTGGTGGAAACGACCTCTGGGCCACGCACTTCCACCTGTCGATCAACTCGATCACCTGGTTCGTGCGCATCGCCTTCTTCGTGGCACCGGTCCTCGCCTTCATCGTCACCAAGCGGATCTGCCTGGGTCTGCAGCGGCGCGACAAGGACAAGGTCCTGCACGGCCGCGAGTCGGGCATCATCAAGCGCCTGCCGCACGGTGAGTTCATCGAGGTCCACGAGCCGCTGGGCCAGGAGCAGCTGCACACGCTCACCGCGCACGAGCAGTACGCGCCGCTGGAGATCGGCCCCTCGGTCGACGAGAACGGCGTCGAGCGCAAGGTGTCCGGTCCGCAGAAGCTCCGGGCCAAGCTCTCGAAGGGCTACTACGGGGAGGACAACCAGATCCCCAAGCCCACCACCGAGGAGTACAAGGAGATCACGAGCGGCCACGGCCACCACTGATCTCCGGAGCCCTGAAGCTCCGTACCGCTAGGTCGCCACGGCGAGAGCCCCGTCCCATGCATCCAGTGCATGGACGGGGCTCTTTGCCGTGCCCGGAGCTGGATAAGGTGTTCCTGTCCTACGCCTAGACGAACCCAGGAGCGGCAGATGAGCGCTGTGACCCCCGCAGGAGGCAACACCGCGGCGGCCCGTTCCTGGCCCGGTGTACTGAACGGGCTGCTGGAGGGGCGCGACCAGAGCACCGAGGACACGGCCTGGGCCATGGACCGCATCATGCGCGGCGAGGCGACGGACGCGCAGATCGCGGGCTTCATGGTCGCGCTGCGGGCCAAGGGCGAGACCGTGGAGGAGATCCTCGGCCTGGTCCGCACGATGTACGAGCACGCCAATGTGATCGAGGTGCCGGGGGAGACCGTCGACATCGTCGGCACCGGCGGTGACGGCGCCAAGACCGTCAACATCTCCACGATGTCCGCCATCGTGGCCGCGGGCGCCGGCGCGAAGGTCGTCAAGCACGGCAACCGCGCCGCCTCCAGCGCCTCGGGAGCCTCCGACGTCCTGGAGAAGCTCGGGGTGAACCTGGAGCTGCCGCTGAACCGCGTGGTCGAGGTGGCCGAGGAAGCCGGCATCACCTTCTGCTTCGCGGTGAAGTTCCACCCGGCGCTGCGACACGCCGGTGCGGCACGCAGCCAGCTGGGGATCAGGACCGTCTTCAACGCCCTGGGTCCGCTCACCAACCCGGCCAAGGTGCGCGCCCAGGCGGTCGGCGTCGCCGACGCGCGGATGGCGCCGATCGTGGCCGGGGTCTTCGCCGAGCGCGGGCACTCCTCCCTGGTCTTCCGCGGCGACGACGGGCTGGACGAGCTGACGACCACGGCGACCTCGCGGGTCTGGATCGTGCGCGACGGCTCCGTGCGCGAGGAAGCCTTCGACCCCCGGGACGTCGGCATCGACCTGGTCCCCGTGGAGGCGCTGCGGGGCGCCGACGCCTCGTACAACGCCGAGGTGGCGCTGCGCCTCCTGGACGGCGAGAGCGGCCCCGTGCGGGACGCCGTGCTGCTGAACACGGCGGCGGCCCTGGTGGCCCTCTCGCCGGGCGAGGGGACCCTCGTGGAGCAGCTCGGCGCCGGTATCGCGAAGGCGGCGCAGGCCATCGACTCCGGGGCGGCCAAGAAGGCCCTGGAGCGCTGGGTGGCGGCGAGCAACAGCTGAATGTGGCGCACACCGCAGTCCGGATCCCGGACTGCGGTGGGCACCGAGAAGATCGTGTGGCAAGATGCTGCGCAGGTCATGAGTGACAGCGATTAGGCCCCGGCTCGCTGTCCGGCAACCCTCCGTCCGTGGCGGGGTGCCCCGGGTGAAGACCAGGCCGTACGCAGCAAGGCGTATGGCAAGCGCGGACCCCTGCGCACTCGATGAGTGGCGTACCCCTGGGGTCCTGGTCCTCAAGGGAGCAGTCTCGTGAGCAAGCGAATGCGATAGGGCTTCCCGGCCCCTATTCCGCACCTCTTCACCCCCTTTTCTTCTTCGTCACTGCCGCGCCGTACGGGCGCCGTCGCAGTGAACTCGCCTGCCTGCTTACGGGAGTTCGCCATGTCTGTCACCACCGCTGCCGCCGACCGATCCGTCTGTGCCGCCCCGCTGCCCGTCCTCGGCCGTGACGTCACCGTGCCGCTCGTCACCGGCGGCGAGGTGACCTACGCGGCGCTCGACTACGCGGCCAGCGCCCCGGCCCTGCAGCGGGTGTGGGACGACGTGGCCGCCTACGCGCCGTACTACGGCAGCGTGCACCGCGGCGCCGGGTACCTCTCGCAGCTCTCCACCGACCTCTTCGAGAACAGCCGCGTGACCGTCGCCGAGTTCCTCGGCTGCCGCGAGGACGACCAGGTCGTCTTCACCCGCTCGACCACCGACTCGCTGGGCCTGCTCGCCGCCGCCCTGCCGGCCGACTGCCAGGTCTTCGTCTTCGAGACCGAGCACCACGCCTCGCTCCTGCCGTGGCGCGACGCCCGCGTGACGTACCTGAACGCGCCGCGCACCGCCGAGCAGGCCGTCGCCACCCTGGAGCGCGCCCTCGCCGACCGCGACCCCTACGGGCCCGCCCTGGTGTGCGTGACCGGCGCATCGAACGTCACCGGTGAGCTGTGGCCGGTCAAGGAGCTCGCCGCCGCCGCCCACGCGCACGGTGCCCGCATCGTCCTGGACGCCGCGCAGCTCGCACCCCACCACCCGGTCTCCATCAGCGAGTTGGACGTCGACTGGGTCGCCTTCTCCGGCCACAAGCTGTACGCGCCCTTCGGCTCGGGCGTCCTCGCGGGCCGCTCCGACTGGCTGCGGGCGGCCGAGCCGTACCTCGCGGGCGGCGGCGCCTCGCGCAAGGTCGCGCGGCGTGCGGACGGCGGCGTGGACGTCGAGTGGCACGACACCGCCGCGCGGCACGAGGCCGGTTCGCCGAACGTCATCGGCGTCTACTCGATCGCCTCCGCCTGCAAGGCGCTGACCGAGGCGGGCTTCGACGAGCTCGTCGCCCGCGAGAACCAGCTCATCGCGAAGGTGCGCGAGGGCCTCGCCGAGGTGCCCGCAGTGAAGGTGCTCTCGCTCTTCGGGGACGACGCGCCGCGCGTGGGCGTCATCTCCTTCGTCGTGGAGGGCTGGAACAGCTCGCACTTCGCCGCCGCGCTCTCCGCCGAGTACGGCATCGGCGTACGCGACGGCCTCTTCTGCGCCCACCCGCTGGTGCGCACCCTGCTCGGCAGCGACCCGCAGACCCAGGGCGAGTGCGGCGCCCCCGAGGCCGCGCCCGGCGAGAAGTCGCTGAACGCGATCCGCGTGAGCTTCGGCGCGGGCACCCCGGACGAGCACGTGGAGCGTTTCGTGCGCGCCGTCAAGGAGCTCGTGGCGGACGGTGCGCGCTGGAACTACCGTACGGAGGACGGTCGTTGCGTGCCGGACACCAACGCCGCCTGAACCAAGGGCCGTCCCCTCAGGCGTGAGCCCAGGACGATCATCCGCAGGGCGCGCTCGGTGGCGTCGGTGAGGAACTCGGCGCCACGCCCGAGCGCCTCGGTGAGCGAGACCGGCGCGGGCAGGATCGCGCTGTAGGCGTCCACGCCCTCCGCGCGTACGTGGTGCGCGCCCCGGCCGATCGTGCCCGCGAGGACCAGGACCGGGCGGCCGAACCGCTTGGCGCGCCGGGCCACTTCGGCGGGGATCTTGCCGCGCGGCGTCTGGTGGTCCAGGGCGCCCTCGGCGGTGACGACGAGATCGGCGCGGGCCAGGCGCCTGTCCAGGTCCAGGTGGTCGAGCAGGACGTCGAAGCGGGGCAGGAGCTGGGCGCCGATGGCGGCGAGACCGGCTCCCAGGCCGCCGGACGCGCCCGTCCCGGGGCCCTGGGAGAGGTCCGCCGTGCCGCGCAGGTCGCGGGTCAGGATGTGCGCCCAGTGCTCCAGGGCCGCGGCGAGCTGTTCGACCTGCGTGGGCGTCGCGCCTTTCTGGGGGCCGAAGACGCGGGCGACGCCGCGCTCGCCGGTCAGGACGTTGAAGGGGTTGCAGGCGACGCGGATCTCGGTGTCCCTCAGGCGGGGGTCGAGGCCCGAGGGATCGATGCGGCTCAGGCGGGTCAACTCACGGCCGCCGCGCGGCAGTTCCCAGCCGTCCACGTCCAGGAGCCGGGCGCCGAGCGCCTGCAGCGCGCCCGCGCCCCCGTCCGACGTGCCGGAGTCGCCGCAGCCCACCAGGATGCGGCGGGCGCCGGTGTCGAGCGCCGCCCTGATCAGCTCGCCCACGCCGTACGTCGTCGTGGCTCCCGGATCGCGCAGATCGCGCGGGACCAGCGAGAGCCCCGCGACCGCGGCCATCTCCACCACGGCGACGCCGGAAGGCAGCAGCGCGAAGTGCGTGCCGATCCGCTGGCCCACGGGACCGGTGGCGGGAAGGGCGACCAGACGGCCGCCGCCGGTGGCGGCCAGGGAGCGCGCGGTGCCCTCGCCGCCGTCCACCAGGGGGATCAGGTCGGTCTGCGCGTGCGGCACGACACGGCGTACTCCTTCGGCGATGGCCTCGGCCGCGGACTGCGCGGACAGGGACTCCTTGAAGCCGCTGGGGGCGATGGCGAAACGGGTCAGCATGGCGGTCTCCAGAGTGGATTCAAGGGCGGGTTCAGCGGAGGGGCACGCCGAGCAGGGGCCACAGCGCGACGGCGAACAGCAGGACGAGCGCGGCGGTCAGCGGCGCGAGGACCGCGGAGAGGCGCAGCAGGTCGCGCGGGGTGTAGGTGGGAGTGCCGGGGATGTCGGCGAAGAGCGTGACGGGCTTCGCGGAGGCGGGCAGGGTGTGGCAGAAGCCGGCCGCCGCGGTGGAGGCGAGCGCGGCGGCCACCGGGTTGACGCCCGCGCCCACGGCCGCGGCGACGACCAGGGGGACCAGGACGGACGAGCGCGCCGAGCGGGACTGCAGGACCAGATGCGCGGCCGTGCTCACCGCCACGACGACGGTCAGGAAGAGCCAGGGCGGCACATCGAGCGGGACCCCGCCCACCAGCCACTTCGCCGCCCCCGATGCGGCGAGCGCGACACCCATCGCCATGGTCGCGGCCATGAAGAGCAGCAGCGCCCACGGCACCGTCTTCAGCGCGTCCTTCAGGCGTACGGTGCCGAGCGCGGGGGACGAGGCGACGACCGCGCCGATCAACGCGACCACCGCGGGCGGCACTTGATGCAGGGGCTCGCTGCACCAGAGCGCGACCACCGTGGCCAGCAGCAGCGCGCAGCGGGTCTCCGCGGGCTCCCAGGCTCCGGTCACCGGCTGCTCGCTGTGCTCCTGGAGCTGTTCGACGGTGATGTGGACCGGGCCCTCGCGGTCCGCGCGCCGAGTCGTCGTCAACAGGACGGCCTCCGCCGCCAGATGGGACGAGGCGACGGCGAGCGGCAGCCCGAGCAGCATCCACTGGGTGAAGCCGATCCGCTCCCCGGTGGCCTCCCACAGCACGGACACCGTGATCAGGTGCGCGCCGGCGCCGATCAGGGTCGCGACCGCGGAGAGCAGGATCACCGTCGGGAAGAGCAGCGCCAGCATCACCACCAGGCGCTTGCGGTCGGCGAAGACCTTGGCCAGGGCGAGGAAGACGGGCAGGGCGAGCGCGGCGCGGCCCGACGTGGCGGGCACCGCGAAGGCCGTGACGACCAGGGCGGCCGTCGTCAGATGCGTCAACTGCCTTACGGAGCGGGCGCCGCTGACGAGGAAGGCCGCGGCCCGGCCCGCGAGTCCGCTGCGGGCCACCGCGGCAGCGAGCACGAAGGCGCAGATCAGCAGCCAGACCGTCTCGTCGCCGAGGGTGCCGAAGAGCGTGTCGCTGCTGATCACGCCGGTCGCGGTGAGCGCGAGCCCGGCGCCGAGCGCGATGTACGTGTCGTCGATGGGCGTACTGATCCACGCACAGGTCGCCAGGGCGAACACCGCGAGGGTGAGCCGCGCGTCGCCGCTCAGGCCGGGGAAGTTGCCGGGCACCAGGAGCAGCGCGCACAGGCTCAGCGCGACGCACAAGCTGATGGCCCGGCGCGGATTCAAGGTCACACGACGAGCCTGGGGCCCGGCGGTGAGCCCTTAATGAGCCGTTGATGAAGGGAAGTTCACCCACGGCTCCCGACGCAGCCGCTCACCCCGGCAGCCGGTAGCCCATCCCGCGCACCGTCTCCACCCGCTCCGCGCCCAGCTTCTTGCGCAGCGCCCGTACGTACACGTCCACGATGTTGGACCCGGGGTCGAAGTCGTAGCCCCACACGTGCGAGAGGATCTGCTCCCGCGAGAGCACCTGGCCCGGATGGCGCAGGAAGAGTTCGAGCAGCACGAACTCACGTGCCGTCAGATCCACCGTCCGCTCGTCCGAACGGGCCCTTCGCGTACGCAGATCCAGCGTCAGCTCCCCGCTGCGCAGCACCGTCACCTCCGGCGCCCGAGCCGCCGTGCGCAGCCGCAGGCGCACCCGTGCGAGCAGCTCCTCGAAGCGGAACGGCTTGGTCATCCAGTCGTCGGCGCCGCCTTCGAGGCCCGCCACCGTGTCCCGGACCGAATCGCGTGCCGTGAGCACGATGACCGGCGTGCTGACGCGGGCCTCGCGCAACTGCCGCAGGACCGTGAAGCCGTCCACGCCGGGCAGGCCGATGTCCAGGACGACCAGGTCGAAGTTGCCGGTCAGGGCGTAGTCGTAGGCCGCTTCGCCGTCCCCGACGACGCTGGTGGTGAAGCCGTTGGCGCGCAGGCCCTTCTCGACGAAGGAGGCGATGCGCTCCTCGTCCTCCACGATGAGAATCCGGTTCATGGCAGTCCTGGTTCCTGTTCTCGCAGTCCTTCTCGCAGTACGAGTACGAAGGTGGCGCCGCCGCCTTCGGTGGGCCGCAGCTCCACCTGCCCGCTGTGCCCTTCGGCGATCGCGCGCACGATGGCGAGGCCGAGTCCGGCGCCGGTGGCGCGGGCCCCGCGGCGTGCGGTGCCGCGCCGGAAGCGCTCGAAGATCACCGCGGCGTCCTGCGCCTGGACGCCGGGTCCGCTGTCGGCGACGTACAACTCGATCCGGCCCGCCGCGGCGCGTGAACCGATGTCGATGCGCTGACCGGGGACGGTGTGCTGGACGGCGTTCTGGGCGAGCTGGACCATCGCCTGGGTGATGCGCTGCGGGTCGAGGGCTGACTCGCCGTCGGCCACCTGGTCCAGCTTCCAGTCACGGTCGCCTAGCGCCCGCGCCTTGACGAAGACGTCCGCGGTCAGCTCGGCGAGCTGTACCGGCTCCGGGGTGACGAAGTCGGGGCGCTCGGCCTTGGCCAGGAGGAGGAGGTCCTCGACGATGCGGCTCATCCGGTCGAGCTCCTCCATGACGATCCGGACCGTCTCCTCGCGCTCTCCCGGGTCGTCGCCCATCAGCTCCAGATGGCCGCGCACGATGGTGATGGGCGTGCGCAGCTCGTGCCCGGCGTCGTCGACGAACTCGCGCTGCGCGGCGAACGCGCGCTCCAGACGGTCGAGCATCGCGTTGAACGTCTCGGCGAGCGCCGCGATGTCGTCCTTTCCCTGCACCGGGATGCGCCGGGTCAGATCCTGCTCGGTGAGCTGCGCGGCGGTCGTACGCACCAGACGCACCGGCTTGAGGATGCGCCCGGCCACGGCCCAGCCGATGCCCGTCGTCATCAGGAGCGCCACCCCGGAGATGGCGAGCAGCATGGTGAACACGTCGCCCGCCTTGGCCTGTTCGCCCGCCGGGTGGAAGCCCACGACGAACGCCGCCGCCGGATGGCCCGCGCTCGCCGCGATCTCCACCTTCGCCCAGCGGACCTCGCCGCCCTCACGGTGCAGGGTGCCGGTCGCGTCGGGGGACTCGAAGACCGTACGCAGCGCCGCGCTGTCCTCGGCGAGCGGATGGTCGATCCGCGGCTCGCGCGACTGCTCCTTCTTCGCGGGCGCCTTGCCGCGGCGGCCCACCAGGCCCAGGAGTTCCTCGTCGGGGTCGGCGTACTGCCGGGACAGGAAGAGGCGCAGGAGGGGATCGGGAGCGGTGAACTTCTCGCCCGTGTGCGGGTCGACCCCTTCGCGGGCGAGGTTGGTGAACTCCGCGGTCTCCTGGGCGAGCAGCCGGTCGATGCGGTGGTCGACGTCGCGCAGCAGGACGGAACGCGTGGTGGCCGCGACGGCGGTGAGCGCGAGGGCCATCACCACGAGCAGCCAGAGCAGGATGCGGACACGGGCGGATATCCAGCGGTGCGGGCGCTCAGCCGTCGTCACCGGGGCCGTCGTCGTCGTTGTCGCCCTGGCCGCTTCCTTCGTTGCCGTCGTCGTTGTCGCTGTTGTCGCTGTTGTCATCGCCTGGCGAATTCTCGCTCACCGGCGGCGGGGACACCGTCTCGTCGCTCGGCGTCGGCCGGGGAGCGGCGGGCTTCGACGAGGGCGGGGACGGGGACGGGGACGACGAGGTGGAGCCGCTCTCCAGCTCCACCTTGGGCGGGGCCTTGGGCGGCTCGGGGCTGTCGGTCAGGGCATAGCTGGTCGCGGCGATGCCGAGCGGGATCGCCACGACGGCGGCCAGAGCGGCCATGCGGTGGGTGAAGACCATGACGGTGAGCGTGCGGGGCGTACCGCCTCAGCAGCATGAGCGGCAGATGAAGAAACCCTCATCCATCCGGCAACCGCGTGCCGACGCCCGGGACGTGCGGACGCCTAGGAGTCGAGGCCGATCGCGAACGCCGCTTCGAGGTCGTGCTGCGAGTACGTGCGGAACGCGACGTGCGTGTCCGTGCCCTCCACACCCGGGATCTTGCTGATCCTGCCGGGGATGATGTCGGCCAGGTCGTCGTGGCGGCCGACGCGCACCATGGCGATCAGGTCGTACGTACCGGTCACGGAGAAGACCTCGCTGACGCAGTCGAGGGCGGCGATCGACTCGGCGATCTCCGGGATCCGGTCCACGCTGGTCTTGATGAGCACGATCGCGGTGATCACGGCTGACTGTCTCCCTCTGTGGCCGGTACTGGCTCCTTCACTTTAGCCCTCCTGCCATACCGCACCCATGCGTAGAGGAAGCCCAGCGAGAATCCCACGAGATGGGCCAGATAGGCGACACCGGGACCCTGGCCGCCCTGCAGCGCGGCCAGCCACTGGAGCGTCACCCAGAACGGCAGCACCAGCCACGCGGGAAAGCGCAGCGGCAGGAAGAAGAGGAACGGGAAGAGACTGGTGACCCGCGCCTTCGGGAAGAGGCTCAGGAAGGCGCCGAGCACCGCGGAGATCGCCCCCGACGCGCCCACCAGGGTCTGGTCGGATCCCGCGTGCGCGACCGCGTAGGCGAAGAGGGCCAGATAGCCGCTGCAGAGATAGAAGAGCGCGAAGTGCAGGTGCCCCATCCGCTCCTCCGCCATCGCCCCGAAGACGTACAGGAAGAGCATGTTGCCCAGGAGATGGAGCCAGCTGCCGTGCACGAAGAGCGCGGTGGCCGGGGCGAGCACGGGTCGCGGCGCCCCGCTGAACAGCTCCGAGGGGACCACGCCCCAGCGCTCGAAGTAGGCCTGCTGGGCGGCGAGGAGCTCGTCGCCCGTGCCGTAGGCCGGGTTGAGCCCTGACACCGGGGAGATCAGGAAGACCAGAGAACAGGCGGCGATCAGGCCGTACGTCACCGGGGCGGACTGGCCCCTGATCATCCGGCCCGCCGTCGTACCCCATGTCTTGATCATGAACAGAGCATGACGTAAGCGCAGCAAACCGTACAGACCGCCCCGCCGCGTGGGAGGCCGCCGCATGGAGACCCTTACAGGCCTTAGGGTTACGGGCACCACGCACCATGGAATTCCGAAGGAAAGCGAACAGCCACGATGACGGTTCCTCTGCCGACCGACACCACCCGGTGGCGCTGCGCCCTCTGCGGCAACCTCACGCGTTTCGACGTGACCCGTTCGTCGAAGGTCGTCGAATATGTGCACCTCGACCTGGCCGGTGAGTCGAACGTCGAGGAACGCGAGGTGGTCAGTGAGACCATCGAGTCGGTGCGCTGCCGCTGGTGCAACGCGGTGGACCAGGTGGAACTCGTGGACAGGCCGGGTGCCGGCTCCTGAGGGAGCGGGACCCGCACAGGTAGTGGGGTGACGGATGGTGGAGAGCGCAAGCGGGGAGCCGGACGACGGCACCGCTGAGGTGCTCGACCGTCCGCTGCCCGACGGAGTGCGCCGGCGGGTCGTCCAGATCGTCTCGGACGGCTTCGGCGGGCTCACGGTCAGCGAACTGCCCGCACAGCTTCGGCAGTACGCCCGCTTCACGCCGACCCGGCGCACGAAGTTCGCGGGCAACGCCATGGCGACCGCCCTGGAGGGCGATCCGCTCTTCAGGCAGCGCATCGGCGAACGTCTCAGAGAGACGCAGCCAGAGCTCACCGGCGCCCTGGACGCGGGTTCACCACCCCCGGCCGCGGACCCCCTCGACGTGGCGGCCGCGGCCTATGTGCTGCGTCCCACCGGCTGGGTGAAGCTGGTGGCCGCCGCGGGCGAGGAGGCCCAGCGGGCGGACGCCGAGCGCGTCGACGACGAGACCAGGGCGGAGCTCGAACGGCTGCGCGAGGAACTCTCCGCGGCCCGCGGCCATACGAAGGCCGAGACCGAACGGCTGCGCACGGAGCTGGAGTCGGCGAAGAAGGAAGCCGAATCGATGCATCGCAAGCTGCGCGGCGCCCTCAGCGACGTCAAGCGCGGCGAGGCGGCCCTGCGCAAGGCCGCCGCCGAGTCCGACGCCGCACGGGCCGAGGGGCAGGCGCAGTTGTCCGCCGCCGAGAGCGAGTCCCGGCGGCTCAAGGCGCGGCTCAGCGAGACCGAGGCCGCCCTGGAGGCCAGCCGCAGGGCCGCGCGCGAGGGCCGCAGCGTCGAGGACATGCGGGTGCGGCTGCTGCTCGACACGGTCCTGGAATCCGCCCAGGGGCTGCGCCGCGAACTGGCCCTGCCGCCCGTCTCCGTGCGGCCCGCCGAGACCGTGGACGCCGTCGAGCCGGGGCGCATGACCCCCAAGGACATCGCCGCCCGCGCGCTCTCCGAGAACGACCCGGCGATCCTGGACCAACTGCTCGCGCTGCCGCAGGCGCACATGGTCGTGGACGGCTACAACGTCACCAAGACCGGCTATCCGACGATGCCCCTGGAGAAACAGCGGCTGCGCCTGCTCGGCTCGCTCTCGCAGCTCGCCGCGCAGACGGGCGCCGAGATGACCTGTGTCTTCGACGGGGCCGAACTCGCCGCGCCGGTGCTGCTCGCGCCGCCGCGCGGGGTGCGGGTGCTGTTCTCCAAGGCGGGCGTCACCGCGGACGAACTGATCCGCCAGCTGGTGCGCGCGGAGCCTCCCGGGCGTCCGGTGGTCGTCGTCTCGACCGACCGCGAGGTGGCCGACGGGATCGCGAAGGCGGGGGCGCGTCCGGTCGCCTCGGTCGTCCTCCTGAAGCGGCTTTCGCGCGGCTGACGCACGCCGCTTTCGCGGGGCTAAGGGGCACCACGTAACTCCTGTTCCCTATGCCCGAATTGGGGCATCGATCGTGCAACGCAGTGTCAATTCATCATTACCGCCTGTGCGTTATCGGTAAAATATGCACCCCGCACCCCACTTTTTGGCCGTCAGGATTTGAACTGATCACAAGAAGGTCACTAGGGTCTCGCCTCGAACCTCCGCTCGGTTGATCACCCATCCGGGGTGGCAGCGGTGGTACCCGCCCACCGGATCTCGGTAGGCGGCTGGAGGAGAAGGAGCCGCCTTCGTGGCGTCCCACCGTCGACCCAAGCAGCCGAGCCGCGCGCGCGTGACCGTGCTCACCGCGACCGCCGCCGCTGCCGTCGCACTCACCTCCCAGGCGGCCAACGCGACGCCGAGTGAGAAGCCGAGCAAGGACGAGGTCAAGTCCAAGGTCGACAAGCTCTACGAGGACGCGGGCCGGGCCACCGACCGGTACAACGGCGCCAAGGAGAAGCAGGAGAAGCTCGAGAAGGAGATCGGCGAGCTTCAGGACAAGGTCGCCCGCGGCCAGGAGGACCTCAATGACCTGCGTGGCGGCCTCGGTTCGATGGCCAGCGCGCAGTACCGCTCCGGCGGCCTCGACCCCTCCGTCCAGCTCTTCCTCTCCGCCGACCCGGACGACTACCTGGACAAGGCGTCCACCATGGACCAGCTGAGCGGTCAGCAGGTCGAGGCGCTCAAGAAGGTCCAGGAGAAGCAGCGGACCCTCGCGCAGGAGCGCAAGGAGGCTTCCGACAAGCTCAAGGACCTCGCCGACACGCGCAAGGAACTGGGCAAGAAGAAGAAGGAAGTCCAGAGCAAGCTCGGCGCCGCGCAGCAGCTGCTCAACACGCTCACCGCCAAGGAGAAGCAGGCCCTCGCCGCCAAGGAGACCCGCGCCAGCCGCGACGCCGGCGACCGCGTGGACCTCGGCAAGGAGGTCCCGGCATCGCAGCGCGGCCAGGCCGCCCTGAGCGCCGCCGCGACCCAGCTCGGCAAGCCCTACGTCTCCGGCGGCAGCGGCCCCAACTCCTACGACTGCTCGGGCCTCACCCAGTGGGCGTACAACCAGGCCGGTGTGCAGATCACCCGGACCACGTACACCCAGCAGAACGACGGCACGAAGATCGGCCGCGGCGAGCTGAAGCCCGGCGACCTGGTGTTCTTCAACAGCCTCGCGCACGTCGGCTTCTACGCGGGCAACGGCCAGGTCCTGCACGCCCCGAAGCCCGGTGCCGTGGTGCGCTACGAGTCGATGTCCACCATCGGCTCCTTCCAGTTCGGCGTCCGCATCTGAAACGACCGGAGTGCCGCCCAAACGGGCGAATTACGGCAACTCCCGCTGACCCCGCGCCCCGTCGGTGACCTGCGTCTCCGGCGGGGCGTCACGTTGTGTGCACGGCCGGGTCTTTGGCCGTGACGCGATCCCACGGCTACTGTCGCGCGCATTCCCCCGACGGATCGGGGGGACTTTCCCCCGGTTCGTTCGTCGTCCGGGGGTCCGTCAGCGGAGGGAGAGCGGCTTCCCGTGGGGTCCCATCGTCGTCCCGCGCTGTCCGGTCTGGACCGGAGCACGCGCGTAACCGTCCTGTCAGCCGCCGCGGCCACCGCCGCGGCCGCCCTCGCCGCCACACCGGCGGGCGCCGCACCGCAGGACACCCCGACCACCACCAAGGCCAAGGTGGACCGCCTCTTCGAGCAGGCCGAGAAGGCCACCGAGGCGTACAACAAGGCCGACGAGCGCGCGGACACGCTGCGGGAGCAGGTCGAGCGGGCCAAGGACAGCGTCGCCCGCGGCCAGGAGCGCATCAACACCATGCGCGGCGCCCTCGGTTCGCTCGCCGGGGCCCAGTACCGCTCGGGCGGCATCGACCCCGCCCTCGCCCTGGTGCTCTCCTCCGACCCCGACGGCTATCTGGACAAGGCGGCGGCCCTCGACCGCATCAGCCTCCGCCAGGCCGGTGAACTGACGGATCTGCAGAAGGCCCAGCGCAGCCTCGCCCAGGAGCGCACGGAGGCCGGGCACAAGCTCTCCGAGCTGGAGAAGAGCCGCACCGCGGTCGCCCGCCACAAGCGCAGCGTCGAGCACAAGCTCGCCAAGGCGCGCAAGCTGCTCAACTCGCTGTCCTCGCGGGACCGGGAGTCCTACGACAGGACGTCGCGCTCGGGACGCGACGACATGCCGGACCTCGGGGGCACCGCGGCGTCCTCCTCGCGCGCCGCCGCCGCCATCGCCGCGGCACGCTCGGCCGTCGGCAAGCCCTACGTGTGGGGCGCCAACGGTCCTTCCGGCTTCGACTGTTCGGGCCTCACCCAGTGGTCGTACGCCCAGGCGGGCGTAGGCCTGCCGCGCACCTCGCAGGCCCAGCGGTACGCGGGGCAGCAGGTGCCCCTGTCCCAGGCGCGGCCCGGTGACCTGGTGGCCTACCGCGACGACGCCAGCCACATCGGGATGTACATGGGCAACGGCCAGGTCGTGCACGCGCCCTACCCCGGAGCGCCCGTGCGCTACGACCCGGTCGGCATGATGCCGGTGTCGTCGGTGACGCGGATCTGACCGGCCGCCCGCGGCCCGCTGCCCGTACGATCGGCAACGTGGCTGGTCGCGGGCGTGGGTCGTGGGTCCTTGGAATCTGTGTCGCCCTGCTCGTCGGGTGCGGCGGTCCTTCGGCGCCCGATGTCGCGCCCGGGGACGTGCGCAGGCTGCTGGACCGGCGCGCGCAGGCGGTGCTCGACCGGGACGCGAAGGCGTACCGCGCGACGGGCCGCCAGGCCGAGGCCTGGGACAACCTCCGCGAGGTGCCGCTCGACTCCTGGGAGTACCGCCTGACGGGCTTCGAACGCAGCGGCGCGCGGGCCACGGCGACCGCGGACCTGCGGTACCGGATCAAGGGCTACGACAGCGAGCCGCTCACCACCTCGCGCACGCTCACGCTCCAGGAGCGCGACGGACGGTGGTACGTCGCCGCTGAGCGCCCCGCGAAGAAGGCCACGCAGCAACTCTGGGACCAGGGGCCGGTCGCGTCCGTACGGGGCGCTCACAGCCTCGTGCTCGGCATCGGGCGCAGCGAGCGGGTCGAGGAGACGCTGCGCGAGTACGCGGACCTCGCCGACCGTGCGGTGCCGCTGGTGCGGGACGCGTGGCCGGGGAAGTGGCCGCAGCGGGTCGTCGTCCTGGTGCCCAGGTCCCTGGACGGCATGGCGGGGCTGCTCGGGGCGCCCGCTTCCGGGTACCAGGGGATCGCGGCGGTGACCACGGGCGAGGCGGGTGACTCCGGGGCGGCGCCCGCGGACCGGATCATCGTCAACCCCGAGGCGTACGGCGTGCTCGGGGACTTCGGCAAGCAGGTCGTCCTCACGCATGAGACGACCCACGTCGCGACCCGCGCGCACACCTCACCGGCGACCCCGCTGTGGCTCTCCGAAGGCTTCGCCGACTGGGTGGGCTACCGCGGCACGGGCCGCACCGCCCTGCAGGCCGCCCCCGAGCTGCGCCGCGCCGTCCAGCGCGAGCAACTGCCCGGCGCGCTCCCCGAGGACGACGCGTTCGGCTTCAGCGGGGACGCGGGAAAGCTGGCCCAGGCCTACGAAGGGTCCTGGCTCGCCTGCCGGATGATCGCCGACCAGTGGGGCGAGGAGCGGCTGACGGACTTCTACGAAGCGGTCGGCGCGCACAAGAAGCGGCCCGGTGCGGTCGAGGACGCGCTGAGCGACGTCTTGGACACCACACAGGAGGAGTTCACGGCGCGGTGGCGTACGTATCTGCGCGCGGAGCTCGGCTGACCTCCGCGGCCTCCGAAGCGCGCTCACGGGCCCGCGGCTCGGACACCGTCCGGCGCCACAGGTTCCGGCAGGCGATCAGCGCCGCCGCGACGAGCAGGCCGTTGCGTACGAGGAGCAGGGCGATGCCCAGCGGATCGCTCGCCACCACGTGCGAGAACCAGATGGGGAACTCCAGGAACGTGACGCACGTGGCCGCGAGCACCAGGCGCGCGGGCAGCAGCATGCGGCTCGCACGGAACGCCATGCACACGGCGGCGACCCCGACCAGCCACAGCAGGTACTGCGGGCTGATCACCCGGCTCGTCGCCGTGAACAGCAGTACGGCGACGAACGCCGCGTCCGCGACCGTGCTCGCCGACCAGACACGCGCGCGAAGCCGCCACCCGAGCAGCCAGCACAGGGCCGCCGCGGAGAGGCCCTGCGCCAGCGTGCTGACCAGCGGGACGTAGGGGCCGAGGAACTCCACCGAGCCGTAGTTGAGCTGCACGTCGCCCTGCCAGCCGAGGTGCCGCGCGACATGGAAGACGAGCGCGCCCAGCGACTCGACCTCGGTGCCGCGGTCGCGCTGGAAGGTCAGGAAGGCCAGCGCGCCGGGCATCGTCACCAGGAAGGCGAGGGTCAGGCCGGCGGCGGTGGCGAGCGCCGCGCCCCAGGAACTGCGGGTGGCACGCGCGCGTGGCGTGCCGATGAGCAGCAGGGCGGGCCACACCTTGAGCAGCGCCCCGAACCCCGCGAGCGCCCCCATCGTGCGGGGGTGCCGCGCCCCGGCGAGCAGCGAGGCGACCGCGACGGCCGTGACCATCACGTCGTAACGGGCGTACACGGTCGGCCCGAGCAGCGCCACGCCCACGACCCACACCCAGGCTCCCCGCAGGGACTTGCCGGGCCGCCGGCCCGTGTACAGGAGCAGTCCGCAGACGAGCGCGTCGGCGAGGAAGGCGAGCACGAAGAACGCGGACGTGTAGTCCACGAAGGGCAGCAGGGCGGGGGAGAGGACCGCGAGGGCGGCGGCGGGCGGGTACTGCCAGGTGACGTCGTCGAGGGGGAAGGTGCCGGTGCGCAGGACCTCGTACCAGCCCTGGTAGATGACGGCGACGTCGCTGGTCACGTCGGGTCCCGGGGCGGTGAGCACCTTGAAGACGCAGAGCAGCAGCACCGTCCTGGTCAGGACCCAGACGGTCAGGATCCGCACCACACGCACCACGCCCCTTTTCGGCTACTTCATTGTGGTTCGGTAGCCATGATGCCGGGCCCGGCCGTGAATGGGCCAAGAGGCGGGGCCGTCCCGCGCCCCGTCGGGCTTTGGGTACTGTCGGCGACGATGCACAAGACCCTGATCGTCACGAACGACTTCCCGCCCAGGCCCGGTGGCATCCAGGCGTTCCTGCACAACATGGCGTTGCGGCTGGACCCCGAACAGCTCGTCGTCTACGCCTCCACGTGGAAGCGGGGACGCGAGGGCGCCGAGGCGACGGCCGCCTTCGACGCGGAGCAGCCCTTCAAGGTCGTACGCGACCCCACGACGATGCTGCTCCCGACCCCGCGCGTCACGCGGCGCGCGGTCTCGCTGCTGCGGGAACACGGCTGCGAGTCGGTGTGGTTCGGGGCGGCGGCGCCCCTTGGCCTCATGTCCCCGGCGCTGCGCAAGGCGGGCGCGAGGCGGCTCGTCGCCACGACGCACGGACACGAGGCGGGGTGGGCGCAGCTGCCCGCGTCACGCCAACTGCTCGGCCGCATCGGCGAGTCGACGGACACGATCACCTATCTGGGTGAGTACACGCGCTCGCGCATCGCCGCCGCGCTGTCGCCCGCGGCGGCCGGGCGGATGGTCCAACTGCCGCCGGGCGTCGACGAGAAGACCTTCCACCCCGGATCGGGCGGGGACGCCGTGCGGGCCCGCCTCGGCCTGACGGACCGGCCGGTCGTGGTGTGCGTCTCGCGGCTCGTGCCGCGCAAGGGCCAGGACACGCTGATCCTCGCCATGCCACGGATTCTGGCCCGGGAGCCCGAGGCGGTGCTGCTGGTCGTCGGGGGCGGCCCCTACGAGAAGGAGCTGCGGAAGCTGGCGGCCGAGACCGGCGTCTCGGACTCCGTCCGCTTCACGGGGGCGGTGCCGTGGGAGGAGCTTCCCGCGCACTACGGGGCGGGTGACGTCTTCGCGATGCCGTGCCGTACCCGGCGGGGCGGCCTTGACGTGGAGGGCCTCGGGATCGTCTACCTGGAGGCTTCGGCGACCGGACTTCCCGTGGTCGCCGGTGACTCCGGCGGGGCGCCGGACGCGGTGCTCGACGGTGAGACGGGGTGGGTCGTGCGGGGCGGGTCCCCGGAGGCCGCCGCCGACCGGATCGTCACCCTGCTCGGCGACGGGGAGTTGCGTCGGCGCATGGGGGAGCGAGGGCGGGAGTGGGTCGAGGAGAAGTGGCGCTGGGATCTCCTGGCGGAGAAGCTGCGGGAGCTGCTCTAGCGCCTGGTGGGGTGCTGCTGGGGGCTGTTGCGCGACTGACCGCCGCCGTGGGCTGAGCGCGCAGTTCCCCGCGCCCCTGAAG